>CAZIHO010000001.1:0-10823 GCA_964538875.1 uncultured Chromatiaceae bacterium
TGGATGGCCATTTTTCAAGGTCCCCAAAAGTTCCCTGAGTTGCTAGCCGGGGGTTCGGGAAAGTCCCAGGTCCAAATGAGCGGGGCCGAGTGAATAGCATGAAATTCCCTGATTGCATCAAGGTGCATGGGTTCAGCCTAGTAGACGCCATGTTGGCACTGGCGGTGGTGGCCCTACTGGTGACCATCGCTATTCCTAACCTGCGCGCCCAGATGATTAAGAGCAATCTGTCGGAACAGATGCGGGAGCTGTATGGAGCGCTCAGTTTTGCCCAGAGCGAAGCCATCAAACGGGGCGGTACCGTGACCCTTTGCAAAAGTGGCGATGGTTTGGCCTGTGGCGGTGATGGCGTGAGCTGGAACCAGGGCTGGATCCTGTTCGCGGACCGGGACGGCGACGGGGTGCGGGACCTGGCTGGAAACTCCCCGGAAGTCTTGTTGCGGACCTATCCCGCCATTGCCGCCAATACCTCCTTGAGTACCGGCGTCAATTACATCAGTTTTGACCGCACCGGATTGGCCAACAAGAACGGCACCCTAGTGTTCTGCGCCGACGGTGACCGGCATACCGCACGCGCCTTGATCCTTGGCCGTACCAAGATGCGCATCGCCCATGATGGGAATCGCGACGGGATTCCGGAAAAAGACGATGGGACCCCGATAGCCAGTTGCGAGCATCCCTAATCGCCTGGCCCTGAGGCGCGGGTTGGGACCCTGGGCCGGTTAGAAGCCGTCCGGTAGCCCTGGATCCCAGCAATGGCGCGGGCCTATGCAATCAACAGCACCAACCCCTTGATTGCATGGGAAAAGACTAGGCCGTTCCGGTTGCGTCAGCGGAAAATATCAGGACAGCTTCATCACCCTAGCCCTAGGGTTCGATGTCCAGCAGGGTTTCCTGGGGGTTGACACTATCACCCTTGTGCACCCGCACCTTGGTCACGGTACCGCCGATGGGGGCCAGTATCTCGGTTTCCATCTTCATGGCCTCGGTGACCAGCACCGGCTGGCCGGCGATGACCTGATCCCCTTCCCGGACCAGCACATCCACGATATTGCCGGGCATGGCGGTGGTGACGTGACCTTCCTTGGTGGCCTTGGGGCGTTTGCCCTCGATGGCCTGCTTGACCGCCCCCTTGGCGCCCCCTTCCAGGACGATCTCATCCAGGGTCTCCACCAGCACCTCTTCCGGCATACCGTCCACGGTGAAGTAAAAATGCCGTTCCCGCTGCTCCTTGCGGCCCGCGCCGGTAACCCGGACGTGGTAACTCTCGCCGTGCAGCACCACGTTGAACTCGGTAGGTGCCCGGGCGGCTTCCCGGCCCGCCTTGGGCGCTTCCAACGCCTCCGGGACCAGGGTGCCAGCGGCCCGCTGGTCTAAGAACAGGCGGCCCACTTCCGGGAACATGGCGTAGGTGAGCACATCCTCCTCGCAAGTCGCCAGCAGCCCGATCTCGTTGGTCAAACGGTCCAACTCCGGCTTGAGCAAATCCGCTGGCCGCACCTCGATGATCTCTTCTTTACCCACCGCCTGCTGTTGCAGGGTGGGATTGACTGCCGCCGGCGCCTTGCCGTACCCGCCCTGGAGGTAACGCTTAACCTCGTTGGTGATGCTTTGGTAGCGCTTGCCGGTCAGCACGTTCAGCACCGCCTGGGTGCCGACGATCTGGGAGGTGGGCGTGACCAGGGGCGGATAGCCTAAGTCCTTGCGCACCCGGGGGATTTCCTCCAACACCTTGTTCATGCGTTCCAGGGCGTTCTGCTCCTTCAGTTGCTGGGACAGGTTGGAGATCATGCCGCCGGGCACCTGATTCACCTGGACCCGGGTATCTACGCCCGTGTAGTCGCTTTCGTATTGGTGATATTTCTTCCGGGTGCCATAGAAATACATGCCGATGTCCTGGATTTTCTTCAAGTCCAGGCCAGTGTCGTAGGGAGTGCCGCGCAGGGCCGCCACCATGCTTTCCGTGGGCGGATGGCTGGTACCGCCGGCCCAAGACGAAATGGCGGTGTCGATGTGTTCGCAGCCGTTCTCAATGGCCTTGAGATGGCACATGTCCGACAGACCGGAGGTGGCATGGGAATGCAGATGCAGGGGTAGGGCTACTGCATCCTTGAGCGCCTTGACCAGATCCGCCGTGGCATAGGGGGTCAGGAGTCCCGCCATATCTTTGATAGCGATGGACTGACAGCCCATTTGCTCCAGTTCCTTGGCTTGGGCCACGAAACCGGCAATGTTATGGACCGGGCTGGTCGTATAGCAAATGGTGCCCTGGGCGTGCTTGCCCGCCGCCAGGGTGGCTTCCACGGCGGTCTTGATGTTGCGCAGGTCGTTCAGGGCGTCGAAGATGCGGAACACGTCCATGCCGTTTTCCGCCGACTTGCGCACGAAGGCGCGCACCAGGTCATCCGAATAATGCCGGTAGCCCAACAGATTTTGACCGCGCAGCAACATCTGCAGGCGGGTGTTGGGCAGCGCCGCCCGTAGCCTGCGCAGCCGTTCCCAGGGGTCTTCCTTCAAGAAGCGCACACAGGCATCGAAGGTGGCGCCGCCCCAGCATTCCAGGGACCAATAGCCGATGGCGTCCAGCTTCTCACAGATGGGTAGCATATCCTCCGTGCGCATGCGGGTAGCGATCAGCGACTGATGGGCGTCGCGCAGGATGACATCCGTGATATGGACCTTGGGCATGACGACTTCTCCTGAGACTAAAGGGGAGCTTGAAAAATGGCCATCCAGACCATTCTTGCAAGTCGCAAAGCGTAAATCTGATTTCCGCTTTGGTTCATTTTCAAGCAGTTATCTGCTTAGAAAATGGCGGGGTATCCCTACCCCGCACGGGCAACCTGAATAGTTCAAGGTGCCCTAAAGACCCGCGTGCAGGGCGACGGCGGTGGCAAGCACCGCCGCCAGGTCGCCTCGGCGGCGTTTGGCGGAGTATTCAGTGAGTTCCGGATGGCTTTCGACGAAACTGGTGTCGAAGTTGCCCTTACGGAATTCCGGGGAACGCAGGATCTCCAGGTAATAGGGAATGGTGGTGCGAATGCCTTCCACGCCCATGTCCCGCAGGGCCCGTTCTCCCCGGGAGATCACGTCTTCCCAGTTGAGGGCCCAGACGATCACCTTGGCGATCATGGAATCGTAGTAGGGCGGAATGGTGTAGCCGGTGTAAATGGCGGTGTCGGTGCGCACCCCCGGACCGCCTGGCGCGTAATAGCGGGATAGGCGGCCAAAGCTGGGCAAGAAGTTGTTTTTCGGGTCTTCGGCGTTGATGCGGAACTGCATGGCATAGCCGCGCCGGGTGACCTGATCCTGGCGAAACCGCAGGCGCAACCCGGCGGCGACGCGAATCTGTTCTTCCACGATGTCCACGCCGGTGATGGTTTCGCTGACCGTGTGTTCGACCTGGATGCGGGTATTCATTTCCATGAAGTAGAAGCGGTTATCCTGGTCCATGAGCAGTTCCACGGTGCCCGCATTGGTGTAGCCCACCGCCTTAGCGGCGATCACCGCCAAGCCGCCGATGTATTGACGCTGGGCCTCGTCCAATTGGGGCGAGGGTGCGATTTCAATCAACTTCTGATTACGGCGCTGAATCGAGCAATCCCGCTCGTATAGATGAATGCAATTGCCATGCTGGTCCGCCAGGATCTGTACTTCCAGGTGGCGGGGATTGACCACGCACTTTTCCATGAAGACTTCGGCGCGGCCGAACGCCTTGGTGGCCTCGGAAATCACCCGCTCGAAGTTGCGTTGCAATTCTTCCGGCGAGTCACAGCGGCGAATGCCCCGCCCGCCGCCACCGGAGGTGGCCTTGAGCATCACCGGATAACCCAGTTGCTGGGCGGCGGCCAGGGCTGCGTCCAGGTCGTCCAGGTTGCCGCTGGTGCCCGGCGTGATCGGAATGCCCGCCTTCTGCATGGCGAAACGGGCTTCAGTCTTGTCGCCCATGCGGCGAATCACCTCGGCGCTGGGGCCGATAAAGGTGATCCCCTGCTGGGCGCAAATCTCTGCCAGTTCCGGGTTTTCCGACAAGAAACCGTACCCCGGATGAATCGCGTCGCAACCGGTAGCGGTCGCTAGGCTGACGATCCGATGCACATTGAGATAACCGGCCAGAGGGTCGCTACCCAGGCTATAGGCTTCATCGGCCTTCTTGACATGCAGGGAATAGCGATCGGCGTCTGAATAAATCGCCGCCGAACGGATGCCCATTTCAGCGCAGGCCCGGATGACCCGGACGGCGATTTCGCCACGGTTGGCGACCAGGATTTTACGGAACAACTCAAGTTCTCCAGCGTTGGCGGGTTCGGGATACCTTAATGGACGGCTTTGGTGCGGTACAAAAAATCCAGCGTTACGGACCGGTTCAGGGGCGTGGGTGCCGATCAGTGACCGTCATTGTCCAATGAGCGGGTCAGCCGGTCCGTGTAGGCAAACAGCAGGCCGGAGAATACAAATGACATATGAATGCCCACCATCCAAGCCAATTGCTCATTGCTGTAGGCCTGGATATTGATGAACGCCTTGAGTAATTCGATGGCGGAAATGGCCACGATGGAACCAATCAACTTGATCTTGAGGCCGGCAAAGCTCACCTTGCCCATCCAACTGGGGCGGTCTTCGTGGTCGCCGGTGTCGATCTTGGAAACAAAGTTCTCGTAACCCGCGAACACGATGACCAACAATAGGTTGGAAATGAGGGCTACGTCTACCAGGGACAGGACGCCGACGATGATGGCACTGCCGTGCCCGGACCATACCAGGGGTACCAGGGACAGGAATTCCTTGCAGAACTTGACCAGCAGCAGCCCGATGGTGAGCACTAGCCCCACGTAAAAGGGTGCCAGCAGCCAGCGGCTGTTGAACATGAGGGTTTCCAGACCGTGTTCGAGGCGGCGCATGGGACTGTCCATGGTCTAGCCAGCCAGGACCCGGCGCAGGAAGGGCAGGATCTCATCCATGGGGATGAATTGATTATCCGTATCCCGCCGGCCCCGGTATTCCAGCAGGCCGTCGTCCAGACCCTTTTCACCTACCACGATCCGGTGGGGAATGCCGATCAGCTCCATATCCGCGAACATGACGCCGGGGCGGGCGTCCCGGTCGTCCAGCAACACCTCGATGCCGGCCGCCTCCAGTTCCCCCTGGAGTTTTTCCACCGCTTCCCGCACCCGGTAAGACTTGTGCAATTTCATGGGGACTAGGGCCACCTGGAAGGGCGCGATGGCGGCGGGCCAGATGATGCCCCGCTCGTCGTGGCTCTGCTCGATGGCGGCGGCCACCACCCGGGACACGCCGATGCCGTAGCAACCCATGGTCAGGGTCAGGGCCTTGCCCTGTTCATCCAGCACCTGGCAATTCATGGCGGCGCTGTACTTTTGCCCCAGTTGGAAAATATGGCCCACTTCGATCCCGCGCAGGATGCGTAGGGTGCCCCGCCCATCCGGGCTCGGGTCCCCGTCCCGCACGTTGCGCAGGTCCGCCAGCGGCGGCAGGGGCAGGTCCCGCTCCCAGTTGAGGCCAAACCAGTGTTGACCGTCGCTGTTGGCGCCGGCGCTGAAGTCCGCCAGCACCGCCACGGCCCGATCCGCGATACAGGGAATGGGCAGGCCCAGGGGACCCAGGGAACCGACGCTGGCGCCGATGGCGGCGCGGATATCCGCCTCGCTGGCCATGCGCAGGGGACTGGCGACCTGGGGCAACTTGGCTGCCTTGATGGCATTGAGTTCATGGTCACCCCGCACCAGCAGGGCCACCAGGCCCCCGTCGGACCCCTGCACCACCAGGGTCTTGAGAGTGCGTTCGATGGGTTGGCCGAACTGGTCCACCAACTCTTGGATGGTGCGGGCCCTGGGGGTATCCACCCGGCGCAGCGCCTCGGCGGGGGCCGGCCGCTCCTGGGCCGGCGCCAGGGCCTCGGCCAGTTCCAGGTTAGCGGCGTAATCGCTGTCCGTGGAGAAGGCGATGGCGTCTTCGCCGGAGTCCGCCAGCACGTGAAATTCGTGGGAGCCGCTGCCGCCAATGGCCCCGGTGTCCGCCGCTACCGGACGAAACTCCAGTCCGCAACGGCTGAAGATGCGGCAGTAGGTGGCGTGCATCGCTTGATAGGTCTGTTCCAGGGACGCCTGGTCCAGATGGAAGGAGTAGGCGTCCTTCATGATGAATTCCCGGGCCCGCATTACGCCGAAGCGGGGCCGGATCTCGTCCCGGAACTTGGTCTGGATCTGGTACAGGTTCAGGGGCAGTTGCTTGTAGCTGCGCAGTTCGCCCCGCACCAGGTCGGTGATGATTTCCTCATGGGTGGGCCCGAAGCAGAACTCCCGCTGATGGCGGTCCCGGATGCGCAACAGTTCGGGGCCGTACCTGTCCCAGCGGCCCGATTCCTGCCAGAGTTCCGCCGGTTGTACTGCGGGCATCAGCACCTCTAGGGCGCCGGCCCGGTTCATCTCGTCCCGCACGATGGCCTCCACCCGGCGTAGCACCCGCAGGCCCAGGGGCAGCCAGGTGTAAACACCGGCCGCCAACTTGCGGATCATGCCGGCGCGCAGCATCAGTCGATGGCTGACCACCTCCGCCTCGGCGGGGGTTTCCTTCAGGGTATGTAACGGAAATTGAGAAGTGCGCATCGGCGGTCGTCCGGATCAGGCCAAAACTTGGCAATGGTATCCCTGGGCACCTTAGCTGACAACGGCGCTTCCCGTCATTCTTGGCCAAAAATCCTGATGGCGTCCTCGAATCTTTTTGAGGTATTCAATGCTTGTGGTGGGCCTAGGGCGTCAGGGGTCCGCAAAAGCTGGCTTGGCCGCGCTCCAGGCGCAGCAGGTGGGTCATGCCCGTTGGCAACTCTTCCTGGTGATGGGTGACATAGATCAGCCCCCGTCCGGGCTGGCGGGCCAGGCGGCCGATGAGCGTCACCAGGCGCTGCCGGTTGGCGGGATCCAGGCCTTGACAGGGTTCGTCGAGCACCAGCAGCAGGGGATTCTTGACCAGGGCCCGGGCTAGCAGCGCCAAGCGTTGGGCGCCGGTGGACAGTTCCCTGAGTGGTGTCTTGGCCTGGCAGCCGAGGCCGACTCGGGTCAGCCAGGCGTGTGCCTCGGCCAGTTGGTCCGGAGTGCATTCCCGGTGCAGCCCGATACTGTCGAAATAGCCGGAACAGACCACCTCCAGGGCCGTCACCGAGGCATCGTAGTGGGCGTGAATCTCCGGGGCCACCCAGCCAATTCGGGCCTTGATTTCCCAAATGCTGTCGCCGCTGCCCCGGCAGCGCCCAAACAGGCGCACCCGGTTGGCGTAGGCTTGCGGGTTATCGCCGGTGATCAGGCTCATCAGGGTGGTCTTACCGGAGCCGTTCGGACCTTGTAGGAGCCAGCGTTCCCCCGGCCGCACCGTCCAATCAATGCCGTCCAGGATGATCTGGTCGCCGTAGGCCACCCGCGCCTGGCGCATGGCGACCAACTCGGGGGGTGGCGCGGGTAGCGGAGGCGGCAGGTCAAGGGCATCGGCGGGAGCCGGGTCAAGGGCGGGGGCCGCCTTGGCAGTAGGGCTGCGGCGCCAGGCGCGGGTATCGTCCCGGCCGACCACCTGACAATCCGCCAGACGCAGCAGGTGGCTGGTGGTGGCCGGGAGGACCTCAACATGGCGGGTTAGGAACACCAGACTGATGCCTTCGGCGGGCAGAGTGGCGAGGGTCGCGGCCAGGTTGGCCCGGTAGCCCACGTCCAGCCCGGCGTAAGGGTCGTCCAGGATCAGCAGCCGCGGTTGTTGAAGCAGGGCCCGGGCCAGCATCAGCTTGCGGGTTTCCCCCTGGGACAACTGGGCCAGCTTGCGGGACAGCAGATCCTGGATTCCCAGTCGAGCGCTGACCGTGCGGACCCGCTCCTGGTAAGTCTCCGGGTCGCCGTCGGCAAATACCTGATAGGGGCTGACGCCTTCCACCTCGTGGCGGGACAGCAGGTCGCTGACCAGGCAGGCCCGGTCTAGCAATCCGGCCTGCCAGCGGGCCTGGTAGAAGGGGCTATGGCGCGCTACCAACTGACTTTGGCTGTCCGCCGACAGCAGCACTACCCGCCGGCGTACCTCGCCATGGCGTTCCAGCAGGCGGTCGCTGGTGGCAAATCCATATTCCAGGGTGCCCCGCGCCAGGGCTACCCGGCCAGTCAAGGCCAGGCCCAATAGGGACTTGCCGCTGCCGTTGGGGCCGAGCAAGGCCCATTGTTCCCCTGGCTGGATCACCCAGTCGAGACCGGCGAAGAATTCCCGATCATGACAGCGGAAAGTGGCATCGCGCAGGCGGATCAGGGCTGGGCCGGACATGGGCAGGGCTGGGTCGATGGGCATGGTTTAGCGGTCACTCAAGGTATCCGGCCCTTCCGCTGCCCGCAAGCCGTTGCTGGGGCGGACCCGCGCAAAGCCTGGATTTTTACCAGGATGAATTCCTGGGGGAGGCCCGGATCTGGTGATTTGAACGCTTTATCTGGCCGCTTGGCGCGGGGTAAAATCAGCGGCTGCCTGACCGGCCCCCGTCTGGGGCCGGCTAAGGCGCGCTGGGCCCGATGGTGTCCCCGGCCAATCCAGGGACTTTATGATTTAATCGAGACGTAACAGGTCGTTATGAGCAATCTCAAAGAGTTTGATACCAACAAGCGTTGGACCGCAGAAGTCAGGACTACCCGGCGCATCACCCCGGAAAAGGCAGACGAGGTACGCAACATCCAACTCTATATACCGGGCACGGGCTTCGCCTACCAGGTGGGCCAAAGCGTTGGCATCATCATTCCGGGTCCCCATGCGTTCGGTAACGCGACCCATATGCGTCTCTACAGCATCGCGGACGCCTGTCCGGACCCAGATGGGGGCACGGAAATCGACCTGTGTGTGCGGCGCTGCTTTTATATCGACGAGGTCAGCGGCGAGCGCTTTCCGGGCGTGGCGTCCAACGCCCTGTGTGACGCCCGGCCGGGCGACCAATTCATCCTAACCGGGCCCTACCGCAGTCAGTTCAAGATGCCGCCGGAGTCCAGTTGCAATGTGCTGATGATCGGCACCGGCACCGGTATCGCGCCGTTCCGCGCCTTTCTCAAGGAAGCCTACGAGCGGCACTCCGGCTGGCAAGGCCAGGTGCGACTCTACTATGGCGCCCGCACTGGCATGGAAGTGCTCTATCAAAACAATCACAACGATGATTTGAGCAACTATTACGATCAGGCGACCTACCAGGCGTTCTCTGGGTTGAGCCGCCGGCCCGGTCTCCAGGGCGAGGGCGACGCTCTGCAAAGTACTCTCAAGGAGCATGCCCAGGAAATCTGGACCTTGGTTCAAGAACCCAACACCTACGTGTATCTGGCCGGTCTGGAACGTATTTCCAGCGCCTTGGATCAACTCATGAGCGAACTGGCGGGCTCGGCCAGCCGTTGGCGCTGGATGCGGCAGGATCTCCGGGACCAGGGCCGCTGGTCGGAAATTCTGTACGTCTAATCCCGCCCGGTCCCGGAATCCTGGAACCTGTCCGGGATTCCGTCGGCCAGCGCCGCTCCAACCCAGCGGGGACGGCCATGGAGCTTTGGGATACCCACTGTCATCTGGACGTGCCCCGGTTCGACCCGGACCGGGACCAGGTATTGGACGCCGCCCGCCGGGCCGGTCTGGTCGGCATCCTGGTGCCGGGCATCGGGCGGGCCGGCTGGGATTTTCTTCTGCGCCTGTGCGCCGGCCAGCCGGACCTGTATCCGGCCCTGGGTCTGCATCCCCTCTATTTGGACCAGCACCGGGACCAGGACCTGGATGTGTTGGCGGCGCTAATCCCGGCGGCGGCACCGTTGGCCATCGGTGAAATCGGCCTGGATTTCGCCATGCCCGGCTTGGATCCCCGGCGCCAGCAGGAGTTATTCGAGGCCCAGTTGCGGTTAGCCCTGGAATTCGATCTGCCGGTGCTGTTGCACGTGCGCAAGGCCCACGATCAGGTACTGGCAACGCTCAAGCGCTTTCGGGTGCGGGGCGGCATCGCCCACGCCTTCAACGGCAGTCTCCAGCAGGGCATGGACTATCTCCGGCTGGGGTTCTGCCTGGGTTTCGGCGGCATGCTCACCTTTGAACGCTCCCGCCGCCTGCGGGGCCTGGCCCGGGACCTGCCCCCGGAAGCCCTGGTGCTGGAAACTGACGCCCCGGATTTAACCGTCGCCGCCCACCGCTGGGAGCGCAACAGTCCCGCCTATTTGCCGGATTGCCTATGGGCGCTGGCCCAGGCCCGGGACCAGGACCCGGAGCAGATCGCCGCCCTGACCAGCGGCAACGCACGCCGGGTGCTGGGCCTGGCATGAGGGACCAGGATGCGCCCCGGGGTTGGCTGATCCGGGCGCGGGGGCTGGTGCAGGGCGTGGGGTTTCGCCCGACGGTCTGGCGGCTGGCCAAGGACGGGGGCTTGGCGGGGGACGTGTGCAATGACGGCGCCGGGGTGCTGATCCACCTGTGGGGACCGGTGGAAGAACTGGAGCGCTTTCGGCACCGCTTGTACGTCGAATGTCCGCCCCTGGCCCGCATCGATTCCCTGGAGGTCAGTCCCTGGGAGCCCGCCGGGCCGGCCGGGGAATTTCGCATCCTCGCCAGTGGTGCCGGCGCGGTTCAAACCGGCGTGGTGGCGGACGCGGCAACCTGCGCCGCCTGCCTGGCGGAGATTCGGGACCCAACCGCCCGGCGCTATCGCTATCCCTTCACCAATTGCACCCATTGCGGTCCCCGGCTCAGCATCATTAGCGGCATTCCCTATGACCGGGCCAATACCAGCATGGCGGGCTTCCCTCTGTGCCCGGACTGCGCGGCGGAATACG
>CAZIHO010000001.1:10923-31860 GCA_964538875.1 uncultured Chromatiaceae bacterium
CGGTGGCGGAACTGCGGCGACGCAAGCGGCGCCAAGCCAAGCCCTTCGCCCTCATGGCCCGGGATCCGGATGTGATCCGCCGCTACGCTGTCCTAGACTCGGACGATGAGGCCCTGCTTCGGAGTCCGGCGGCGCCGATTCTGTTGTTGCCCCTGGGCGGCGGCGGCCGGGTCGCCGGTCAGGTGGCGCCGGGTCAGGACCGGCTCGGCTTCATGTTGCCCTACAGTCCCCTGCACCACCTATTGCTGGCTGACTGGGTGCGGCCCCTGGTGATGACCAGTGGCAATCTGAGCGAGGAACCCCAGTGCATCGACAATGCCGATGCCGCCGCACGCCTAGGGGACATCGCTGATTATTTCCTGCTGCACAACCGGCCGATCCTGAACCGGTTGGACGACTCGGTGCTGTGTCGCATGGCGGGTGCGCCTAGGTTCCTACGCCGCGCCCGGGGCCAGGCGCCGGCGCCCCTGCCGTTGCCACCCGGATTTGGGGACGCGCCGCCGATCCTGGCCCTGGGAGGGGAACTCAAGACCAGTATATGCCTGCTCCAGGACGGCCAGGCGATTATGTCCCAGCACCTGGGCGATCTGGAGGATGCCCGCACCGCCGCCGAGTATGAACGCACCCTGGGACTGTATCTGGAGCTGTTCCAGCACCGGCCTCGATGTCTGGTCACGGATCTGCATCCGGATTACCGCTCCACCCGGCTGGGCCGGGAACTGGGGCGGCGGGACGGGGTGCCGGTGCAGGCAGTGCAGCATCATTTCGCCCATGTGGCGGCGGTGCTGGGTGACAACGACTGGCCCCTGGACGGCCCCCCGGTGTTGGGTATCGCCCTGGATGGCCTCGGCTACGGCGCCGACGGCAGCCTATGGGGCGGCGAATTCCTCCAGGTCCATTACCGGGGTTTCCGGCGGCTCGGCCATTTACGGCCGGTGGCCATGCCCGGCGCCAGCCAGGCGATTCGACAACCCTGGCGCAACTGTTTCGCCCAACTGGACGCCGCGTTCGGCTGGGATACCTATCGGCGCGCCTATCCGGATCTGCCCCTGACCCGTTTTCTGGAATCCAAGCCTCTGGACCTGCTATCCGCCATGGTCGGCCGGGGCATCAACTCACCCCTGGCCAGTTCCTGTGGACGCCTGTTCGATGCGGTGGCGGCGGCCCTGGATCTGAGCCGGGAAGGGGTCAGTTACGAGGGCCAAGCGGCCATCGAGTTGGAGGTGCTGGCTAGGGGCGCCATGGCGGACGCGGGCGCCGGGTATCCGTTGGGGATGGTTCCCACCGGGAGTGGATGGCTGCTGGACCCGGCTTCCCTCTGGCCGCCCCTGTTGGCTGACTTGGCGCGGGACCTGCGTCCCGCCCTGGTCGCCGCCCGCTTCTTGACCGGCTTGATCCGCTCCCTGGCGGACCTGGGCGCCCTGTTGGCGGAGTCCCAAGGACTGGGGACGGTCGCCCTGTCCGGCGGCGTGACCCAAAATCAAATCCTGTTGGAAGGCTTGACCGGGCAACTGGCGGGACGGGGACTGAAGGTGCTGCTGCACCGGCGGGTGCCGGCCAATGACGGCGGCCTCGCCTTAGGGCAAGCCCTCATCGTCGCGGCCGGCTGGGATGGACGGACCGGCGGCGGCTGAACAGCAACCCCAGCCAGTCCTAACTACTGGACTGGCCAACCCTCGGTGCGCTGGGATCTCCCTCGGTCCTGGCGCCAGGCGGGCCAGGGGTGGGGCAGATTAAAATCGCTTTTGGGGGCGGGGCGTCGCCTTGTCGATCCGTAATGGACGGCCTCCCACGGGCTGGCCGTTCAACTGCTCCATGGCCTGTTCCGCTTCGGATTCGTTGGGCATTTCCACAAATCCAAAACCTTTCGAGCGGCCGGTTTCCCGGTCATAAACGATGTTGACCGACGCCACCTCGCCGAATTCCTCGAACGGGTTGCGAAGTTCATCCTCAGACATGCGATAGGGCAAATTACCGACGTAGAGCTTCATCGAGCGGAATACTCATGAACAGATGCCATGGAGGATGGGCCCGGGACTGTCGCTGATCCATGGCACCCGATCAGGCGTCACCGGCGGGTCTCATGCCCGCGCCAAAATTCTATGTCAGGCGGCAAGTTCCCGCGACAACTATTTTCCGGTGACTTATTGATCTTCATCGCCTGTGGGGCTGGATTTTGTTGCCCTAGCGGGCGGAAGCGCCTTGTACCCGGCGCCCTTGACAGGTTGCCGCTGGCCCGGAAACAGGACTGGGTTCGGGACTGGGGGAGGGGGCAGGCTGTTCGGGTTGGCGTGGCACTTCCCTGTGCCGGGGTGGCGCCCATCAAGCGGGCGCTAGCCGTCCTAGCGCTTGCCAGTGCCGGGAAATGGCTTGCCGTTTACGGTCAAGTTGCCTTTTTCCAGTTTCATTTCGCTATACAGGTTCTTGTCCTGACGCCGCGCCCAGCCATCACCCACCGCTTGGTTGATCATGTCGCGGGCGGTGGTGGCGATCAGGGCCATGCTGGCCTGGGTATCGCCCGGGTTGTCACCCGCTTCTTCCTCGTCGCCGCTCAGGGCCATCTGTTGGCCCAAGTAATGTTCCATAGCGGTACGGGCCAACTCTTCGGGAATGGTCAACTTGGCCTGGCCCCGCACCTGGGTCAGGAGCCCCAATGCGCCCAGAGCCAGTTGGGAAGGCTCCGTCTTGGGCAGGGACAGGTTCAATTCCCCGGTGATCTTGGAATTGTCGAAACGGAGGTTCATGGGGGAAATGCTGATGGATGGCCCATGCTTGAGGGATTCGCTGAACAATTGCTGGACGCTGGGCATCAAGGCGGCAAAGTCTGGTTCGCCAGTGCCCGACGCCTGGAGCGCGCCGGCGGCGTCCGACAGTTGCTTGAGGGCAACCAAGTCCAGTCCCTTGAGGGAAAAACCGACTTCTCCGCCGGCACGGTGGCTGGGCCCGCCGGCCTCGGTCAGGTCAAGGCCGTCCAGCCGGTAATTGATCCGCAGGCCGAAGGCGCCGTCCTCGCCGCTGGTGTCCGCCGAAGCGCCTAGTCCCACCATCTTGAATTCGCCAACGTCCATCTTGGCTTGCAGTTCCTTGAGCAGGAAATTGGTCCGGCCGAAATAGAGACCCGAGACGTGCCGTTTGAAATCGACGTCGGCGCTCAGTCCCTTTAATCCCAGGTTGGCGGCCAGGGCCTTGGCGGTCAGATCTACCTGTTCCAGGGTCAGGCTGCCGTTGGCATCGACCCGGTTGGGTCCCACCTTGCCTTGGCCGGCCAGGGCACTCCAGCGCAGGGACCAGTCGCCGCTGGGATCCTGGTATTCATAGGCGTCCGCCTTCATCAGCCAATCAGCGCTCTTGTCGAAGGCCACCCGCAACTCGACGCCGACCGGGGGGTAAGCCGCCAGGGATTGGTTGATGCTATCCGGAAGGGTGACGCCGGTGGCGGCCAGCCATTCGCTGATCCGGGTATCGACCCGCACGATGGCCAGGGCGGTCTGAAAATTGCCGGACAACAGCGCCGGCACCGGGCCGTGGGAAACCCGGATACTGCTGGCCAAGGTCACTGGCTGGCCAGCAGCGTCGTGTAAATCGCTGGGTAACTTGAATTCGATCCGGCCCTGGGACGCCAGCCAACCGCGACGATAGTCCACCAGGCGAATGTCGCCGCTGGGGCTAGATGCCTTTATTTCTTGGTTGGCAATTTCTAGACGGGCGCGCAGGTCTTGCTCGGCGCGGCTGCCCACGTAGTAGGGGACCGCCAGGGCGACGGCGGATAAGAGTAGAATCAGGAAGGCGATCCGTTTCATGCAAGGCTCCGGTAGGCGAGGAAGGGGGTCAGCGCTAGAAGGGGCTGGGAAACCAAGGATCCCGGCAGTATCCGTGGCCAATCCGTGGCCGTCAAGCCAACCGGCGGGGTTGGCGTGGGGTTATTCCAACCAGCCGATTTGGCGTACATGACGAACTTGGCCATCTAGGAGCCAGAGTTCCCCGGTCTGGACCGCCGTCCGTGGGTGCTCTCTGGGG
This sequence comes from uncultured Chromatiaceae bacterium, assembly GCA_964538875.1. Lineage (GTDB taxonomy): Bacteria > Pseudomonadota > Gammaproteobacteria > Chromatiales > Chromatiaceae > CAZIHO01. Next base: position 14,941 of record CAZIHO010000001.1, read on the forward strand.
AAGCCGGGTAGGGTTTGAAAGTCGTAGATCCAGCGGCTGTCGTACCAATCCTCGCCGGAATCCGGGGCTTGGCGCCGGTCTGGAGGACCCAGGCGTCCCAACACCTGGTCCTGGGTGAATCCCATGCGGATTTGGTCGAAGGCGGCCAGTTGCTCCTGGTAGCTCCGGCCGGCCATGGCCGGCCCGCTGGTCTGGGTGGCCGCTGCCCCGGCGCAGGTCACCGATCCTGGGCTCCAGGTCCAAGCTGCCAACAACCCCATCACCAGCAACTGACCCAAGCCGGCCCCCGGCCGGGCCCGGCGAGTGGCTGATCTGGGTTCGCCCAGGGCCGCCGGCCATCCGGAGCGCCATCGCCGGGCCGGGGGTGGCATCAACAGGGCGCCTTACCGGAATCCCGCACCGGGCGCGGCCGGCAATGTTCGTCCATAGCCACATAGGTGAGGGTGGCGGTGGCGACCGCGTGCAGTTGGTTGAGGTCCCGGTCTCGTTCCGCGAAGGCTTCTACCCGGACCCGGATCGAGGTACGCCCCACCTGTTCCACCCAGCCGTAGACGCTGACCAGATCCCCCACCGAGACAGGGACGATAAACCGCATGGCGTTGACCGCCACCGTGGCGACCCGGCCTTGGGCGGTGCGAATGGCGATGATGCCACCGGCGATGTCCAGTTGCGCCATCATCCAGCCGCCGAAGATGTCTCCGTAGGCGTTGGCGTCCTTGGGCATGGCCATCACACGAATGGCCAGTTGGTGTTCGGCGGCGTCCTGGGTGTCGAAGGGTGTGGTTTCGGTCATGGGTATTCCGGGTAAAGGGGGGACTCAGCGGCATGATATTGCAAAATCTGGGCGCGGCCCGCCGCAGGATCCCCTCCAGGTCCGGCGCGGCGAGCCGGCGCGTCACAGGTCGGTCGCGGGCGGTGCCATGGTGGCCCCAGCGAGGGCGGCTGGCGCTGGTCCCGCTTGGATCAGCCGGTCCAGGATCTGGAACGCCGTCTGGATGCGGTCCGGATCCGTATAAAAATGGGGGGAAAAGCGCACGCCACCCCCCCGGGGGGCGCAGGATACGCCCGCCGCCATCAACCCCCGGTACAGCAGGACCGGGTCCTGGCCCGGTACCGCGAAGGTGACGATCCCGGAGCGCCGTTCCGGATCCCGGCTGGACAGCAACGTCCAGCCGCGCCGGTCCACCAGTTCCACCACCTGGTCGGTGCGTTCCCGGATCCGGGCCGCCACCTGCTCCATACTCTGTTCCTCCAGCAGGGACAGGCTGGCGGCCAGGGCGTGGATGCCGATCAGGTTGGGGCTGCCGCATTCAAAACGCCGTGCGCTAGAGGCGGGACGCCAGTCCTTGGCCTCGAAATCACCGGATCGCTCCACCATGTGCCACCCGAACTGGGTGAGCCTGAGCTGATCGCGAATCTCGGCGCGCACGTAGAGAAGAGCCAGCCCTTCCGCGCCCAACAGCCATTTATGGCCATCCGCCGCCACGAAATCCGCCTGGGCCTGGCCCAGGTCGAAGGGCAGGGCGCCCAATTGCTGGATGGCGTCCAGGCACAGCAGGATGCCCCTGGGCCGGCAAAAGGCCCCCAGGCGCTCCAGATTCAGGCGCAGCCCCCGGGCGTATTGCACGCTGCTGACGCTCATGAGCCGGGTATGGGCATCGCACAGAGCAATCAAATCGGCTTCCGGGTCCTGGCTGGCGTATAGGTCCAGCCAGCGGGTTTCTACGCCCTGGGCCGCCAGGGCCTCCCAGGGCAGCCGGTTAGACGGAAATTCCTGGGCGATGCCCACCAGGTTGTCGCCACGACGCCAAGATAGACCCTGAGCCACCAAGGACAGGGCCTCGGAGGTGTTCTTGACCAGCGCGATGTCGTCGGGTCCGGGGGCTTGGATGAGCCGCGCCAACGCCTCCCGCAAGCGATCTTCAGTGGCCAGCCAGAGCGGATATTGGCTGGGTCCAGGAGCCAAATTCTCCTGGGCGAAGGCAGTCACCGCCGCCACCGTGCGCCGGGGCCAGGGGGCCACGCCGGCGTGGTTGAGATGGATCAAGCCGGCTGGATGGGGGAATTCTTTGTGCATGGCCGGGGACTCTGAACTCAGGGGGTAAGAAGGGGTCACAGCCAAGGGTGTCGATCGGCTGCCGACCGGGGTTGTCTGGTACATCCATCGGTTTTGCCGATTGATGGTTTAGGCGCTACCGATTCGACAGTCCAAGGACGCACCTCTATAGTTCCAGTCCGTATCCTATTTGAGATACGGTGAGTTTGCTTCAACGCCCCTGATATGAGGAGGTTCGATATGAACTTGAAAGGCAGTAAGACCGAGCAGCACCTGAAGGACGCCTTCGCCGGCGAATCCCAAGCCAACCGTCGCTACCTATATTTCGCCTCCAAGGCGGACGTGGAAGGCTACAACGACGTGGCGGCGGTATTCCGCTCCACCGCCGAGGGCGAGACTGGCCATGCCCACGGTCATCTGGAGTACCTGGAAGTGGTCGGCGATCCCGCCACTGGCCTGCCCATCGGTCCCACCGCCGACAACCTGAAGGCGTCCATCGCTGGTGAAACCCACGAATACACCGATATGTATCCGGGCATGGCCAAGGATGCCCGCGACGAGGGCTTTGACGAAATCGCCGATTGGTTTGAAACCCTGGCCAAGGCGGAGCGTTCCCACGCCAACCGCTTCCAAAAGGCTTTGAACAACCTCGAATAGGATTGCCTCCTGGGATTGGCCCGCGAGGGCCGTCCCGCTTGGGCCGGTTTAGGAACTCGACATTCCGGAGGTACGCGATGTCCGCTCCCATCAGTGGTACAGGAGAAGGCAGTCTGGAGGCGCCCACCCGCCATCCCTTGGACTGGAAAAACCCGGATTTTTATAGCCAGGAATCCCTGTTCAAGGAACTTGAGCGGATTTATGAGATTTGCCACGGCTGTCGCCGTTGCGTAAGCCTTTGTCACTCCTTTCCCACCCTGTTTGATTTGGTGGACAACTCGGACACCCTGGAAGTGGACGGGGTCGCCAAGGCGGATTTCTGGAAGGTGGTGGATCATTGCTATTTATGTGACCTTTGTTATTTGACCAAGTGTCCCTACGTGCCACCCCATCCCTGGGACCTGGATTTTCCCCATGTCATGTTGCGCGCCAAGGCAGTCAAATATCGTCAGGGCGAGGTGAAGTTTCGGGATCGCCTCCTGACCAGCACCGACGCGGTGAGCCGCCTGGCCAGCATCCCGGTGGTGAGCGGCATCGTCAACGCGGTGAACAAGACCCAGGTGGGCCGGGAGCTGCTGGACGAATTTCTTCAGGTGCACCCGCAGGCCCGGCTGCCGGAATACCAAAGCCGCACCCTGCGCAAACGCTTGGCCGCCAAGGCCCACACCTCGGAACCCGGCCAGCCAGCTGGGCGCACCACCGGCAAGGTGGCCCTGTTCGCCACCTGCTATGGCAATTACAACGAGCCCCATATCGGCGAGGATCTGGTGGCGGTGCTGGAGCACAATGGCATTCCAGTCACTATCGCGGAACAGGAACGCTGTTGCGGTATGCCGAAGTTAGAACTCGGCGACTTGGAGGCGGTGGAAAAATCCAAGCAAGTCAACATCCCGGTACTGGCCAAGCTGGTGGACGCCGGTTGGGACATCATGGCAGTCGTGCCATCCTGCGTCCTGATGTTCAAGCAGGAATTGCCCCTCATGTTCCCGGATGACCCGGACGTGGCCAAGGTGAAGGCCCATATCTTCGACCCATTCGAATACCTGATGCTGCGCCATCGGGAAGGCCAGCTCAACACGGATTTCAAGCAGGCCCTGGGCAAGGTGGCCTATCACGCCGCCTGTCATCAGCGGGTGCAAAACCTGGGACAAAAGACCCGGGAACTGCTGGCCCTGGTGCCCGGCACCGAGGTACAGGTCATCGAGCGCTGTTCCGGCCATGACGGCACCTACGCGGTCAAGAAGGAATACCACGAGGCTTCTATGAAGCTAGTCCAGCCGGTGGTCAATCGAGTCAAACAGATTCAAGCGGACCATTACGGCAGCGACTGTCCAATGGCGGGCAATCACATTGCCCACGGGCTCAAGGATGGTAGCGAGGCGGAGCATCCACTCAGTCTGCTGCGCAAAGCCTACGGCATTTGAGAATAGCGTCGGCGCGGGGCGCGTCCCCGTTCTCTTGGCGGGTATTGAATAAGGCGGAGCTTTATGAATAGATTAACACCAGATGACCTCCTGGGTTTGGAGGCCTATGCCAAGGCGCGCGCCGAATTTCGCGCCCGGGTCATGGCCCACAAAAAGAACCGGCGGGTCGCTATCGGACCCAATGCCAGCCTCTACTTCGAGGATCGCCTGACCATCCAATATCAGGTCCAGGAGATGCTGCGCATCGAGCGTCTGTTTGAATCCCAGGAGATCGCTGACGAATTGGCGGCCTACAATCCTTTGATTCCTGACGGAACCAATTGGAAGGCCACCTATATGATCGAATACCCAGACGTGGACCAGCGGCGCGCCCGTTTGCGGGACCTGAAGGGCATCGAGCGCCAGACCTGGGTACAGGTGGAAGGCTTCGCCAAGCGTTTTCCCATCGCCAATGAGGATCTGGACCGGGAAAACGGGGAAAAAACCTCGTCGGTGCATTTTCTGCGTTTCGAGTTGGATGGGGCGGAAATTGCCGCGTTAAAAGCAGGTGCTGCTGTTGCCATGGGCAGTGACCATGGTGCCTACCCACACCGGGTCGAGGCCCTGGCGCCGGCGGTACGGGACGCCCTGGTGGCGGACCTGGATTGAAATCCCTGGTTGCCGGTCACCACCGGGCCGCCGGCCTTTTTGAACCGAGCCGGCGTTTTTCTTTTTTCCGGGAATAAGTCCCTATTGGTACCAATTTCCCCGCTGTTGGGGGGCGGTGGCTAAGTTGGCTTCGCAAGGCTGCGGTGGCGATCTGGACCGACACTCGTGGCCGGGTGGGTGCCGATACCGGGCCCCGGTGATGGCCGCAATTCCCTACGCCCTGCTTAGATTTATCCAGATAAGAACAAACTGAGAGAACTTCCCGCCGCTCAGCCTATTGGCATGGCCAGTGACTGGTACGCGGTTGGATGCCCTATTATAACTTCACGTATTGATTGGCATCGGAACAGCGCGGGAAATTGACCGCACCCGCCGTGCCCCGGCCCCATATCCCCATGCCTTTGGAATCAGCGGATTTTTCAACCAATCCTTTGTCTCTGGCCGGACTGGCTGCTATTGGTCATTGACCAACTGCCAACGGCGGCGTTTCGTTGGACAGGCCCCACCGGACTGGCTCCCGTTCCCAAACCACCGGAATTAAACCGACTGTCTCCCGGGGCCGGAGCGCTATAGCGATGGTTGCCTACCCGTTTGGATTCCCGCATATTTGACTATGGAAAAAAAAAGTATAAAGTATTGGCCAGTGCAATAGGCCAGCGGGACTGGAATCGATGATTTGGGGACCTGCGGCTGAAGAGTCCTATCTAAATAACTGTAAGTAATCCTGGGAGGTGCCTTGTGGCAAGAGATAATTTGAACGATCTGTCATTGGATCAGTTACGGGAGCACTTGTCTTCCTTGGAAGAGGAGCAAGCGGCGACGCGCCGGGCCTTGGAGCAGAGACGCCAGCATAGCAAGAAGGAATTAGCCCAAGAACTGCGGGAGCTGATTCTGAGCAAAGGCTATGACTTGGCCGAAATCGCCGATTTGTTGGTGCCCAGAAAGCGCGGCGGTGGCGCTGCGGTCGGCACGACCCGCGGTAAGGGCGATCAAGCCTATGCGCGCTACGAAGATCCCGCCAATCCCCAGAACGTCTATGTGCGGGGCGTGCTGCCGGGTTGGATGAAGGATCAAATGCAAGCCAAGGGATTGGATATCAAGAACAAGCAGGACCGCAGAACCTTTAAGGAACAGTATCTGACCAAGCTGGACAAGTAAGCGGAGCGGACTTCGTTCCATGCTTGAGAAGCGCCGGCGCAAGTCGGCGTTTTTATGTGGGCAGACGCCCGCCGCGCGTCCCTGCGCGGTGACTGCCTGGGTCTGTGTTAACCCGCGTTGAAATTAGCTTCCACGAATCCCCAGTTGACGATTTTCCAAATCTCTTCCAGGTATTTCGGCCGCGCGTTGCGGTAGTCGATATAGTAGGCATGCTCCCAGACATCCAGGGTCAGCAGGGGGCGCTTGCCGGCGGTCAGGGGCGTGGCGGCGTTGGAGGTATTGACGATTTCAAGTCCGCCATCGTTGTTTTTCACCAGCCAGGTCCAGCCGGAGCCAAAGTTGGTGGTGGCGGACTTGGTCATTTGTTCCTTGAGGGCGGCCAGGGACCCGAAGGCCGCATCGATCGCCGCCGCCAGGGTGCCACCAGGTTCACCGCCGCCGGTGGGGCTCAGGCAATTCCAGTAGAACGTGTGGTTCCACACTTGGGCGGCATTATTGAATATGCCGCCCGAGGATTTCATGATGATGTCTTCCAGGGCCAGATCCGCGAATTCGGTGCCGGGGATCAGATTGTTCAGGTTGGTCACATAGGCCTGGTGATGCTTGCCATAATGGTAGTCAATGGTCTCCTGGGAGATCACCGGCTCAAGGGCATTTTTCGGATAAGGGAGGGGCGGAAGTTCATGAGTCATGCACGGATACTCCATGGATTAGCGGTGTTGAATGGGATGTTTATAACGGCGCGCGTCAAAGCTTATCCCCTTGGCGGGCGTTGCGGCAAGATTTGGGTTGTTGGGCGCAAATGCAAGAGTTCGGCCACGATGGGCTCCGCCGCGACCAGGGACGAACCGAGGCCCCCGCTGGGGCTGGCTCGATGAACCAGGGCGAGGATCCGCAACGCTGGCTGGAATCGATTCCCCGGGAGGAAATCGATCTGAGCTATGTGCGGGCCCAGGGGCCAGGCGGGCAAAACCTCAACAAGGTGGCGACGGCGGTTCATTTGCGCTTCGATATCCGGGCATCCTCATTGCCGGAGGACACCAAGGAACGGCTGTTGGCGCTGGGTGATGGTCGCATGACTCGGGATGGGGTATTGGTGATCAAATCCCAAAATCATCGCAGTCAGGGCCGCAACCAAGCGGTGGCCTTGGAGCGCCTGGCGGCACTGGTGGCGAGTGTCGCCAACCCACCCAAAGCACGCCGTCCCACCCGGCCGTCCGCCGGCGCACGGCGCCAGCGGTTGGACGCCAAGATTAGGCGGGGACGGCTCAAGGCATTGAGATCAACGGTCAGCGAATAAAGGGTACCGGCATGGGTGAGTCATTAAGAGAGCAACTGCTGAAAGCGGGGTTGGTCGACCGGCAAAAGGCCAAACAGGTGGAAGCGGACCGGCGTAAGCAGGAGCGTCAGCAAAACAAGGGGCGACCTGCGGAGGATGAGGCCCAGGTCCGCGCCCGGCAGGCGCGGGCGGAGCAGGCGGAACGGGATCGCAAGCTGAACCAGGAGCGCCAGCAAGCGGCGGAGCGACGTGCGCTACTGGCCCAGGCGCGCCAGTTGATCGAGCAACACCGGGTCCTGAAACGGGACGGGGACATGGCCTACCAGTTCCAGGATGGCAAGCGGATCAAGAAGATTTACGTGGATCCCCTGATCCACCAGCAACTAGTGACGGGAAATCTTGTCGTCGCCCGTTACAAGGAACGGTATGAATTGATTCCCGCCGCAGTGGGCGAGCGGGTGCGGGAGCGGGATCCGGGCTCATTGCCGAAGCGGGCGGAAAGCCAGGCGGTTCTGGCGCCGGATGACGCCTATGCGGCCTATCAAGTGCCGGATGACCTGATGTGGTAGGGGTAAATAATCATCGGCCAAGGATCAAGATCCTCGCTGCCGAGACGCTAAACTGATGGGCGGCGCCGTGCGGCGCCTATTAGATTTTGGCCAGCGATGGCGCGGTTAGGCTCATGGCAGTTCCCTTAGAAAGAAAATCGTTTTTGCTGGTTGACGACTTTGGTGACATCCGCGCGGTGTTGCGGGCGATGTTGCATTCCTTTGGCGTCACCCGGATCGAAATGGCGGCCAACGGCAAGGATGCGGTGGCCGCCATGGAGAAAAACAAGTTCGACGTGATCCTCTGTGACTACAACCTTGGCGTAGGCAAGGATGGTCAGCAGGTCCTGGAGGAAGCGCGCCACCGGCGGCTGATTAGCCTGGGTACGGTATTCGTCATGATTACCGCCGAAAACACCCGGGAAATGGTCATGGGGGCCATCGAGTACGAGCCGGATTCATATCTTTCCAAGCCCTTTACCAAAGATCTGCTGCGTAGCCGGTTAGATAAATTGCTGGTGCAAAAGCAGGACCTAGAGGCGGTGGATCAGGCCCTGGAGCGCAATGACTTCCCGCGGGCGATCCGGGTTTTGGATGAGCGTTTAGCGGCCCGGCCCAAGAATTTCGCGGAGCTGACCCGTCTCAAGGCGGACCTGTGCTACCGGTCCGGCGCCTATGACGCGGCGGCGGAAATTTATGAAAAGATCCTGGCGATGCGGGACATCCCCTGGGCCAAGCTGGGCCTTGGCAAGGTGATGTTCGGTCAGGGGCGGTTGCAGGACGCACGGCGCCTGTTTCAGGATTTGACCCAGGAGCAGGGTCACATGAGCGCCGCCTACGACTGGCTAGCCCGCACCCACCAGGCCCTGGGCGATCTCAAAACCGCCCAGGAGGTGTTGTCCCGGGCGGTGCAACTGTCGCCCAAGGCTATCCTCCGTCAGCAGGCCCTGGGCGATCTGGCGCTGCGCAATCAGGACTTCAAGACCGCAGAACAGGCCTTTACCCGGGCGGTCTACATCGGCCGGCATTCGGTGTATCGCCACCCCAGTCAATACGCCAAGTTGGTGGAATCCAAGGTTTCCAATCCAGACACCAAGGACAAGATCGCCGTGATGACCCTGGTGAAACAAATGGAGCGGGAGTTTCCCAGGGATGAAGAAGCCCAGTTATATACCCTGATGACCGAGGCCCGCGTCCAACAGTCTTTAGGCAACGCGGAATCGGCCCGCCAGGGTCTGGCCAAGGCCGCCGAATTGCACCAACGGTTGGGGGGTGGGGCAGATGCCGGGGCCTCCCTGGCGCTGGCCAAGGTGGCGGCCCAACTGGGGGACAAGGACCGTGCCCAGGAGTTGATCGTCAAGCTGGTGCGCAATAATCACGAAAACGATGCTCTATTAGACGAAATCCAGGCTACCTGTCATGACGCGGGCATCATGGAAGCTTCGTCCCAAATGATCCAGGACATTCGCAAGGAAATCGTGGAGTTGAACAACCGGGGCGTGCAACTGGCTAGCGCCGGCCAGATCGACGCCGCCATTGGCATCTTCGAAGAAGCCGCCGACGGTATGCCCGGCAATCGCACCATCAACCTCAACGCGGCCAAGGTGCTGGTGATGTTCATGGAACGCCATGGGGTGGACGGGGATTCGTTGGGGCGGACCCGCAAATACCTGGAACGGATCCGGCGCTTGGCGCCCAACGATACCGGATTGGCACGGGTCATCGTGAAGCTCAAGCAAGTGCTGCATGAGACCTAGGGACGGTTGCCACGACTAAACCCGGTCGCCGCTGATGGCGACGATAGCTTGCCAAGGGGTGAGGACATGAATTTTTCGGATATTCTGGCATCCGTCATCCACGACATGAAAAATTCCCTGGGGATGATCCTGAATACCCTGGAGGAGTTGAGTTCAGATCCAGCGTCTGGTCTGGCCCATAACCCCAAGGCCGTGACCCTGCAATTGCAAGCGCGACGGGCCAATGACGATCTGATCCAATTACTGACCCTGTATAAGATCGGTAACGAGCGCCTATCTCTAAACCTGGTCGAGCACAACCTGGATGACCTGCTTGCGGAAATCGTCCTAGAGCATCGCCCCCTGGCCGAGGCCCAGGGCATCCGCTTGGACTACGAGTGCGACCCCTATCTGAGTGCCTACTTCGACGAGGACCTGGTGCGGGGCGCCCTTAATAACGCCATCGGCAACGCGGCCCGCTATACCCAGGATCGATTGTTGTTGAGCGCCGATACCGAGGATGGCTATACGGTGCTGCGGGTGGAGGACAATGGGAGGGGCTTTCCCCAGTCCATGATCGACGCCCAACTCGAAATGGATGGGGACCTGGCAGATAGCTTTACCCGGGGGCATACTCACCTGGGTTTGTTTTTTTGCAGTCAAATTGCCCATCAACATCGCAATCGGGAGCGCAGTGGCATGGTGCGCCTCTGCAATGGGTTTCACTTGCCCGGCGGATGTTTTTCCCTCTGGTTGCCGTGACGCCGGCCTGATCCGGCGCCTGGCGAACCAGCACCCGGCCCGGCGGCGGGGCGAGCCACCAGCGGCTCCGGTGGCCCCGGAGGCGTGGTGCCCTTGAACAGGTCCTGAACCGGCGGTAGCCTGAATAGCTACGGCGCGGCGGGCCACTTCCCTGGCTGGATACCGCCGCCGCTCCTCATGGGTTTCCCACCCGGCCGGGTTAGGGTCGAAAGACGCGCGCGTCGATCCGGGTTGCAAGCCGGCCCCCCTTGCTTGGCTGGGCCGGACCACGGCAATCGGCCCAAGTCGCCGATATACAACAATGAGATTCGAGGAGGCGTTATCTGTGAGTCATCCAACCTGCGATTGGAAAAAGGTCTTTCCAGTGCTGGCGGCCGCCGATCTGGCCAGCCAGGCGGTCATGGATCAAGCCCGTTACTTAGATCTGACCCCCGGCCAGCCCCTGTTCCATTCCGGCGCGCCCTGCCAAAACTATCTGATGCTGCTGGAAGGCAACATCCGCGTCCAGGTGATCAGCGCCGGCGGGCGGGAGGCGCTGTTGTACCGGGTATTGCCGGGCCAATCCTGCATTCTCACCACCTGTTGCATGCTATCTAGCGACCCCTACCCGGCGGAGGGATTCGCGGAGGGTCAGGGCCGGGCGCTGGTGGTGTCCAAGGCGGAGTTTGATCTGGGCATGGATACCGCCCCCGGCTTTCGCCACTTCGTATTCGAGAGCCTGGGCCGTCGCTTGACCGCCGTCATCCGGCGCATGGAGGAACTGACCTTCCGGCCGGTGGAATATCGTCTGGTGGATTATTTACTAGACCAGGCCCAGCGCGGCAAGTCCATCGCCCGTACCCACCAAGTCATCGCCGCCGAATTAGGCACCGCCCGTGAAGTGATTTCCCGGCATTTGAAGCATTTGGCGGACCAAGGACTGGTCAACCTGGGCCGCTCCTCCATCCGCATCCTCAACAGGAACGGTCTGGAGTCCCTGGCCCGGGAGGAACCGTGACTTAGTTACTGACTGCGGGGGTAGGTTTTAGTCAAACTAGGGTCTGAACTAAAACCTGCCTAGGAGTATCGTCTCATGACCAAGAATGCGGGAACCCTGGATCGCGTGCTGCGCATCATCGCCGGACTAGTCCTGATCGGGCTGGCGGCCACCCAAATCGTCGGGGTGTGGGGCTGGATCGGCGTGGTTCCGCTGTTGACCGGCCTATTGGGCTGGTGCCCCGCCTATAGTCTGTTTGGGATCAAGACCTGTAAGGTCTGATTAGGTCTTCCCTGACTGGGCGAATGCCGGTGGGTATCGGCATTCGCCTAGCGCTCCTCCGGCGGCTTCAGGTGCCGAAATGCGCGCCACAACAGCAGATCGTAGGCAATCTTCATGGTGGCGCCGACCAGCAGTGGCGACCCCAGCCCCAGGGTTTCGATGAGCAGGCCGGCAAAGGCCGGTCCCGCTGCCCAGCCCCCAAGCCGTACCAGGTGGGTGACGCCGGACGCAAAGGTCCGTTCACTGGGCCGCACCACCGCCATTAGGTAGGATTGGCGAGTCGGAACATCCATTTCCACCAGCCCCTCCCGGAGCAGATACAGGACTGCCGCCACCGGAAAATTGGGGGCAACTGCCACGCTCATGAGCAGTAGGCTGGACGGCAAATGGGTAAACACCATGGTATTGACCAGGCCGATACGCTGGGCCAGCCAGGCGGCGCCCAGGTGGGATAGGGCGTTTAACAGGCGCGCCGCCACGAACAGGAGGGCTAAGGTGGTTTCCTCCACCTGAAACCGCTCGAAGAAGAACAGCGCCACCAGAGCCGACCCCAGGAATCCGCCGGCCAGGCTGTCGATGCCGAACAGGCCGGAAATGCGCCACAGTACGTTGCGACTGGCCGGAGCCAGAGTGCGCCACTGGGCACCGCCGCTGGCCTGGGGGGTTTCGATTCGCTCCGATAGCCCCCAGTAACAGGCGGCCGCCACCCAATGCAGACCCCCATAGACGAGGATGGCGATTTGGGACGCCAGACCCGCATCTAGCCCCCAGAGGTTGCGCAACACTTCCGGCAACATGGCCAGCAGACCGCCCAGGGCGTGTCCAACGTCTTGCAGCAGGTTATAGCGGGCGAATACGCTGGTGCGGGCGGCATCCTCGCTGGTGGCGGGCAGGGCGGACTGTTCCAGGACCAGGGCGGCGCCCCGGTCCCGGCCCTGGCCGTTCACCATCCCGAGCAGCGCTACGCCCGCCAAGGCTAAGGGGGATGCTGCGCAGGCGATCGCCAGTCCACCGCAGCCAGCGGCAAACGACAGCACCAACAGCAGGCGTCGCTTACCCAGACGGTCACCCCTGTAGGTGACCAGAGCCACCGCGAGGGTCGCGCCCGCCAAACCGCTGGTCAGCACCAGACCGATGGCGCTCCCGTCCAAGCCGGCCCTGGCTAGGTGTAGGGCCAGTAACACGCCGATCAAGCCGGTCGCCAGAGCCCGGACGAAGGCCGCCAGGTACAGCCGTGTCCGGTCGTGCACCGGGTACTGACCTTTAAAGGAGCACCCGCTCGATACCTCCAGCCCGCAATTGCGCCATGAAGCGCGCTTGCCAACCCGTGCCGAGCAAGGCTTCCGCCAGTTCCACCACCAGATAGCGGGGACTTAGCCCGGTTTCGTCCGTGTAGCGGGATAGACCTTGCTGGCAGGCCGGGCAGGAGGTCAGCAACCGGGCCTCGGCGGCCTGGGTCCCACCGGCATTCAGGCCCTTGCGCAGTTCCTCCAGCTTGCGGAAGCGCACCTGATTGGCGATGTCCGGCCGGCTGGTGCCCAGGGTGCCGGCTTCACCGCAGCAGCGATCCGACAGCAGCGCGGGCTGGCCTAACAGTTCCGCCGCCACCTTGAGGGGCGGATGGGTCTTCATGGGGCTGTGGCAGGGATCGTGAAACAGGTAGCGCCGCCCCTCGGGAACGCCGGGGTGCCGGACGCCCTTTTCCATCAGGTATTCATGCACGTCCAGCAGGCGGCAGCCGGGGAAAATGCGCTCGAATTCGTATTCCTGAAGCTGATCCATGCAGGTGCCGCAGGACACGATGACGGTGCGGATATCCAGGTAGTTGAGGGTGTTGGCGACCCGGTGGAACAGCACCCGGTTGTCGGTGGTGATGCGCCGGCCCCGCTCCTGGTCGCCGCTGGACGCCTGGGGATAGCCGCAGCACAGGTAACTGGGCGGTAGCACCACCTGGGCGCCGGTCTGGTACAGCATGGCCAGGGTGGCCAGCCCCACGTCGCCGAACAGGCGCTCCGAGCCGCAGCCGGGGAAATAAAATAGGGCCTCCGCGTCTTCCGCGTCCCGTTTGGGGTCCCGCAGGATCGGCACCTGGGCCGGATCTTCCAGACCCAACTCGGTGCGGAAAGCGCGTTTGGGGATGTCTACCCGCAGAGAGCGGCGGGTCAGTTCCACCACCTGTTGGGTCAGTTTGGGAGCCTGGCCGGTGGCGGCCGGGATGCTGCCGGCCGGCCCGTACAGTTGCAGCCGTTGCAGCAGTCCGTGGGCCAGGTTGACGCCGGCGAAGCCGATCCGCCCCAGACCCAGGCGCAGCGCCCGGATCGCCCGGGGGTCGGTCAGGTTCAAGAAGGCCATGGCCGCCGCGCCGCCGGGACTCCAGCGCTTCTTGCCCCGCTGCAACAGCACATGGCGCAGGCGGGTGGTGACGGCGCCGAAGTCGATGTTCACCGGACAGGGGTTCAGGCACTTGTGACAGACGGTACAGTGGTCCGCCAGGTCATTCATGGCGTCGAAGTGGTGACGGCTCAGGCCCCGGCGGGTCTGTTCCTCGTACAGAAACGCCTCGATGATGAGCCCGGTGCCCAGGATCTTGTTGCGGGGCGAATAGAGCAGGTTGGCCCGGGGCACGTGGGTTTGGCACACCGGCTTGCACTTGCCGCAGCGCAGGCAGTGCTTGATGTCGTTGTTGAGGTCGCCCAGTTCGCTTTCTTCCAGGATCAGGGCTTCCTGTTGGACCAGCCGCAGGGAGGGGGTATAGGCGCCTTCCAGCCCGGAACCGGGCAGGAGCTTGCCGGGGTTGAAATGTTGCTGGGGATCCACCCGCTCCTTGTAGGCGCGGAATGCCTCGATCTTGTCCGCTTCCAGGAATTGGATCTTGGTCAGGCCGATGCCGTGCTCCCCGGAAATGACCCCACCCAGGGCCAGGGCCAGGGCCATGACCCGCTCCACGATCCGCTCCGCTTCCTGGAGCATGGCGTAGTTGGACGAATGCACCGGAATATTGGTGTGCACGTTGCCGTCGCCGGCGTGCATATGGAGGGCCACGAACAGGCGTTCGTCCCGGATGTCCCGGTGCACCCGGTCCAGCCGTTCCCGCACCGGGGTCAACTCATGGCCGGCGAAAATCTCTCCCAGGGGTTCCGCCACTTCGCGCCGGTAGGACTGGCGCAAATCCCGGCGCAACAGCAGGTCCAGCAGGCTGTCGCCGGGGCGGCGGCGTTCTTGTTCCGCCTCGGACAAGAGTTCCCCGGCTGCGGCAGCGGGTTGATCCAACCGCTCCAGAACGCACCGCCAGCGCTCCCGGGCCCGCGCTACCAGCTCCTGGGCCTGGTCCCGCTTGGCGGAGAGCAGGGCGTCCGCCTCGGCGGAATCGTCCAGGGCGTCCTGGTCCCGGATCTCCACCAGGGGACCCGCCAGATAGGCCAGCACGCCGGCCATGATGTCGAGCTTGTTGCGGATCGAATACTCGATATTGATGCGCTCGATGCCCCGGTTGTAATCCGCCAGCCGCTCCAGGGGAATCACCACGTCTTCGTTGACCTTGAAGGCGTTGGTGTGGGCGGAAATGGCGGCGGTACGGGAGCGGTCCAGCCAGAAGCGCCGGCGCGCCTCGGGACTGGCGGCGACAAAGACTTCTGCGTCCCGCTCCCGGGCCAGGCGCGCCACCTGTTCGGCGGCATCCGTGACCTGGGCCTCATCGTCGGACACCAGGTCAGCGAGTAGCACCATCTTGGGCGTTTCCCGCCGGGATGACTTGGTGGCGTACTTGACCGCCTTCACATAGCGCTCGTCCATGTGTTCCAGACCAGCGAGCTGGACCCCGGCCTTGGACTGGAGGTAATCCTTGACTTCGACGATGGCCGGCACCGCTTGGGCCAAGTCGCTGCCGAAGAATTCCAGGCACAGAGTTCGCACCTGGCTCGGCATCCGATGCAGGATGAAGCGGGCGGAGGTGATGATGCCGTCGCAGCCTTCTTTTTGTACGCCGGGCAGGCCGCCTAAAAACTTGTCGGTCACATCCTTGCCGAGACCCGCCTTGCGGAAGCGGCTGCCCGGCAGTTCCAGGATCTCGGGGTCGCCCGGCGGCTGGTGGCCGTCCGGACCATAGTGGCTGATGCGAAAGCGGGCAAAGGCCTGGTCGTGGATCTTGCCCAGGTTATGGTCCAGGCGCTCCACTTCCAGCCAGGTGCCGTCCGGCATCACCATGCGCCAGGACGCCAGGTTGTCCAGGGCGGTTCCCCACAGCACCGCCTTCTTACCACCGGCGTTCATGGCGATGTTGCCGCCGATGGTGGAGGCATCCTGGGAGGTGGGGTCCACGGCGAACGCCAACCCATGCCGCTCCGCCAATTCCGACACCCGCCGGGTCACCACGCCGGCGCCGCACAGCACCGTGGCCACCCGGCCGGCAACGCCGGGCAGTTCCCGGTATTCCACCTCGGACAGGGCGTCCAGCTTTTCCGTGTTGATGACCGCGCAGCGGGCGGTGAGGGGCACCGCGCTGCCGGTGTAGCCGGTGCCGCCGCCCCGGGCGATCAGGCTCAGGCCGGACTCGATCAGCCCCCGCACCAGGGGCGCCACCTCCGTCTCGCTGTCCGGCGTCACCACCAGGAAGGGAATCTCCACCCGCCAGTCGGTGGCGTCGGTGGCGTGGGAGACCCGCGCCAGGCCGCCAAAATCCAGGTTGTCGCGCCGGGTCACGCCGGACAGGGTACGGCGTACCCGCTGGCGCAGTTTGATGATGTCGCCGAATTCAGCGGCGAAACGGTCCACCGCCTGCCGGGCCGCCTCCAACAACTGGGCCGCCTTGGCGTTGTTGTTGAGGCGTCGCTCGAATTGGTCCAGGCGATGGGTGAGGGCCTGGATCAGGGCCTGGCGGCGGGAGTCACTTTCCAGCAGGTCGTCCATCAGGTAAGGGTTGCGGGTCACCACCCACATATCCCCCAACACC
The DNA here is from genome assembly GCA_964538875.1 of uncultured Chromatiaceae bacterium. Lineage (GTDB taxonomy): Bacteria > Pseudomonadota > Gammaproteobacteria > Chromatiales > Chromatiaceae > CAZIHO01. The sequence continues at coordinate 31,415 of CAZIHO010000001.1, forward strand.
TCGAACAACATGCGCGCCGAGCGTCCGGTGCGGCGGGTGCCGCGCAGTTCCTCGATCAGTTGCCAGTTGGCGGCGCCGAGGAAGCGGATGATGATTTCCCGATCGGAAAAGGATGTATAGTTGTACGGGATCTCGCGGATCCGGGGCGTGGTATGGGTGGTCATGACGGCGGGCAGCGGGGTTGGACAAGGAATGGACGACGAGGGTTCTCATGGGGTCGCGGCGGTTTTGAAACCGACTCCCATCCTAAAAAGACTGGGTGTTCAAGGGTTTTTAGCCCCCTGGGTTCCCAAGCCGCCGCAAACCACCCATGATAGCGGAACCTAGGATGGGCCTGAAAGTGGCGATGGACCCGAGTTGGTCAGCCCCGGTTGGATCTGGGATAGGCGGGGTCGGTCCCCGTTTAAGCCGGAATCCGCGCCCCGGTGGGGGCCGCCCAGACCCGG
>CAZIHO010000001.1:31960-61960 GCA_964538875.1 uncultured Chromatiaceae bacterium
GTCGGTCCCCGTTTAAGCCGGAATCCGCGCCCCGGTGGGGGCCGCCCAGACCCGGTTGGGCGCGGCATTGCCCATTGGCCTGGCCCCAGGCTGGAGCGATTAGGAGTCCAACTCCTCCGGCAGGGGCCGGGTCCAGGCGCGGGGGATGCGATCCAAGCGCCAATGGTCCCGGGCCCAGGTCAGCAGATCGTCCCGGCCTGCGCGGCGCGACTCCGGCGGCGGCTCCTGGCCGAGAAATTGCAACCCCCGCCATAGGGTGGCGCTGACCTGATCGGCCCGGATGGGCGGCGCCTGGGTCTGTTTGGACAGCTTTTCCCCGGCGCCATTGACCACGGCGGGCAGGTGGGCATGGCGGGGTACCGGTAGCCCCAACAGTTGGCGCAGGAATAGCTGGCGGGCGGTGGAATGAAACAGATCCGCGCCCCGCACGATGTCGGTGACCCCCGCCGCAGCATCGTCCACCACCGCCGCTAGTTGATAGGCGAATACCCCATCGGCCCGTTTGATCAGGAAGTCGCCGCAGTCTTGGGCGAGATCCACCTGGGCCGGCCCCTGGATGCGATCCTGCCACTGGACCTGGGCGTCACCCACCGAGATCCGCCAGGCCCGGGCTGCCCGGCCCGGCGCCAGACCGGCTCCGCAGGTGCCGGGGTAGATGGCGCTCCCGTCCGGCCCCAGGCGGGAATCCGCCAGTTCCCGCCGGGTGCAGGCGCAGGCATAGACCTGGCCGGCGGCCCGCAACTGGTCTAGGGCCTGGGCATAGGCGCCGTCCCGCTGGCTTTGACGCAGGATCGGGCCATCGGGATGCAAGCCGTAACAGTCCAGCATCCCCAGGATGTCCCGTTCGGCTTGGGGACTTGAGCGGAGGGGATCCAGGTCATCGATGCGTACCAGCCAGCGCCCGCCCGCCGTGCGGGCGTCCAGCCAGGAGGCCAGCGCCGCCACGAGCGACCCGAAATGCAGGGGACCGGTCGGGGAGGGGGCGAAACGTCCCACGTAGTCGAGGGCGGCTGGGGCTGGCGAGTCGTGCATCATGGGCGGCAGCCTAGCAATGGACAACTGCGGTGACTTTGGTTCCTGAGGCATGTTCCTGGAGGACATCGCCTGGCGCGATAGCGCAGCGGCATTGATTTTTTCCGTTCCGCTGGTTGCGGCGCGCAGCCAGGTGGATTAGCTTTTGCGGAACCTGTTTTGTAAGCCATTTGCATCGACGCGTTTTTTAGCAGCGGCACCAGGCCGTTACCTTAACAAAAACATCCAATTAACCGCCAACACACCGGGTTGGCGCCACTTCCGGGGAAATTCATGAAGCCATATCGTCAACTCGCCGTGGCGGGTGTCCTGGCCAGTAGCCTATTCGTCGCCTGTAGCAATAACGAACCCGCCAAGGCGTCCACTCCGGCGCCGGCAAGCCCCGCCCCGGCGGCGGCGCTGCCGGTTGCCACTCCGGCGCCAGCGCCCCAACTGCCGGCCAAGGCGGCCCAGGCCATCGTGCAACCCGCCTGGCTGCGGGAACGTCTGCCAGATCATACGGTGGCCTACCTGCGGGTGCCGTCCATTTGGGGCCTGCTGTCGGCGCCCAATGGCCGGGCCCTGGACGGGGCGCTGGCCAGCGACGCCCATGCCCGCATCATCGGCGCCTTCCAGGAGGCGGTGAAAAAGGATCCGGCCATCGCCAGGCTGGGCCTTGCGCCGGCCCTGACCCTGGGGCTGTATGAGCTGGATTCACCCCTGGAAGTGGCGGTCCTGGATCCGTCGGATCAGCTCAACTTGCCCACCAGCATGATGTTGCTGAGCGCCCACCTGAATCTGGCCAGCGTGGCGGATTTCAACCAGCGGCTGGCGGAGTTGGGTCCCCAGGCCAATGTCCTCAAGGCGCCCCTGGACGCCGAGGGTCGCGGCGCCCTGGCGGCGGGCGGCCTGGTTCGCTTCGACGCTGCCCAGCGCCGTCTGTTCGTCCTGGCCGGGCTCGGCGTGACGCCTCCGGCCCTGGATCAGGTGCTTGGCCAACTGGGGCAAACCCGGGCCCATCCGATGCATGAGGTGGAGCGGCGCATAGATACCTCGGGTCAAGGACTGTTTGGTTGGATCGGCTTGAAGGGGTTGTCTGGTCTGGCCGCCCAGCAGTTGCCGGACGCGCCCGGTGTCGTGCTGTTGCGGGATCTGCTGGACAAGGGTCAAAGCCTGGCGTTCGGTTGGGGCACGGTGGACGGGCGGGGCCGCCTCCAGGTGCGCTTGGACGTGCCCCAGGCCAAGTTGTTGAGCTATCTGGCCGCCAAGGCCTATCGAACCGACCTCAAGACCGCCGGCAAGCCGTCCTGGCTGGTGAGCCTGATGTTGCCGGACGCGGAACGTCTGGCCGCGTTTGAAAACGCTCTGGGCGCTGATTTTGGTGAGGCGGCTGCCAAGGCCTATCAAGACGCAAAGGCTACTATGGCCCAACACTCGGGTCTGGTTCTCGCCGATTGGCTGAAGCTGGTCGGTCCAGAATTCTTTATTTTCGAGGACGCCAATGGCTATTTCGGCGCCCTGCGGGTCAGCGACTTTCCCGCCCTGTACGCCAAGTTGGATGAACTGGGCCAGCGTTTCGGCTGGCGGCGGGAAACCCTCAAGGTGGGCGGTGTCGATGTCCAGCATCTGACCATCCCTAGCGGGACGGATCAGCCGGCCCTGGTCGAGGATACGGATACCCAGGAGGCGGCGTTCGCCACCCTATATGCCCGGGTCAACAACCATTTTTATTGGACCGACAACGGCCCCTGGATGCTATTCGCGGATGTTCCCCAGGCCCTGTCCGACCGGGCCGCCTCGTCCCTGGACACGGAACTGGGCCCCTGGTTGAAACAGTCCCAGGGCTATGCGCCGGACCAAACCCTGGTGGGTGTTTCCGTGCTGACCCGCAACGCCCAGCGCCAGATGTACCACGCCTATCTGGCTGGGCTGCAAGTGTTGGGCGACATGCTGGGCAGCCCCATTTCCCTGGCCGGTATGCCCAGTGCCCGGACCCTCCAGTTGCCGGTGGATGGCGCCCTGGGCGCGACCCTGGAGGTATCCCCCAATCACCTGGGCTTGAGTTTGGGGTATGAACAATCCCCGGCAGAATTCATTCTGGCCAGTCAAGGTGGACTCATGATGGGCGCGGCACTGGCCGGCATTGCGGCGGCGGTGGCCATCCCTGCCTACCAGGATTATCAGGCCCGCGCCCAGGTGGCCAGCGTGCTGGCGGAAGTGGGTCCCATGCAACTGGCGATGGCCGAGTACTACCGGACCCACGGCGCCATGCCCAACTCCGACGATGATCTGGAGCTGACTTTCACCAGCGAAGCCGCCCAATACCTGGAGGCCTACGGTATCAGCGAGGGCGCCATCGTGCTCTATTTCGGCGACCAGGCGGCCGGGCCCCTCGCTGAACATAGCCTGTTGCTGACTCCCTACCTGGGCGCGGATGGTGGCCTGGCCTGGGTATGCGGCAATGCTGCGCCACCGGCCGGCGCCAAGCCTCTGGCGGGCGAGGGTGAATACAACACGGACCTGCCAGAGCAGTATCTACCCAGCACCTGTCGCTGAACTGGGGGCGGCGCGGCGTTCCGTCGCTGGCGGCCAAGGGCCGCTTCCTGGACCCGGCCATGGCCGGGACCGGGGAGCGGCTGGCTTCTCTCCTGGCGCCAGGGCGTAGGCGGGGGCCTAGCGGACCTCGCAGGGTGCCTGATACACCGCCATAATGTCCCGCAGTTCTGCCAGGGCGGCGGCGCGCCCGGCCGGATCGAATGCCGCCAATTCCGCCGGTACTTCGCCCCGTTCCAGGCGCCGGATGGTTTCTGTCACCTGGCGGCAGCCCCGTTGGCACAGGGCTTCGATGGCGGCCTGTAGGTCCACGTCGATATGGGCCTCCCGGTTCATGGGCTGGTCAACTCGTTGCCAAAGTTTTCCGCCCGGTCAAAAAAGGTGCGGTAGTCGATGTAGTGGCTGCCGTCGCAGGAGAAGGTCATGCCGATGATGCCGTTGATGCGGTTCACCGAGGCGTTGCGCAGGTAAATGGTTTCGTCCACGGTGCGCAACTGGCTGAATTCCGCCAAGATGCGCTCCAACCCGTCCTCGTCCATGAGGGGGCGCAGGTGGTCGATGGTCTGGTCCCGGAACTGGTCTAGAAAGCCCGGTGCCAATACTTCTTCCCGGACATAAATGCGGGAGCGGTACACGTCATCGCAAAACCAGCAGCTCAACTGACAGGAGGAATAATGGACCTTGCAATGGAACACGCCCTTGCGGGTCAGCAGGGCGCGCAGGATGCCATGCACCTGCTCCAGGTGGGTGTCGAACAGGCTCTCGACCCGCCGCTGCGAGAACAGGAATTCTCGCACCATGGGGTCGCCCTTTACCTGTAGCCAGCTATTCGGCATTCTGTTCTCCAGTGGATGGGGGAATGGGGACGGACGCCAAAAATTCTAGCCCGTGCCAGGCGGCTGTGGGGGAGATCCAGCCCAATTCAGGACCCGGCTTAGGTCTGGAGCGGCCCAACCCCGGGGACCACCGAAGCTACTGTCCTTGAAATCCCGGTGGCGCCATACCATCTCTCCATTCCAGACTGCTTGCCGTTTGCCAACCGAAGGAGAAACTGATGGGTAAGACTCCCCTGCTGCTGTCCGCCCTGGCGGTGACCATGGCCCTCGCGTTACCCCTGGCCCAAGCCAAGGGCGGTTCCAAGGCGGTTGACTATCGTCAGAGCATCATGAGTATCTATAAGTGGAATCTCGACCCTATGGTGGCGATGGTCAAGGGGGATCAGCCCTTCGACCAGGCCCGCTTTGCCGCCCTGGCCAAGGATCTGCACCGGGCGTCTCAACTGGATTTGCCGGGGGGCTTCCCCAAGGGTTCCGATGAGGGGGATACGGATGCCCGTCCCGAGGTGTGGAGCGATGGGGACGGCTTCAAGAGCCAGTTCGGCAATTTCCAACAGGCCGCCGCTGCCTTGGCCACTGCCGCCGAGGGGGGCGACCTAGAAGCCATCAAACCCAAGTTCGGGGAGGTGGGCAAGGCTTGCAAGGGGTGCCACGACAAGTATCGAGCCGATTAGACCGCCGGACGGTCCAGCCAGCCGTCGAGGAACACCTTTGCGGCGCCGGTCCTTGGGTATCATCCGGGACAATTAAGCCGATTCCCGCCGGCGCGGGGGTCGGCTGCTGGTTTTTACGGGCGGGGGACAACGAACATGGCACAGTGGCGCGGCGTGTTGCTGGACCTGGACACCATCGACCGGCAGGACTTGGACCTGAGCGGCCTGAACCGGGTGTGCGGACATTGGGACCGGTATCCGGGAACCCAGCCGGACCAAGTCCGGGAGCGGATCCGGGGTGCCCAGGTGGTGGTGACCAATAAGGTGGTGCTGGACCGGCCGATCCTGGAATCGGCTGCCGACCTGCGGCTGGTGTGTGTGGCTGCCACCGGCACCAATAACCTGGACTTAGTCGCCGCCCGGGAGTTGGGCATTCCGGTCGCCAACGTGGTGGGCTATTCCACCCCGTCGGTGGTGCAGCATGTATTCGCCATGATCCTGGCGTTCGCGACCCGCTGGCCCGACTATGCCCGCGACATCCGGGCCGGCGCCTGGCAAAGCTCCGGCCAATTTTGCCTATTGGATTACCCGATCTGGGAACTGGCCGGACGCCGCTTGGGCATCGTCGGCCATGGGACCTTGGGCAAGGCGGTGGCCGAGGTGGCCAAGGGGTTCGGCATGGAGGTGTGGGTAGCGCAGCGCCCGGGCCGCGACGCCCAGGCCGGGCGGGTACCCCTCAAGGAATTACTGCCCGAGGTGGCGGTGCTGAGCCTGCACTGTCCCCTGACGCGGGAGACCCAGGGTCTGATTGGCGCGCCGGAACTGGCGCTGATGCGTCCGGACGCGGTGCTCATCAACGCGGCCCGGGGCGGGGTGGTGGATGAGCAAGCGCTGGCGGACGCGCTTCGCCGGGGCCAAATAGCCGGCGCCGGGGTGGACGTGCTGACCTGCGAACCCCCCAGGGACGGCAATCCCCTGCTGGCCCCGGATATTCCCAACCTGATTCTCACCCCCCATACCGCCTGGGCGAGCCGGGAAGCCCGGCAACGTCTGATGAACGAAATCATTGCCAACATCCAGGCGTTTCGCCAGGGCGGCGAGCGCAACCGGGTCGCTTGAGATGGGCGGCAGCCCCCCACGCGCAGGGGTCGGGTATCCGGGCGCATCGCCACCGGACACGGCCCATGCGGGGGGCAGCCTGCGCGCCCGGCTGCTGGCTGCCACCCATGCCGAACATGCCCGGATCAATCGTCATCCCCGGCTGGCGGGTCTGACTCGGCCTGGCTATAGCTTGGCCCAGTACCGGACCCTGCTGCCGGTTTACCACCGCTTTTATGGGCTGGTGGAAGGGGCCGTGCTAGAGCGTCTTAAGGCGGATGCCGTGGATTTTTCTTACCAGGAGCGGCGCAAGTTGCCCTGGCTGGACCAGGATTTGGCGGTCCTGGGGCTGTCGCCGCCGGTGCTTGGGGCCGGGCCGGCCTGTCGGTGCGCCGACTTGGCGGAAGCGATCGGCGCCCTCTATCCCATCGAGGGCTCCACCTTGGGCGGCCAGCTGATCCTAGGGCACCTGCGGGACAACCTGGGCCTCACCGCCACCACCGGGGCCCGCTTCTTTCATGGTTACGGGGCGGATACCCAACGGCGCTGGGCGGAATTTCTCGCCTTCGCGGAACGGTTGGTGGCGGACCCGGACGGGCAGGAGCGGGCAGCGCGGATGGCCGTCCAAGTGTTCCGGTTGTTGCGGACCCTGTTGGATGACGAAACCGCTACCCCGGGCGGTCCTGGCGGGCTGGTTCGCCCCTAGGGGAGCACCAGCCGCGCCAGATTAGGGAACCCCTGAGCCGGGATTCCCCACTCACTTCCTAACGCCGGTCCATGGGCACGTAAGGACGATTTTCCGGGCCGACGTAATTGGCGCTCGGCCGGATGATCTTGCCGTCCTGACGTTGCTCCATCACATGGGCAGCCCAGCCCGAGGTGCGGGCGATGACGAAGATGGGCGTGAACATCGGGGTGGGAATTCCCATCAGGTGGTAGGCCACGGCAGAAAACCAGTCCAGGTTTGGGAACATCTTTTTGACTTCCCACATGACGGCTTCCAGCCGGTCGGCCACGTTGTACATACGCAAGTCACGGGCTTCCTCGGCGAGGCGGTGGGCGACGAACTTGATGATCTTGTTGCGGGGATCAGCCACCGTATAGACCGGATGACCGAAGCCGATGACGATCTCCTTGCGTTCGATCCGCTCCCGGATGTCCGCTTCCGCCTCGTCCACGCTGGTATAGCGGCGTTGGATGTCGCAGGCTACCTCGTTGGCGCCGCCATGCTTGGGGCCGCGCAGGGCGCCGATGGCGCCAGCGATGGCGGAGTAAATGTCGGCGCCGGTGCCGGCGATGACCCGGGCGGTGAAGGTGGAGGCGTTGTACTCGTGCTCTGCGTACAGGTTCAGGGACGTGTGCATGGCCCGCACCCAGGAATCGGACGGCCGCCGCCCGTGCAACAGGTGCAGAAAGTGCCCGCCGATGGAGTCGTCGTCCGTTTCCACGTCGATGCGGCGGCCATTTTGGGCGTAGTGGTACCAGTACAGCAGCATCGACGCGAAGGACGCCATCAGGCGGTCGCCGATGGCGCGGGCGCCGGCCACGCTCTGATCTTCCCGTTCCGGCGCCAGGGTGCCCAGCACCGAGCAGCCGGTGCGCATCACGTCCATGGGGTGGGCGGACGGGGGAATTTGCTCTAGAACCCGCTTGAGCGCCACCGGCAGACCCCGCATGCTCATCAGACGGTGCTTGTAGGACGCCAGTTCTGCCGAATTGGGCAGGTGGTCGTGGATCAGCAGGTAGGCGATTTCCTCGAACTCGGCACGATCCGCAAAATCCAGGATGTCGTAACCCCGGTAGTGGAGATCGTTGCCAGTGCGCCCCACGGTGCAAATGGCGGTATTGCCTGCGGTCGCGCCGGATAGGGCGACGGATTTTTTGGCCTTGGGAAGCACTTGTTCACTCATAACCAATTCCTCGGGGATGTGGCGGGCCATGCTAGTGTTGGATCTATGCCCTGGCCGAGGGAACCGGGGAGCCATGGCCATCACTCTCCGGCATCCGGGTTTGGGTTAGGTTCGCACCGCGCCAGGTTGTCCTAATCTGGACGGTGCTTGGCAAGAAATGGGTTTACTTTCCTTGCCGGCTCCGTCGTCGCCGGCGGGGCCGTCGACAACGTAAGCGCCTCCCTGCGCCCGGGGTGGAACTATTTGCCCCGGGCGAACAGGTCGTCCAGTTTCTGCTCGTAGGCGTGGTAGCCCAGGAACTCGTACAGGTCCGCCCGGGTCTGCATCAGGCCTAGTACTGCCTGCTGGGAGCCGTCCCGGCGGATGGCCTCATAGACCTTGAGAGCGGCCTGGTTCATGGCCCGGAATGCAGATAGCGGATAGAGCACCAGGCCCACCTTGGCCGCCGCCAGTTGGCTGGTGCTGTACAGGGGCGTGGCGCCAAATTCGGTAATATTGGCCAACACCGGAACGCCCAGGGTGTCTGCGAAGCGCCGGTACATATCCAGATCCGTGATGGCTTCCGGAAACACCATGTCGGCACCTGCTTCCACGCAGGCCACCGCCCGTTCCAGGGCCGCATCCAGTCCTTCCACCGCCAGGGCGTCGGTACGGGCCATGATGACGAATTCCGGATCGGTGCGGGCGTCCACGGCGGCCTTGATGCGGTCCACCATTTCATCCTGGGGCACGATAGCCTTGCCGGGCCGGTGCCCGCAGCGTTTCTGACCGACCTGATCCTCGATATGGATAGCGCCGGCACCACACTTGATCATGGACCGAATGGCGCGGGCGATGTTGAAGGCGCCGCCCCAGCCGGTATCGATGTCCACCAATACCGGCAGACTGGTCACGTCGGTGATCCGGCGCAGGTCGGTGAGCACATCTTCCAGGCTAGTGATGCCCAGATCCGGGATACCGCAGGAGCCGGCTGCGACGCCGCCGCCGGAGATGTACAGGGCCTTGAAGCCGCTGGCCTCAGCCAGGCGGGCGTGATAGGCGTTGATGGTGCCAACCACCTGGAGCGGCTGCTCATCGCGGACCGCTTGACGGAAGCGGGCGCCGGGGGAAAGATTGTCGGCCATCTGTCGTTCTCCCGTGATGCTTGATCTGGCCGGAATCGACCCTCCTGGGCGATCCGGGCGGCGCCGAGGCCGGGATCGGCCGGGGCTCTCGCGGCGGCTTGCCGCACCGGGGCATCCTTGCTCCGGGTTATCCCACTGGTGGCTGGTCCGCATCGGCGGATGCTGCTGGGCTTCCAGGGGGCTCCCGCCCCGGGAAACTTACTTCTCCCCTTCCCGGGGGGGTAAGGGCCCGGCGCCGATTTCGCCGCGCCGGCTCAATTGGCGTTCCACGTTGCGGCGCGAGGCGCGCACATGGGAGCGCATCAACATTTCCGCCTGCTCCCCGTCCCGGGCTTCCAGGGCGTCCACGATCAACAGGTGTTCGGTGTAGGCGGGCTTTGCCCGGGGACTGGCCATGCCGAACTGGTAGCGATACATACGCACACTGTGATACAGGTCATCGCACAAGAGGCGCACTAGGCGGGTATTGCCGCTGCCCTGGATGATGCGGAAATGGAAGTCCAGGTCGCCCTCCTGCTGGAAGTAGGCGCCCCCTTCGATGGACAACTGGCGCTGGTGCATTTCCACCAGCTCCCGCAATTCCGCCAGGGCGGTGGCGGACATGGCCTGGGCTGCCAATCGGGCCGCCGTACCTTCCAGGGCTTCCCGCACCGGGTAGAGTTCCAGTAACCGTTGCGCGGTCAGGGCCACCACCCGGGCGCCCACGTTGGGCCGCAGTTCCACCAGGTCACTGGCCGCCAGGCGCCGCAGCGCCTCCCGCAAGGGCCCCCGGCTCACCCCGTGGCGGCGGGCCAATTCCTGTTCGCTCAATTTACTGTTGGCCGGGATCTCGCCTTCCACGATCGCCTGGCGGAGCTGCACGAACAGCCGTTCTGCCATGGTGACCGGTTCTGGAGGAGTAGTCATGGGAATTCGCGACATTGTCAACAATACTTAAGTTATTGGCCTTTATATGGGTAATAATTACCGATGTCAAGCAGCATTGTCGACATATTGCGGCGCAGCATGGTCACCAGATGCGGGCCGGAAAGTCCCACCGGGCCCGCCAGGGAGCGGCTTGAATTAGGCCAGGAATTCGCTGGTATACTGCCCCAGGTTGTATGAATTGGCCGGGCCCCCGGTCCCGGTCCGAGGCGCCAAGGGGGGTCGTCCGCGTGTCGCTGCACAGGGCACGCCGACCCTCTCGGTAATAACGAGAGTCAAGTAAGGGGAAGGCCTGATGTCTGCCTACAGTACTGAGGACATAAGAAACATCGCATTGGTGGGTCAGTCCGGCGCGGGTAAGACGAGCCTGGTGGAGGCTCTGCTGGCGGCTGCTGGAGCTATCAAGGAGCCTGGCCGGGTGGACAAGGGCACCACGGTTTGTGACTTCGATGCCATGGAGAAGGAATTTCAGCATTCCCTGGATATCGGCATCACCAGCCTGAATTCCCAGGGCGTACACGTCAATCTCATCGACACCCCCGGATTCCCGGATTTCCTCGGCCGTACCATCAGTATTTTGCCGGCGGCGGAAACGGCGGCGGTGGTCATCAATGCCCAGAACGGCGTCGAGTCCACCACCCAGCGCTTGATGGAGGTGCTGGATCGGCGCTCCTTGTGCCGCCTGGTCATTGTCAATCAGATCGACCAGGTCAAGAATCTGGAAGCCGTGGTCAAGGGCATCCAACAGGCATTCGGTTCTGAGTGCCTGCCCATCAATCTACCGAGCGGCAATGGCGCCCAGGTGGTGGATTGCTATTTTCAGCCAGACGGCGGTGCCACGGACTTTTCTTCGGTGGCAGAAGCCCATGGCCGGATCATCGACCAGGTGGTCGAGGTGGACGAACAGTTGATGGAGTTGTATCTGGAGCAGGGCCAGGAGTTGGAGCCGGAGCAATTGCACGGCCCCTTCGAGAAAGCGCTGCGGGAAGGTCATTTGATTCCAATCTGCTTTGTCTCCGCCCAGACCGGCGCCGGGGTTTCTGCATTGATCGAGGTGTTTCGCCGCCTGATGCCCAATCCGACGGAGGGGAACCCGCCGCCCTTTATGAAGGGGGAAGGGGCCGGTTTGGAACCGGTGCAGGTGAGTCCAGACCCCAATCTGCACGTGGTCGCCCATGTATTCAAGGTGCTCAACGACCCGTTCCGGGGCAAACTGGGCGTGTTCCGGGTGCATCAGGGAACCATCACTCCAGACACCCAGTTGTTCGTGGGCGATGCCCGCAAGGCATTCAAGGTCAATCGCCTATTTCGCTTGCACGGTGCCGAGCAAATAGAAGTGCCGCGTGCGGTACCTGGTGATATTTGCGCAGTGGCGCGGGTGGAGGAGGTGCATTTCGACGCAGTGCTGCATGACTCCCATGATGAGGATCATCACCACCTGAAAACCATGGAATGTCCGGTGCCCCTATTTGGGTTGGCGATTCATCCGGCCAAACGGGGTGACGAACAGAAGCTGACCGACGCCCTGCACAAGCTAATGGACGAGGATCCTTGCTTCCATTTGGAACACAATGCCCACGCCAACGAGACGGTGATCCGGGGCCTGGGGGACCAGCATCTAAAGGTGGTGCTGCGTCGCTTGAACGAGCAATACCGGGTGGAGGTGGAAACCCATCCGCCCAGCATCCCCTATCTGGAAACCATTACCGGGTCAGCAGAAGGCCATCATCGGCATAAAAAGCAGACCGGCGGCGCCGGCCAGTTCGGTGAGGTGTTCCTGCGGGTGTTGCCGCTGGAACGGGGTGCCGGATTTGTGTTCAAGGATGCCACCGTGGGCGGTTCCATACCCGGCCAGTTCCTGCCGGCGGTGGAAAAGGGCGTACGCCAGGTGTTGGAGGAGGGCGCCATCGCGGGCTATCCCCTCATGGATGTCCAGGTGGAAGTGTTCGACGGCAAATTCCATCCCGTGGACTCCAAGGAAATTGCCTTCATCACCGCCGGCAAGCGGGCCTTCCTGGACGCAGTGCAAAAGGCGCGGCCCGTGGTGTTGGAGCCGATCGTAACCATCCAAATCCTGGCACCCAACGCCAACATGGGCGACCTGACCGGGGACCTATCCACCAAGCGCGGCCGCATTTCCGGTAGCGAGGCCCTGTCCAACAACCGGGTGCTCATCAAGGGCTTGGTGCCCTTGGCGGAATTGGACGGCTACGATGCCCGGCTCAAGTCCATCACCGGCGGCGAGGGCACCTACAGCATCGAGATGAGTCATTACGAGGCGGTGCCGGCCAACATCCAAAAGCAACTGGCGGAAGGATTCCACCAGCATCTGGAGTAGGCTTGAGTTGACTGCGGGCCGGGAAAGGAATCCCGGCCAGGCAGCCGGGCTAGGTCGCGGAGCGAACCGCCTGCCCGGTGGGCAAAGGGCCGCCGATCTGCTGGGCGGCGACCGCGACTCCGTCGGCTATGAAGCCAGACAGGGTTCCCCATTCCCGGTAGTCCCGGCACACCCCGCCTTCGATGGTCAAATCGCCGATGTAGCGGTGCGACACCTTGCGCTTGAGATTGGCAGTCAGGTCGAGGCCGAGAAAGTGACAGATGGCGCCCCGAATCACGCCTGCATGTACGACGCATAGCACCCTTTCGGAGCTATGGCGGCGCTCCATGGACAGCAGAAAATCCACCGAGCGCTGTTGCATCTGGCGAAAGCTTTCGCCGCCCGGATAGACGAAGTCTGCGTCGGTTTTGTACTGGGGGATATGGTCGGCCACCCAACTCTTAGACTTGCCGAACAGCCGGCCGTAATTCACCTCGTTCAACTGAATCGTGTCGCGAATCAGGTGCATGCCCCGGTTGCGGGCAAAATAACGGGCGGTTTGACGCGCCCGTTCCAGGGCACTGGAGTAAATGGCGTCCACTTGGATTCCATTTTCCACCAGGACCTTATCCACGAACGCGAGGTCCGTTTCCCAATCTTGGGCCCGGGGAGCGTCTCCCCAGCCCATGATCCGATTGCTGACGTTAATCAGGGTCTTGTAATGGCGAACCAGGATGATGCGCATCGCTTGGAACTCCGGCCCTGTGTAACTGCCATCAGGAGCCTACGGTTAAGACACGAATGATGTCGGTGCCACCTGGGCGGTGCGGATGACCCGCAGTGACCACCAGAATATCCCCCGCCGCCACCAATCCCATCAGTTTGGCCTGTTCTGTGGCAAATTCTACCTTACCATCATCAGAGGCTTCCGATTCGCACAACAGGGGCATGACACCCCAGTTCATACACAAGCGGCGGGTCACACCCGGGGATGAGGTGACCGCCAAGATGGGACACTCGGGGCGGTGCTTGGACACTAGCCGGGACGTGAACCCGGTCTCGGTGAGACTGACGATGGCACTCGCCCCCAACTGATCCGCCATGTTCACCGCCGCCTGACTTACCGCTTCCGTTACCACGTTGGAGGGGTGGGGCAGGATGCGCTGCAAATAGCCATACTCCTTGAGGTGCGCCTCGGCCCGCAGCGCCAGCTCCGACAGGGTGCGCACCGATTCCACGGGATACAATCCGGCCGCCGTTTCGCCGGATAACATCACCGCCGAACTGCCATCCAAGATGGCGTTGGCCACGTCGCTGGCTTCCGCCCGGGTCGGCTTGGGATTGCGCTCCATGCTGGCGAGCATCTGGGTAGCGGTAATGACCGGCTTCCCGTTCATGACCGTAGTACGGATGATCTTCTTTTGGTATCCGGGCACTTCTGCCAAGGGTAATTCCACTCCCAGGTCCCCCCGGGCGACCATCACCCCATCCGCAGCGGCCACGATGGCGGCCAAGTTTTCCATGCCGGAGCGATTTTCTATCTTAGCGATGATCGGGATCTTTACCCCCTTGGCCTTGAGAATCTCCCGCATCCGGTTGATGTCGTCTGGGCCCTGGACGAAGGAGGCGGCGATATAGTCCACGCTGTTATCGGCCGCGAACGTCATTTCCTGCAAAACGTCGTTGCGGTTCTTGGGATCTTCGGTGGCCAGGGCCAGGCGGGTGTTGGGGAGATTGACCCCCTTGTTTTCCTTCAGGAGACCGCCGGCCACTACCCGGCAGCGGATTTCCCGCTCTTCCACCGCCTCGACCACCAATTCCATGGCGCCGTCGTCCAATAGGATCGGATCGCCTGGGTTGACCTCCTGGGCCAGGGCTTGATAGGACACCGACACGCCGTTGACATCGCCCGGACGGGCGTCGGTGTAGAGCCAAAACTCCGCCCCCGCGTCCAATTGGACGGGACCATCCGGCAGGTGACCACTGCGGATTTCCAGGCCCCGGGTATCCAACATGATGGCCACCGGACGTTCTATACGCGCCGCCGCCTCCCGAATGCGGCCGACCCGTTCCCGGTGTTCCTTCAGGGTGCCATGGGAAAGATTGAGGCGCGCCACCGACATGCCCGCCAAGACCATGGCCGATAGGGTTTCCACGTTGTCACAGGCGGGTCCCACGGTGGCCACGATCTTGGTTTTGCGGATTTGAGTTCTTAGTTCCATAGGATATAAAGGGGTACTGCTTGGTTTAATTTTTTTATTGTATCGGATCGTCCCTGGGGGTGGCTCAGCGAGCCGCGCTGACGGAGCTTGGCGTCAGCTTCAAGCCATTAGGCTGGGAGGAAACCCCATGGCAGTCAGCAAAATAAAACCAGGCGGAAGCCTTCAAGGAGCTTCCGCCTGGTCAGGATGGGCCGGTACCCAGCTTGTATACCTAGCCCCCAGGGTCTTGGGCTAGGGTGGGATCCGGCCCCCGCTGGGGCTTGGTAAGTCGGTTAGTCTTCGACGCCCACTTCTTGTTGTACCGAGCGGATGATCCGCTGATCGTAATTCAACATGTTCTTGTCCCGATCCGGGTAGTCCACCTGGTTCAACAAATAGCGGATCGCGTTGATGCGGGCGCGCTTCTTGTCGTCAGATTTGACGATGACCCAAGGACTGTCAGAAGTAGAAGTCAGGAAGAACATGTCTTCCTTGGCCTTGGTATAGCCCTCCCACTTGTCCTGGGACTCCTGGTCCACCGGGCTCAGCTTCCACTGCCGAAGGGGATCATCCGTGCGGTTGGCGAAGCGGCGGGCCTGTTCATTCTTGCTCACCGAATAATAGAACTTCACCAACAGGATGCCGGACCGGATCAGCATCCGCTCCAACTCGGGGACGGAGCGCAGAAAGTCCTTGACCTCCTCCGGGGTGCAGAACCCCATGACCCGCTCAACCATGGCCCGGTTGTACCAGCTACGGTCAAAGAACACCACTTCGCCCGCAGAAGGCAGGTGTTGGATATAGCGCTGAAAATACCACTGGGTACGTTCCCGGTCGCTGGGCTTATCCAGGGCGACCACACGGCAGCCGCGCGGGTTCATGTGCTCGATGAAGCGCTTGATGGTACCGCCCTTGCCGGCTGCGTCCCGGCCCTCGTTGATGACCAACAGGCGCAGACCCTTTTCCTTGACCCAGTTTTGCAGCTTCAGCAGCTCCACATGGAGGGGCATGATGAGATGCAGATAGTCCGGGGTCTTGAGCTTCTTCAAAGAGCCTTCCAAGTCATTCGGTAGCGGGGCCTTGCGCCGCTCCTTCATGACCATCTTGTACTCATATTTTTCCGCGTCCTTGCCACCCAGGGACAAGGGGACCTCTGCCGCCGGAGCGGCCGCTGCCGGCTTCCAGTGGGGTTCGTCGGTATCCATGGCCAGGGCTTCCTGTTCCAACAGCATGTCCTCCTGGGTTTGCGCGTCCACGTGAGTGGCGGGTTTCGCAGCGGATGTTTTTGTCGTGGCTCTGGCCATAGTGCGTATTACCTAAATTTAGAGGTTGCGATAATGTCTCCGACTACCGGAGTCCTGGGGACGCCCGGTCGTCAAGACTCGATTCGAGCTATCGCCTAGCTCGGGGAAGACACCGTGGAACAGAGGGCTTGTCCACGGGATTCGTTGTAATTCCCGTCGGCTGTTCCAGCCTAGGCACCGGATTTTTCTCCCTTATTTCGGTAGTCAAGAGGATGATGATTGCCGAAAAATCTGTCAAACCCTGATCAACCGGTTGGTGCGGATCGACCTGACGTTCCCACGGGTAAAAAATTCTGGTTAGTCAGCAGGGGAAGCCCGGTGTTTTACCTTGATTATTGTTTTTCGTGCGCATTTTAGTTGTCAACGGCAGGTTACTTCCCGCGCACGCCTAGTATACCCGCGCATGTATATTACAATAAGATGTCAATAACAGATAGAGAAACGTTGGAGGACAAAAAATGAAACGCGTGCTACTCGATAACGAGTTGGCGCCCATCGTGCTGGACCTGTTCCAGGACGCCAAGTTAGAAACCGATGTGGTCACCATCCGCGCCGGGCTGTTGGAACCCCTGCTTCAACACGGCGACTATACCGCGTTGATGATCAAAAATAAAATACCAGTTTCCTATAAGATGTTAAATGCAGCGGGTCCTGGGCTATCCGTCATCGGTATCGCCGGTGATTCCCTGGATAACGTCAATGTGGCGGATGCCTCCAACAAGGGCATCGTTGTCAAGGTGTCCGAGTTTATCAACTCCTATGAAGCGGCCAAGTTAAGCCTGCATTTGATGGTCATGCTGTTCAGCCGTTCCTTTCGCCAGCGTGATGCGACTCGGGCGCGGGTGATCGCGGACAATCATGAGTTCCTCACCGAAACCTTTACCGGGTTTGAATTGGCTGGCACCACCGTGGGCTTGATCGGTTGCGGGCGAGTGGCCCAGGCGCTGGCAATGGAAATGCATCCCTATTGTGATCGCGTCATCGGCTATGACAATCATCCCCGGAGTGTTTATGAGAACTTCCATCGGCGTAACCCATTGGATCGCTCGGTCATTGAGTATTCTCAATTAAGCGATGTGCTTGAGTATTCGGATGTGATTAGCATCCACACCGCCGGTGATGATCGGGTATTCAAGGGCAATGAGCTATACTTCGCCAGTCAACGGCCCTTCATCATCAACACGTCTCGTAATGGTCACGTGGACGAGGCCAATTTATTGAGCGCCCTGCGGGACAAGCGTATTCGGGGCGCGGCCTTCACCGTGCCGGCGGACCAGATCAAGAAGGGAGACATGGAGCCTTGGGTGCAACCATTCCTTGAGTTGAAAAATGTGCTGATCGCCCCGGCCATCGGTAATCCCTCGCTGGAGACCAAGAAGAAGGGTACGCGCCGTTTGGCTCAGGCGGTGATCGATTTTGTTAAGAATAAAGATATGTCGCTGGCGGTCAATCCCATGGACGTGGGTCCCTGGCGTCAAAAAGAAAGATATCCCTTGTCCAAGGGGGCGTGGCACGGCGCCATTCCCATGATCCTGGGACAATAGCGGTTGGGCGCGACGCACTGCTTTCCGGCAATCTGGCAAGTGCGCCGCGATCAGCCAAGATAAAGCGTCATAATAAAGACTTTATATTAGTAAAATAACAATAGGCGGTTAGACCGGTCCATGGATCATTGCCTGGGCTTTAAGAGTTTACCGATGCCCAAGGTTCAGCAAATGGGGAGGCGGGGGAAGATTCTCCCGGATCCGGCCGGTAACAAACCCTGCGTCTAGACCAGGTCTGTCGGGACCCGTATGGCTTGTGCCTGGATTGCCTCGATGCCTGTCTTGGTCCCACCCGGGGTTGGGCGAGGCCTATGGGTCTCTACTGGCCAATAATCATAAGAGAGGAGGACGTCATGAAGATTTTTACCCAATTGGGACGATCGGCGACCTTGTTGCTATTGCTCGGTGGCGTACCGACATTCGCCATGGGTGGTGCCCAGCAGGCGGCCCAGGAAATTGAAAAAGCCTTGCATCTGGTGCCCAATAAGGAGAATGGACGGCGCGTCTACGAGCTGTGCGCGGTGTGCCATCAACCGGAAGGCTGGGGGCGCGCCGATGGTTATTATCCCCAAATTGCCGGCCAACTGCCGTCGGTGACCATCAAGCAATTGGCGGATATCCGTGCCGGCAATCGAGATGCGCCCACCATGCTGCCCTTTACGATGCTGGAAACCCTGTCCCTGCAGCAAATCGCGGATGTCGCCGCCTATATCGCGGAACTGCCGATGACGGCAAATAATGGGACCGGGCCGGGCACCGATCTGCTGCATGGGCAGCGGTTATACCAAGGATATTGCGGGGATTGCCACGAAGCGGGGGGCGAGGGGAATGCGGTAGAATTCATGCCGAGAATTCAGGGCCAGCATTATGCTTATTTGGTGCGCCAGTTTCTTTGGGTTCGCCAAGGCAAGCGGGTGAATGGCGACCCGGAGATGCGTCAGCAAATCCAGGGTTTCACCGACCGGGACCTGTCTGCCGTGCTGGATTATGTATCCCGATTGACGCCAAGTGCCCATCTGAAGGCCGGGAACGGCTGGGAAAACCCGGACTTTCCAGCCTTTGTGCGGCGAGAAGAGCTGGCGCGGATTGCTGATTGAGCAGGGAGGAATCGTTATCCGCTGGACCGGACGGAACCAGCGACCGCCCAAGTAACTCGTATCGCGTCCAGGGTGGGCGCCACGTCATGGGTGCGAACGATACGCGCTCCCCGCTCGACGGCGAGGACCGCTGCCGCCAGGCCGGCGGCGAGCCGCTGCTCCACCGGCCGGCCGGTAAGGCTGCCTAGCATGGATTTTCGGGATAGGCCGATCAGCAGAGGCACGCCTAGGCTCTGGAACTGATCGAGGTGCGCCAATAACTCCAGGTTATGGCCTAATTGCTTGCCAAATCCGAACCCCGGATCAATCAACAACCGCTCACGGGGGATTCCCGCCTGTTCGCAGGAGTCGATTCTCTGTTGGAGGAATTCCTGAACTTCGGACAGCAGGTTCATGTAGTGGGGATTGGCTTGCATGGTCCGGGGCTCGCCCCGCATGTGCATCAGGCAGACGGGGACGCCCAGTTCGGCGGCCGTCGCGAGGGCGTTTGCCCCCCTAAGCGCCTGTACATCGTTGATGAATCCAGCCCCGGCCCGCACCGCCGCCCGCATAACCTCCGCTTTACTGGTATCGACGGATATGGGGATCGGCAGTTCCTGGGCCAGCGTCTGAATCACGGGAATGACCCGCGCCAATTCTTCTTCGGTGGATACCCCTTGGGCGCCCGGCCGTGTGGATTCGCCGCCCACGTCGATGAGGGCGGCGCCTTCTTCCCAAAGACTCCGGGCTTGGCTTAGCGCGGCGGCGGGGGACAAAAATCGGCCGCCGTCCGAGAAGGAGTCCGGGGTGACGTTCAGGATGCCCATCACCAACGGCTGGGACAGATCGAGGGTCTTCCCTCCGCAGTCCAGCAGGCTCATTCCAATAACGGCCGCTACCCAGTTTTTTAGTGCTGGCTGACCGGTCCGCCAATTCCCGCATCAGTTTGCGGATTTTGCTGTTCCTTGGAGGCATCGCCCCGGGATCCGGAGCGGGGCTCGTAATCGTCCCAATCCTGGGGCGGACGGGGCGATTTGCCGTCCATGATGTCCCGAATTTGGTCCGCGTCGATGGTTTCGTACTTCATTAAGGCGTCCGCCATCAGGTGCAGCTTATCCATGTGCTCGGTCAGGATGCGCTTGGAGCGCTGGTAATTGCGGTCAATGAAGGCGCGAATTTCCTTATCGATGGAATGGGCGGTATCGTCGGATACATTCTTATGCTGGGTCACGGAATGGCCGAGAAAGACCTCCTGCTCATCCTCGCTATAGGTGAGGGGACCCAAAAGATCCGATAGGCCCCAACGGGTGACCATGTTGCGGGCGATATCTGTGGCGCGCTGAATGTCGTTGGACGCGCCCGTGGTGACCCGGTCGCCGCCGAACACCAGTTCTTCCGCGATGCGGCCGCCGAACAGGCTGGAAATCTGGCTCTCCAGAAATTCCTTGCTGTGGCTGTAGCGGTCTTCTTCCGGCAGAAACATGGTGACGCCTAGGGCCCGGCCCCGGGGAATGATGCTCACCTTGTAAACCGGGTCGTGGGACGGCACCGTGAGTCCGACGATGGCATGACCGGCCTCGTGATAGGCCGTAAGGCGCTTTTCGTCCTCACTCATCACCATGGAGCGCCGTTCCGCGCCCATCATGATCTTGTCTTTGGCTTTTTCCAGGTCGTCCATATCCACCCAGCGCTTGTTGGAGCGCGCCGCGAACAGGGCTGCCTCGTTGACTAGATTGGCTAGATCCGCGCCGGAGAAGCCGGGGGTGGCGCGGGCGATGATGGAGGCGACCACGTCTTCCGCTAGGGGAATCTTGCGCATGTGAACCTTGAGGATATGCTCCCGGCCCCGCACGTCTGGCAGCGGCACTACCACTTGGCGGTCAAACCGGCCGGGCCGCAGCAGGGCGGGGTCCAGCACATCGGGACGGTTGGTGGCGGCGATGACGATGACCCCCTCGTTGCCTTCAAAACCGTCCATTTCCACCAGCAACTGGTTCAGGGTTTGTTCCCGCTCGTCATGGCCACCCCCCAATCCGGCGCCCCGATGCCGTCCCACGGCGTCGATTTCGTCGATGAAGATGATGCAGGGCGCGTGCTTTTTGGCCTGTTCGAACATGTCCCGCACCCGGGACGCGCCCACGCCCACGAACATTTCCACGAAATCGGAACCGGAAATGGTGAAGAAAGGCACCTTGGCTTCCCCGGCGATGGCCTTGGCCAGTAGGGTTTTGCCGGTACCGGGGGGGCCCACCATCAGCACCCCCTTGGGGATTTTTCCGCCAAGTTTTTGGAACTTGCCTGGATCCCGCAAAAATTCCACCAATTCAGCCACTTCTTCCTTGGCTTCCTCGACGCCGGCCACGTCCTGGAAGGTGATCTTCACCTGGTCCTCGGACAGCATCCGGGCGCGACTCTTGCCAAAGGACATAGCGCCCCGGCCGCCAGCGCCCCCTTGCATTTGGCGCATGAAGAACACCCAGAGTCCAATGAGGATGAACAGCGGGAACCAATTGATCAGGATACTCATCAGAATCGAGGGCTTTTCCGGCGGCCCGGCGTTGATCACCACGTTGTTCTTCAATAGGTCATTGACCAAAAGGTCATCACCGGGGCTATAAGTGGAAAAACGCTGTCCTCCGACCGTGGCTCCCTCAATGGACCGGCCGCTGATGGTGACCTCCTTGACCTGCCCCTGTTTGACCTGGGCGAAGAAGTCCGAGTAGGCCAGGGTCTGGGACTTAGGCTGGTTGGAGGTGAAATTGTTAAACACCGACATCAGGACGATCGCGATGATCACCCAAAGGATCAGATTCTTTGCCATATCGTTCAATCGCTTGCCCTCTTGCGGTCGGTTGTCCGGACACTGAGGCCGGAATGCCGATAATCCATGTTTTTAGACGCGCTGCCTAGTGCCGGTTCGGGCCATTGTTGCCGTGGCGCCTGGGTCCGGCGGAATCGCTGCATTTTTGGCGATTCCCGACCATCTCACTTTAGATTGTAGCCCTGGGCTAGCAAATAAATCTCCCGGCTTTCCGGACGCGACGCCTGGGGCTTGCGGCTAGCGACTCGCCGAAAACCGGCCCGTAGTTCCCGCAGGTAGGCGTCGAACCCTTCGCCCTGAAAGACCTTGACCAGCAGGCTCCCCCCAGGTTTCATCACCTTAGCGCAGAGTTCTAGGGCCAGTTCCGCTAGGTAGAAGGAGCGGGGCTGATCGACGGCGCTCATGCCACTCAGGTTGGGGGCCATGTCGGATAACACAAGGTCCACCGGTTCGCCCCCCAAGGCGGCGATCAGTTGGGCTAGCGGAGTCTCATCCCGAAAATCCCCTTGGATGAATTCAACGCCCGGCAGTGGGTCCATGGGCAAGAGGTCGAGGGCAATGAGGTGCCCCCGGTCACCGATGATGTCGCGGGCGACCTGGGACCAGCCGCCAGGAGCGGCGCCAAGGTCAAGGATGCGTTGGCCGGACCGCAGGAGCCGGTCCCTTGTCTGGATTTCGATTAACTTGAATGCGCTGCGGGAACGATAGCCCTGTTGTTGGGCCCGCTGGACGTAGGGGTCCTGATGTTGCCGGCTTAACCAACGGTGGCTGCTTTTGCTACGCGCCAAAATTCAAACCAAGGCGATGGGAAGGGGAGTGGCTATGGAATCCAGATCCGGACACGATGACCTCTGGACACGCAAGGACCGGCACCAAGGCGCCGCGCATGTCACGAGTGAAGGCACACCCAGGGTCCGATGCCCGGAAACCGCCGAGGGAGCACGGTTTCCGGAGCATCGATTAGATTTTTTCGCGGATTCTGGCCGCTTTGCCGGTCCGGCCCCGCAGGTAGTACAGCTTGGCCCGGCGGACATCACCCCGGCGCATGACCTGAATTTCCGCGACCATGGGGCTATGGGTCTGGAACACCCGCTCGACGCCCTCGCCGTGGGATAGCTTGCGCACCGTAAACGAGGAGTTGAGACCCCGGTTGCGCTTGGCGATCACCACGCCTTCAAAAGCCTGCAAGCGCTCCCGGTTGCCTTCCGTCACCTTGACTTGGACCCGTACCGTGTCGCCTGGCCCGAAGCCGGGAATCCCCTGCTTCATCTGTTCCGCTTCGAGTTCCTGAATGATGTTGGTCATGCTCTTCTGCTCCGCTAAGGTTCCGGCCCCGCATGACCCGCTCGATGCCTGCGGGGGCCTCTAATCACCGCTTCCCTGCCACCCGGTTTGGGTGCCTGTCTAATTCAACGTCCGTTGCGCGATAAATTCTTGCAGCAATCGACGTTCCTCATCGTTCAACGGCCGCCGTTCCAATAGATCCGGCCGCCGCAACCAGGTCCGACCCAGGGCCTGTTGGAGCCGCCAGCGGTGGATGGCCGCGTGGTCGCCGCCCAGCAGCACTCCCGGTACCCGCAGCCCGTCGATCAGTTCCGGGCGGGTGTAATGGGGGCAATCCAACAGGCCATCGCCGTAGGAGTCCTGATCGGCGGATTCCCGATCACCTAACACCCCCGGCAGCAGCCGGATGACCGCGTCCATCAGCACCATGGCGGCTAGTTCGCCACCGCTCAATACATAGTCGCCCAGGGACCATTCCTCGTCCACGTGGCGGTCCAGCAAGCGCTCGTCCACGCCCTCGTAGCGGCCCGCTAGCAGGATCATTCCCGGCCGCTCCGCCAGCCGCCGCACTTCCGCCTGGTCCAGGGGCCGGCCCTGGGGGCTCAAATAGCCTACCCGGCTATCCGGGGCCGCCGCACGGGCAGCCTGAATGGCGTCCCGCAGGGGCGCCGCTTTGAGCACCATGCCGGGACCACCACCATAGGGCCGATCATCTACGGTGCGATGCAGGTCATGGGTGTAGTCCCGGGGGTTCCATAGCACCAGCTTCGCCTGACCCCGGTCCAACGCCCGGCCCGTGACCCCTTGGCCCCGCAGGATCTCGAACAACCCCGGGAACAGGGTAACGATGTCGAATCGCATCGACTAAAAATCGGGGTCCCAGTCTACCCGCATGATGCCGGCGTCCAGGTCCACGCCCCGGATCACCTGATCCCAAACGTAGGGCACCAGCCGCTCCCGCTCACCCACCACCACCAGCACGTCATTGGCTCCGGTCTCGAACAGGTGATCGACGGTTCCAAGCAAGGTTCCGTCCAGGGTTTCGACCTTCAGTCCCTCAAGGTCCGACCAATAAAACTCCCCGTTCGGTAAACCGGGCAGTTGATCATGGCGTACCGCAATGGTTTGGCCGAGTAGGGCTGCCGCCTGATCCCGGTCCTCGCAGCCCTCGATTTGCGCCACTAGGCCCTTGCCATGCACCCGTCCCGCCACTAGACGCCGGGTCTCCCAGACCTCCGGGCCACCCAGATACCAGGGGGAGTAGCCAAGCAGGTTCTCTCTCGGATCCGTATGGGACACCACCTTGACCCAACCACGCACGCCGTATAGACCGGCGACAGTCCCGACCGGTACCATGCGCACGCCCGGGCCTAGTTCGGACTGCCGGCTCTTCACTCTGGCTCAACCTTGGCGCTCGGCGGCCCCGCGACGCCCCTAGGCTGCCTGACGGCGTTGTTCCTGCTCCAGCAACTTGGCGACCCGCTCGGTGGGCTGGGCGCCATTCTTAATCCATTGCTGGGCCCGTTCCACGTCCAGCTTCAGCTCTTGTTCCCCACCGACCGCGATCGGGTTGAAAAAGCCGAGCCGCTCGATGAAGCTGCCGTCCCGGCGGCTACGGGAATCCGCGACCACGATGTGGTAAAAGGGTCTTTTCTTGGCCCCAGTTCTCGAAAGGCGAATGCTAACCATCTGTTTTTCCTGAGAAACCTCAAATAGCCGCAGGACAGGCGGCAAACGAACGCGCTATTTTACGGCAATCTGGGAAAATTGGAAGACGAACAGCCGGTTAAATTGACCCGACGGCGGCTAAACGGCCTAATGAGCCGGTTGGGTTGGTTCCGATAGGTGGAATATTCTCCATAACCGCCGATCCCTGCCGGGTTTTTGGGCCGGGTTGGCACCGTGGTAAAATTATTCCGCTCAGCGTCCCACAAAGGGGTGGCGAAGGAAGCCGTGTGGATGTTGGCCGCGCCATTGGCACTTGATTCCAACCATCGCCCACTGGTCGGTCGTCACTCCTGGCACCGCCGAGGCTGGGCCTCCCTCATCAATTGCCGTCAATGGAACGCCGATGTTTAGGTATCTCGCCCTGTTCGTCGCCATTCTGCTGGGACTGTCACTGGTCTACAACCTGGATTGGGTGGGGCAGACGCTGCTGGTGCCCTGGAATCATTTGCTGGCCCGGACCTCCTATTTTTTCATCCAGTTGATGAGTCATGACGCCTTCCTTAACGGAACGGTTCTTTATAGCACTAGCAGTAGTTTTTCCGTTTCCGTGGAGGCGGATTGCAATGGCTTGGAAGCGACCATGATTCTGGTTGCGGCGGTATTGGCCTATCCCGCCACGCTCAGGGCTAAACTGGCAGGTTTGACGCTGGGCGTGCTAGCGGTGCAAGGATTAAACCTGACTCGGATCATCATGTTGTTTTATTTCGGAATTTGGAATTCAGTCCTATTCGAGTGGGCCCATAAATATGTGTGGCCGGTGCTCATCATTCTGGGCGCGCTCATCGCATTTTTCGTCTGGATTCAGTTTATCGCTACCCCCAAGGTGGCGCGGGCCGATGGGACGACTGTGAGCTAGATGCCTAGCCGCCACGACCATGAATAAGAAAATCCTGGGTCCCTTCGCCATCCAGTTGTTATTTCTGCTGCCATCCCTGTTTTTTGTTTGGTATCAGGCCGGGCCCTGGGTAGCGCCCCTACTCGCCAAGCTGTTGGAACCCCTGCTGCATGGGATCTGGCCCAATGCCATTCAGGCGGTCAAGCCCATGGGGGCGAAGTTGGTGGTCATCGCTCAGTTGCAGCATCCCATCACCCATGGGGATTTCGCCGGCCACTTTGTCTATTCAGACAAGGGTATCCTGATGAGTCCCTATACCTATGCCTTCGGGGCGCCCCTGTACGCAGCGCTGGCTATCGCGTCCACCGCGTCCTTCAAGCAACATGTGCTGCGGTTTTCCCTTGGTATGATCTTGCTCCTGGCCGGGGTGGGCATCACCGTAGTCACAAGCCTTCTATACATCTTCCAGTTGGATTCCGGCTATCCCCAGCTCCACTGGTTCGCTAGCCGCGAGTTGAACGATACCCTGGTCCGATATTGTCATTACATCGGTTTTCAGTTAGTGCCCAGGGTACTGCCGCTGGTGCTGTGGGCGCTGCTGTACCGGGAAACGCTGCGGGAACTGCTGGGCCTGGCGCCATCCGGCAAGAATGGAGGCGGCCCGGTCACCACGCCCAGCGGCAAGGCTAGCGGCGGGTGAGGGAAGATCAACTGGTCCCGTACCAAGCCATCACCCGGTTGGGTGCCGGGCGGGTGCTGGTGCTAGCTCCCCATCCGGATGACGAGGCGTTTGGCTGCGGCGGTGCCATTATTCGACACTGTGCCGCTGGGGATGGGGTGGATGTGGTGGTGGTCACCGACGGCGCCTTTCCAACGGCGCCGGATCTGGACTTGGCCGCCTATGCAGAGGTCCGGCGCGAGGAATCCCGCGCAGCCGCCCGTATTCTGGGGTACGGGGAGCCGGAGTTCTGGAATTACCCGGATCGTGGCTTGACGTACGGCGAAGCCTTGGTCCAGCGCATCCTGGGGTTGTTGATCGAGCGGGGTGTCCAGTGGCTGTACGCTCCCTCCCTATACGAGATTCACCCGGACCACCGCGCCCTGGCCCTGTCCGCCCTGGAAGCGGCGCGGCGCTTGGATGCCCCCTGCACGCTGGCTTTCTATGAAATCGGCAACCCCCTGATGCCCAACCGGCTGTTGGACGTTTCCGATTTGCACCAGCAACTGGACGCTGCCTGGCATTGTTTTACCAGTCAATTAGCGGTGCAGGACTATGCCCGGCATCTCGACGCCCTCCATAGCTTCCGCACCTATACCTTGGGAGCGGGCGTCAGCCGTGCGGAAGCCTATTGGGTCTTGGAAAACGCCGAGTTGCGGGGCCGGCCGCCGGGCCTGTACCGTCAGTTGACCGAAGCTTGGCACCGGGCCGGCGCGCCCAGCCAATTCGAGGGCCGGCCGTTGGTGTCGGTGTTGCTGGAGGCACGGCATGGGCAGCAAATGGCGCGAGCACTGGATGCCATCGCCTTGCAGACCTATCCCCATGTGGAAGTGCTACTGCTGGATGGCGCCGGACCCGGCGGGACCCAGTGTGGCCCCTTCCCGCTGCGGAGGATTGGCTGGGCCGGGGCTGGCGGCCGGGCCGAGGCCCTCAATGGGGGCCTGCAAGCAGCCCAAGGCGAGTTGTTTATTCTGCTGGATGGGGGCGGCTGGCTCTATCCCGATCACCTGAGCCAATTGGTGGAAGCTCTGGGGCAGGCCCCGGAGGTGGTGGGCGCCTATGCCAGTCTGGAGTTGGTGGATCAGGTTGGCGCGGTCTGGGCGGAACCCTTCGACCCCCACCGGCTGCTGGTGGAAAATTATCTGCCCCTTGGCGCCCTGCTGTTGCGGACCCGTCTGCTGGACCAGGGCTGCCGCTTTGATGGGTCCCTAGACGGGCTGGAGGATTGGGATTTTCTGCTGCAGTGTGTGGGGCGCGGACCCTTGCTGCACCTGGACCGGGTCAGCGCGGCCGGGTCCCTGCCGGCCGTCGCCCCGCCGGACCCAGCCCCCCTGTGGAACAAATGGCGAGACCGCTTGGGTCCCGCTGAGTTGGGGTATTGCCTTGCCCAGGTGCGGCAAGGCCGGGGTGCGGCGCCGGTGGCGGCGACCGGTCTGGGTGGGCCGGAGGCCCGGTGCGCGGATGCCCTCCGGGTTTGTGAACACCTGAGCCTGGCCTTGGCGGAGGCGCGGGCGGAAATCCAGGCCCTGGCCAACCAGTCCGCCCAGCAGGCTCAGCAGTTAAGCCACCTAATCGCCCAGTCCCCCACCCGGCGGATTCTGCGCCGCATCGCGGCTCCAATCCGGCGGCTACTGGGGCGCGGCTAGAACATATCCACGTCGCCCAAGGAGTAGAACATCCGCTCCCGCACCCAGGGCGTCGGGTGCTGGAAACCCCGTACCACGTTGGTGGTCACCAGTTCCGTGGTCCGGACCTGGGCCAGCGGGGGAGGGGCCATGCGGCCCGGTAACCAGTAGCGGAGATGCTTGAGGCCCCGGTGCCGGGCCTGGTCCGCCAGGCCCCGCAAGGCCGGGGCCGGATCCTGGCCTGGGGCGAGCTGGAGTTCCATGATCCAGAGTTCTTCCCCCGCCGTCCGGATCACCGCGTGGCCCTGGGACCGGAACCAATGGCGGAATTGCAGCAACTGGTAGTCCCGGTAGGGGTTGGTGGCGTAGCGCCACTGGTAGTAGGCCCGGTCCCGCACCAGGCCGAGACCCAGGCTAGCGCGGGCCTGGACCCAAGCCCGCTCCGGCTCCGGATCGGACCAGGCAATTTCCCGGGTCCGCCAAACGGGGCCGGGGGCGCCCTCCAGGGGCCAACTGATTTCCCGGGCCAGTTCCACTTGGTCATACAACCCAGCATACTGGCCCAGTTTGAACGGCCGTCCACCGGGAAATCCGTAGCAGAAGGCGCCGGGGTAGCGGCGCCCAAGGTCCTCGAAGAAGCTACCCACCAGCCGGGTGTAAAGGTTGCGCTGGCCCAAATGACCGCGCGCCTCCGGATGCACCATGATGTCGCAGATTTGCAGCATGGGGAGGGGCCGGCCGTCCAGCCAGCCCGCCAATTCCACTGCCCCCACGTGGGCCAGAATGCGTCCGTCCGAATCCAGGGCGATCCGGGCCAGCACCGGCGCAGCGCCGCCCCGGCGGTATTTCCAGTCCCATTGGGCCAGGCTGAGGGACTGGCCGAACACAGTCTCGAACAGGGGCAGGATGCCCTGTTCGTCGCCGGGTTGATAGTCCCGAATCACCAACTCGCTCATGATTGGGCGGGGTCCGGGGTTTGCGCCTGGGGACGGGTCTTGTAGCAGTCCTGGCAGTAGCTGGGAAAGATGCCGTTCCAGAGGTTGAAGCGGGTCCGTTCATAGTCCGGGTCCGCCAGGATCCGCTCCACCGGGTTCCGCAGCAGATTCCAGGACGGGTATTGGGG
This sequence comes from uncultured Chromatiaceae bacterium, assembly GCA_964538875.1. Classification (GTDB taxonomy): domain Bacteria; phylum Pseudomonadota; class Gammaproteobacteria; order Chromatiales; family Chromatiaceae; genus CAZIHO01. The sequence continues at coordinate 60,646 of CAZIHO010000001.1, forward strand.
CGTCTTGACCTGGCAGCAGGGGGTCACGTCCCCGGATACCAGGCTATACAGCCAAACCTCGTCGCAGTTGGGTCCCCGCCCGTTGCCGCGCCCCTGGTTGCTGATGAGAAACGCCCGGTCTGCCACGCTAGGCAAGAGGCTCAGGGCCTCCGGCATGGCCCGGTCGATGGCCGCCTTGACCGGCTCCAACTCGTCCAGCCAGGGCACCTTATCGGTGGGATAAATGGCCCGGTAGCTGGCCTTGGGGTTGAGGGGCTGAAAGGACTCCAGGGCATCCAGGCCATGGGCCTTGGCCGCCTTGACGATGTCCAGCAATTCGTCTTGGGTATGGCGGAACAGGGTCCCCTTCAACCCCAGGACCGGCAAGTGCAACCCTCGTTCGGCCCGCCGCCGGACCAGCCGGTCGATGTTACTCCACACCTGTTCCAGGTTGCCGCCCAGGCGGGACGCGGCGAACAGGTCCGGACGTACGCTATCGATGGAAATGCCGATGTAATCCACACCAGAATCCAGAATTTTCTCCACCACCGAGGTGCTGAAGGTGGAGCCGTTGCTGAGTGTCATCACATACAGGCCCCGGCGTTTGGCTTCCTGAACCATGGGGAAAAACTGTTTATTGAGAATCGGCTCGCCCTCGCCGACGATGGCGATGGCTTCCAGGCTGGGAAAGTGGTCCAGGACCTGGGTGAAATCCTCGAACGACAAATCCTGCTGGAGCATGGAGCGGCCGATACAGTACCAGCAGGAAAAGTTGCAACGGGTGGTGGGTTCGATATTGAGCACCCTGGGTGCGCCGGACCAGAGGCGGGCGTCGATCCGTAACGGCGTTCCCGGCGTCAGGCCGGCCAGGGGTCCCTGCTGCTCCGGTGCCAGGGAAAAGCGTTGGCAATGGGGACAATAGGTGACTTCGACTTGTTGCCAAGGGCCGTCGCCCCCTTGGAGGCGAGCCGCCACCGGCATCCCTAGCTCACCGCACAGCCCACAGGGGCGAGTCAGGTCCGGGCCTAGGGGCAAGTGTTCGGTGAAGGGAATCAGATGCGCATGGGCTTGTTGCCAGGCGTCGGTCAAGTCCAGGGTGGATGGCCCCGCCGCCGGCCTAGTCCACAGACGTTTTAAATGTTCGAGCATGATGACCTCCGCCCGTGCGCCCCACAAAGGCGGCCTATTATCGGGCTAGGGCCAAATAATGGGGAATGCTTGCCATGGGAGGGGCGGATGATGGGAATTCGTATCATGTCGAAGTTGACTCCTACCTTAGTCTTGTGGGCATTGCTGCTAGCCGGGTGCACCACCCAGGAAACGCCGGATCATCCCC
>CAZIHO010000001.1:62060-112466 GCA_964538875.1 uncultured Chromatiaceae bacterium
TTGTGGGCATTGCTGCTAGCCGGGTGCACCACCCAGGAAACGCCGGATCATCCCCCCTGGCTGCACTGGCCGCCGCCGACCGGTTTCGAGAATTTTGCCAGTCAACGCCTGGATCCGGATTGGGTCCTAGCGGTGGGATCCTGGCGGGATGCCGACGGGGAGCCGACGGCTGAATTCCGGGCCTGGCGCCGATCCGGTGACACCTGGGACCTGGCCCTTCGGGAACCCTGGCCCGGGGGCTATAACGCCCGTTTGGAAATCCAACAGGCTTTGAGTTATCCCGATCCGCCCTTGATCCTGGTGTTCGTCCAGTACGGGGCCGCACTGGAGGATGTTTATCTTTATCAAGGCGTCGGTGCGAACTTGGTTCAACGCCAATCCCTGGAGGCTGGCGCGTTCGCTTGGGGGTTCCGGGACCAGGACCGAAAATCTCTGCTGGTCGCCATTCCGGTGCCGGGAATCCGAATTAATCCAACCTATCACGCCTGGAACGGCGAGCGTCTGGTGCCCCTGGCCGGTGACCCGCACCGGCAATGCCCTGCCGCGCCCTAGTCCCCGGCTTGCCGTTTTTCCCCTCTACCCGCGTCGGCCGGGACTATTCGAGTGTCTGGCATGGTCCCTGCATCCTACTAGTTAAACGGGCGGCAACGACGGGAACTGCGATGAAGGGCTTAGTGAAAAAAATGAAAATCGGATTGCTGATACTGCTATCCGGCGTGGTGCTGGTCCTGCTGGGTGTGGTCTTGACCCGCATCCCTGGGCTGTCCTTCATCAACCTGCCGGGCCTCATCCTGGTGGTGGGCGGCACCCTGGTGGCCTCTGTGATTGGCCACGGACCCCGGCCGGTGCTGGACCTGCTGCGGCGTATACCGAGCCTGTTCCGCTCCAGCGACGACGGAGAATTCGTGGATCATCAGGCTCTGCTGCAAATTGCTACCCTGTACCGGCGCGGTTCGGTACGAGGCGCGGAGCAGACAGTGGAAGCACTCCAAGACCCATTCCTGAAAAACGGCGCCCGGTTGGCGCTGGACCCCAATAGTGGTGAGGAATTGACCCGGATGCTGGAGTGGCGGGTGCGGCGCCAGAAGGAGCAAGACGCCGCCGAGGTACGCATCTTCCGCACCATGGCCACCTTCGCCCCCGCCTTTGGTCTGCTCGGGACCCTGTTTGGCCTCATCAGCCTGTTGGGACAACTGGGCGCCAGCGCCCTGCACGACATCGGTCTGTCCATGGGTTTTGGTCTCATGAGTACCCTCTACGGCCTGGTGACTGCCAACCTGGTGTTCCGGCCCCTGGCCCTCAAGCTGGAGGACCATTCCCGCCGGCGCCTGTCTTGGCTAGGTTTCCTGAGCGAGGCCCTGATCATGCTGCATCAGCGTCAACACCCGACCCTGATCGCCGAATACCTGGCGACCGGCGCCGAGTTGCCGGCGGCGCCCAACCCGCCGGCCGCGCTGCGCCTGGTGCTGGACAAGGCCGCCTAGCATGATGGAACTCGCCCAATCCCGCCGGCCCACCAGTGCCGGCCGCGCCGGAACCACCCAGCCGGGGCTGCGTGCCCGGTTGGCGGCCCAGTCCCTGACGGATTTGGACGAGTCCGAGGCCGCCGCCGCCGAAAGCAGTTGGACCGTGGGTTACCTGGACGTCCTGCTCCTGCTATTGACCTTGTTCGCCATTTTGCTCGGTGTGGGTTTCATGGACCGGGGCGATAGTCCCCCGGCCAAGAAGAATCCCCTGGCGTCGGGCCCAGGACTAACCATCCAGGCACCACCGGCGGAGCCGGCTCCCGCGTCTTTCAGCCTGGATCCCCGGGTGCTGTTGGCGGCGCTTCAGTCCCGCTCCAGCCCGCCGCCGCCAGCGCCGGCTCCGGCCGAGCCGGTGGTCGCAGAAGCTCCCAAGCCAGCGCCTCCCGCGCCCCTGCCCATGGAGCCCCTGTTGCCGGTGCGGATGGCGGTCAGTCCCGCCCTAGAGCGTTTGGCTGCCCTATTGGCGGCCCAGGGCGGCGACCAATTAGAACTGCATCTCAGCGACAAGGAGCTTAGGGTGGAACTCCGGGACGAGATCCTTTTCCCCTTGGGTAGCGCGGAGTTGGGCAGCGAAGGCCGGGTGCTGATGCAGCGAATGGTGGATCTGCTCAGCCATCAGGAGGCCCGCATCTCGGTGGAAGGCCATACGGACGATCTGCCCATCGCCACCAAGCGCTTTCCGTCCAACTGGGAATTATCCCTGTACCGGGCCACCAGCGTGGCCAGGCTTTTGATTGAGCTGGGAATTCCCTCAGACCGCATTCAAGCGAGCGGCTTTGCCGACACCCAGCCCCGGGTCACCAACGATTCACCGGAGCACCGGGCCCGCAATCGCCGCGTATCCCTGGTTTTACACCTTGTGGGGGAGGGACCCCCCGCGCCCGCCGCCACCCTTCCCACTAACGCATTTGACGCCCGGGGCGGCTGGACCCGCTTGTGACCGAGTCCTCCTCCCCGGCCCGGGTCAGACGCAGCCGGTGGGCTTGGGCAGACCGCCGTACTTGGTGATCGGCTTCATGGGGCCGGTCATCCAGAGTTTGAACATGTCTTTCTGATCGACGCCCACGTATTTGGCGAACTTGCGAATCGGCGGCACCGTGGCGTGTTCCGCGAAGTATTCCCGGGCCTTGAGTACCTGGTCCCAGCGTACCTCGTCTAAGTCCAATCCGTCCGCTTCGGCCATGGCCTGGCCAATTTCCGGGGTCCAAAGCTCCGCGTTCGCCAAATATCCGTCGCCATCACGTTCTGGGATCTGCATTCTACACCTCATATCGCAGGTTCTTGATCTGGCCCGCATTGAGCTTCCTGGTCGATGCGGGCGCCTCCGAGGCCGGCCTCGGCGTGCGCGGCTGGTTGCCGCAACCGGGCATCCCTATCCCGGATCATCCCGGCCTATCTTTGCTGGGCCAGGTTGATAAACCAACTTTTTCGATAGGTAATTAGACAAAAACCTAGTGCAAAAGTCAACTAAGCTCGTCGTTGAGCGTCACGGCCCTGCCAACGGCATAATGGGGGCCTCCAGGAGCCGATCCGGGGATCGGCTCCTGGACCTTAATCACCAAGTTGCGAGAGCGAGAGGTAGGCTGCGATGGGATTTTGGCGCACGCTGTTGGGAGGGGGAGTATTGGGCCTGGCCATCTGGTGCACGGCCTGGGGCGCGGGGCCTAAGCCAACGGGACCAACACCACCCCTATGGGGTTACGGGGTCAAGGGCTGTGACGAATACGCTTCCGTGTCATTCAAGCACCAGGAGGGTAGCGGCGAGGGCGCCGGGGAATATCAGCGTTATCAAGACTGGTTGACCGGATTCATCTCGGGACTCAACCTGGCGACGGGTAGCGACGTGCTGGCCGGCATCGGCATCGATGCGGCCATGCGGCGCATCGGCCTCTATTGCGAGGAACATCGTAAGCAGGACTTTTTCGCCGGTACCACGGACCTGGTGAAAAGCCTGAGCCAGTGGAAGTAGGCCCTGCCCTAGAACAATAACTGCTCCGTGGGTCCGGTCGGTGCCTCTTGGCCGGCGAGCGGCGCTTGGGGCTCCGGGGCGGACGTGATGTCGTCGCCCGTGCCATCGGGTTCCTCGGTGGCGGGCGGCGGTCCTGAGCAAAGCTCCTCCAGATACTGGGGATAGGGATTGAGGGCCGAGTGGGGCGGTTCCCAGCCCTTTTCGCTGGCCCGCCAACTTTTCAAGGGCAACAGGTAGGGCAGGTTGCCGTGGGCACGAAACCAGGAATCCACCGACCAGGGGGTTTGGGTGGCACGATCCACCAGCACCGCAGTCCAATGTACCGCCTGGGGGTCCAGCACGTCCCGCACCTCCGCCTCCGCAGGGGTCCAGCCATCCAGCAGGCCCATGTCGGAAAGAATCCGCAGATAAGTGCCGGTGTTGGTGGCGCTGTCCACGCAGTCCAGACGCCCTTCCAGGTCCTGGTCAAAGTCGTTGATTTCCCGGTCATTTTTTAACACCGGCAGATAGCGTTGAGCGACCAACTGCATTTGCCAGATGCCAACCCGCACCCGCTGAATCCGTTCCTGCTGGCTGCTTACCGGACAGCGCTGCATCTCGGCGCTCACCTTAGCCATGTCCGCTGCCTGAAAAGTGACGGTATCCTGGTGGGAACAAGACCAATTGAAACAAATACGCAGAGTGACCGACCGGTCTGGGTAAATACGATACTCGGGGGGTAAGGGCCGGCTATTCGAGGTCAATTCCAATTTGGCGCCCTGACTGGCGATGGGTAGGCCCAGCAGCGGACCGATGGCCGCCACCAATGGAAATATCAAAAAATTCCGGTTAAGGTCGTTCACAGTATCGCCCTGTTGATTCCACTCTGGGGCTGCCCGGGAGCAGAGAAAAAAGTTCCATTGAGCAAAGAATGGCTAGCTAATTTTAGGGGACCATTGAAAAATGGCCATCCAGGCCATTTTTCAAGACGCAAAGCGCAAATGTGATTTCCGCTTTGCTTCATTTTCAAGCAGTTGCCTGCTTGAAACTGGCGGGGTATCCCTACCCCGCACGGGCACCTTGAATTTTTCAAGGTGCCCTTTATTGGCCGTTTTCCATAAAATATTTCTTTTCATGGGGCTGGTGGATCATCGCTCCATTGGCATTCGCGGTGGTCCGGCAGGTAGGCTAGCTAATGCTGTTCCATTATGACACATCTGCTCCAGGAGGTCCGCCGACGCCCGCCCCTGGGGGTGAAATGCCGACATTTTTCAGCGCGGGGATTGCCTGGCCAGGGTGCTTCTTGTATCAGCACGGGGCGATTGATCCATTAATTGGGAGGAAAACCTGACATGAAAATTGCCTCCGTTCGTATCTTAGCGGCTGGTGCCGCCCTGGCCTCCGCCCTGCCCGCCTGTGTAACCGGCCCCAAGAATGAGGCCCCGCCCGCCTGCCCCCGCGCCTGCTCCGGCGCCCTCTTAAGGGGACCTTGAAAAATGGCCATCCATGCCATTTTTCAAGACGCAAAGCGCAAATGTGATTTCCGCTTTGCTTCATTTTCAAGCAGTTGCCTGCTTGAAAATGGCGGGGTATCCCTACCCCGCACGGGCACCTTGAATTTTTCAAGGTGCCCTTATGTCATCAAGGGCGTAAACTTCGCGTTTGACTCTTCAAAGCTGAACAAGGGCGGTGAAGCCATCCTGGATCAGGCCGCCCCTGCCATCAAGAGCCGGTCTGACCTACGCTATGAAGTAGCGGGCCACACCGACTCCAAGGGCACCAACGCCTACAGCCAAGCGCTGTCTGAGCGTCGGGCCATCATGGTTTACCAGGGGCTGGTAAAGCGTGGTGTCCCGTCGGGTCAGATGACCTCCCGCGGTTATGGGGAAACCATGCCAGTCGCGAACAACAAGACCGAGGCGGGTCGCGCGGAAAACCGTCGGGTCGAAATCAATCCTGTGAAGTGATCGCCACCGGCGCGGCCCGAGCGGCGCTGATGGACCGGGGAACCGGGGCGTTCTCAGGATTATGGGTCCTGTTCTCCCCGCTACCCCATTTCCCCGTGGGCTCCCGGACGGCCGGGAAACTCAGGATGCCGTTGCTCCCCGCAATACCGCTTGTACCCAGGCGGCTTCCATGAGTTTGCGGTCGATGATATCCGGCAGCAGTTTGCGATAGCGATACAGGGCCAGGGGGCGCTGGGCGGCCAGAGATTCCAGGCGCCGGCGGCTGTCCCGGCTCAAGTCCGGCAGGGTCAGCAGCGCTGGCGCTTGCCGTTCCACCAATTGGGCCACCAATTCCCGGTCCTCGGTGCTCGCCCAATCGACCCGTACCAGCAATTCTGGAAAGGCCGGCTCGCTGGCCCCTTGGGCCGGGGACGGTTGATTTTCCCTGGGCCGGTCAAACCATTGCTGGTGGGGCGGATGGCCGGCCGCAGTGCTGATGAGTTCTTCCACGCGCCGGCCCAGGGGATCCGGGCCGGGCGGGGCGCCGGTGCGGTCCGGCAAGGCGCGCCAGCCAAGGCCCGGGTCCGGCGGGGGAGGATCCTGGGGACGCCGGCTGGCTAGGAGCGCTAAGGGGCGTCCATCCGGATCCAACAACCAAAGTTCCCGGGTGTCTACCCTTGGGAAGGGGAGATGCAACGGCTGGCTCAGGGCGTCGAGCAACCGCCGCAACGCTGGGTGGTCCCCCTGATCCCCCAGGATGGCATTGACTGGCAAGGATGTCAGGCCGCCCTGGGACGACCAACTGCCATGGCGGAAATAGCGGGGTTCTTGGGTGGCCAACAGGCCGTCACCCCACAGGGGTAGGGACAGGTTTTGGCGGGCGAGGAGTTCAATTTGCCAGCGGATGCCATCGGCGCTCAGGGCCCGGCCGGCGCCGACCTTGACGACTTGCAGGGTGCCGAGAAAGGGGTTGGCACGGCGTAGGGAGAAATACTCGGGCGCCGTCGGCACCTGGGGTTGGGATGAAGCGGAACTGGGTATCATCTTGGGGGCTCAAGCATTCCTGACCGGCAAATTTGTGCCATAGATATAGGGGTGCCCGAGCCGGTTCGGGAAGCCTTGGGTGAAAATCGCCGGGGAATCCGCGCTAGGCGTCACCTAAGGAAGCGGGGGTTCCTGGGCTCGTCGCGGGAGACGGGTGAACCTGGGTTCCGGGCCAACGGGCTTCTCCATAGAATTTTGGCAAAATTCCACCATTCTCATGGGGACCGCGCCAACCAGGGATGGCCAACGGCGCCCGGAGCAAGCCCCTGGTCTCGGCACTTTGGCGAGGGTGGTAAATTGTCGTGCCGGGGATTGGCCTTCTAATAGCCGCCAATTGGGGCAGCTGGTCGGCACTCGGCGGGGACGGCCAAGGCGCCGCCTGATCGAGCAGGATCGGTGGCTGACCAAAGTCAGGACGGCTTTGGCCGCCGGGGAATGGGGTTGTGATTGCTGTCGTTGAGGAGCGCCGTCCGTGGAACTGGACCTGGAACATTTGCATCAATTTATTCCGCTGGACCGGCTCGGTGAAAAGAGCCTGAGGTATCTGCTGGACCGGATTCGTGTCCTGGAACTCCAGCGCGGCGAAACCCTGTTCCGTATTGGCGATCAAACCCCGTTCGTCTATTACCTGGTGCAAGGCAAAATACTGCAAATATTCTCTAATGGGGATCGAAAAGTTCAGGAAGGGGGCACGGACGAATCCCGCTACGCGCTGGGCAATTTGCTTCCGAGACGCATGGACGTGGTCGCGGCGTCGCGGCATACCTTCGTGGCCCGGCTGGACCGGGATCTGTTGGAAAAGGAATTGACCTGGGGGGACCTGTCCGTCCCGCCAGGTGAGACCGGGGACGCGCACGCCATGGCCAGCACGGCGGCGGAAATTGAGGAACGGGATTGGAAGTTATCCCTGCTGCGTACCCCTCTATTTGCTAATTTGCCCATGTCCAACGTGCAGGCCTTATTCGAAAAGTTCGAGGAAGTTTTGGTCAAGGCCGGCCAGGTCATCGTGCGGGAAGGGGAACAGGGAAACTACTTTTACCTCCTTCGCAAAGGACGCTGCAAAGTGGTGCGCCAGTCGGGCGAGTTGGAAGTGCAACTCAATCACCTCAAGGAGGGCGACGGTTTCGGCGATGAAGCCCTGGTGTCCGACCGGCCTCGGCGAGCGACGGTGGTCATGGAGACAGACGGCATTTTGCGCCGGCTGAACAAAGCCAATTTTCAATATTTGATGAAGGCGCCGCTGCTCAAGCGGGTTGAATATGAGGAAGCCCGCAAATGGCTGGAGGGCGGGCACTGCATGTTGATCGACGTACGCATGGAGGACGAGTTTGCGGAGAGTCACCTACGGGGCGCCATCAATATTCCGGTGTACCTGCTCTATCTAAAAAGCCAGGGATTGAGCAAGGGTTTGCGCTACGTCTTTTATTGCGACACCGGCAAACGTGGCGAGGCGGCGGCCTTCATGATGACCCAAAAGGGATTCCGTTGTTTCGTGCTCAATCGGGCCCGGGACCTGTTGGCCATGGAGGAACCCACGGTCAACCAGCCCAGTCTGACCAGCACCGAGCCTGCGTCCCAACTCAAGAGTGGCAAGGCCTTGGCTGATCTCCTATCCCGGGGACGCGGCCGGGGCGATTAACCCGGCTCCCCCATCTGGGCTGGGATGGGCTGATCCTGGGGGGGTACCCGGTCGCGGTTTCTGGCCTGCCAATCCATCATCGGGGTAGTGGTGCCGCGCCTCGCTTGCGTGGCCCTCTAGTCAACTAGGGCCTCGCCCCGGAACAACTGGTGCAGCAGGCCGGTCAATTTCGGCACCTCCTTGTCAAACTCCAGTACCCAAAAGCCCTGCTCCCATTCCAAGCGTTGTTGCCGGGCATGGGTGTGGCCCAGGGTATCCCGCAGTTGGCCCACAAAGATTTCCGCGTTGCGACGGGAGCGAAACCGGCACCGAAAGCGATGGGCGACCCGGCCATCCCGCTTGAATCCATCAATGGAGCGGAACAGTCCATCCATCAGCACCTCTCCCAACCTCTGGTGGAGTTGGGCGTCTGGACGCAGTCCTTCCTCGTCCATGCCGAGGGCCAGGCGCAAAATGCGCCCGGTAAAAAAATCCCCAGGTAGTTCCACTAGATCCGACGAGCGCACGCTGATGTCGTAGAGACCGGAATGGCGGGTCACGAACTTGGTCCGATGGGCGATGGGTTCATCCGCCTTGAGCACCAATCCTTCCCGCTGGTCCTGCTCCAAGCGCCCGTTGAGGGCCTGAACCTGTTCCCATTGATGCGCCTGGAACCGTCCCAGCACCGGCGCCAGGGGCAGGCCGAAGCGGTCGGCGAGGTCCAGTTTCTCCGGCACCGGCAGGAAACGGTTGTCGAGCGGGTGGAGCAGGTCGATCACAAATGCCTGTACGTCGCTGGCCACGTAGGGGGGGCTGCCCAGGGAGTAAGGGTTGTCAGGTCCCACTATTTCGGCGCAGGGGATCAAGTCTGGATGCTGCTCGAAGATCGTCAGGTCCAATAGGTCCGGCAGGCGGTCCGACGTGAAAGGGCAGAGATACCCGCCCCGGGTAATAGCCACCACCCGGTCTCCCACCCGCGCCAGCCGGACGTTGTAGCCGTCCATTTTTTCTTCGGCCCAGAAATAGCCAGGAAATTGCTGGCGCAAGCCGGGCTTCAAGCGGAAGATACGACCGATGTGGGGGTAACCAGGGATCAGGCGGCCGACCAGCTGGACGGTGCCCTTGGCGTAGCCCAGGTGGCTGTCCGTCAAGCGTACGTAGTTCAGGTCTTCAAAGGATTCCCAGCGCGCCTTGCGGTGTTCTAAGGCGGACCGTATGGGGGGCGGGAGGGACGCGGTATCCTGGGTCATGGCATGCCTGGTTTCCTGGACAGAGGGGACCGGCTGGGCTCTGGGACCTGTGCCTCGGTCAGCGTACTGCCCCGGTGGGAAGCCGTCAATCGACCCGCCGCCGCTGTCCAGATTCGCGACGCCGTACCGCCTGTGCTACCTTTTACCCAATCCCACGGCCCGGCAAATTTGATAACGGGCTTTTGTCTCAATGGGTTGGGTCTTGGTTGCCGAACCCTCCCACGATCATTTGAGACACCCTCGGGGCGCCGCCGCCCCAGTCGAGGACCTAAATGGTATGACTCCCTTCTCATCGGATCTCACCCGTGTCGTGTTGGCGGTGCTGTCCATCGGTGTCTTGATCGCCTCCTCCTTCTGGGTATTGCGGCCATTTCTGCCCGCGATCATTTGGTCCACCATGTTGGTGGTGGCCACCTGGCCGGTGATGCTGCGGGTCCAGGCGCGGCTGTGGAACCGGCGGTCGCTGGCGGTGACGGTGATGACGTTGATTCTGATCCTGCTGTTGGTCATCCCCCTGTCAGTCGCCATTTCCACCATCGTGGACCACGCGGACCAGTTGGTGGATCTCGCCCGTTATCTCACTACCTTTACCCTGCCGCCGTTACCCGCGTGGGTGGAAGGCGTCCCCCTGGCGGGGCCGAAAATCGTTCAGGTCTGGAACCAGGTGGCGGCGTCTGGCTTGCATGAACTGTTCGCCAAGGTGGCGCCCTACACGGGTGTGGTGACCAGTTGGTTCGTTGCGGAGGTGGGTAGTTTCGGCCTTCTGTTCCTGCAGTTTTTGTTGACCGTCATCGTGTCCGCCATTCTGTACGCCGAGGGGGACGGGGCGGCCGCTTGGATGTTGCACTTCGGACACCGGTTGGCCGGCGAGCAAGGCGCTCAGGCCGTGGTGTTGGCGAGCCGGGCGATTCGCGGCGTGGCGTTGGGGGTGGTGGTGACCGCCTTGGCCCAGTCCATCATGGGTGGCATCGGGTTGGCCATCGCCGGCGTGCCCCTGGCCGCCGTGTTGACTGCCGTTATGTTTATGCTCTGCATCGCCCAATTGGGGCCGATCCTGGTGTTGGCGCCAGCGGTGATCTGGACCTACTGGAGCGGTGAGTCCGGATGGGGCACCTTTCTGTTGGTCTGGACCCTGGTGGTGGGCCTGATGGACAATTTTCTGCGTCCGATGCTGATCCGCAAGGGCGCGGATCTGTCCCTGCTGCTCATCTTTGCCGGAGTCATCGGCGGCATGTTCGCGTTTGGCCTGGTTGGCATCTTCATCGGCCCGGTGGTGCTGGCGGTGGCCTTTACACTTCTGGACGCCTGGGTCAGCCAGGATAAGGAGCAAGGAGCCGCGTCCGATCATCAATCAACTGGTTGATCCTGGTTGGTTTCCCTGGGAATCGCTGACACTTCTGAGTACTTGGACGGCGGAATTCTAGGTCCTTGCACAGGTCGAAAGATTGGTTTGGCAGGTATTCTGGTACTCTATTAAACTCCTTTATCAATCCTGACCGCCGTGGTACAGTGGGTTCAGATCAGGCGGTAATGATTAAATTTACTATATAAGATATTCCGCTTTGTCGAGGGGAGGCGCCTCGACCTTGAATCAATTTCTTAATGGATCCCGATGATGCACATCCTTGACTTGGATGAGTGTTGTTGTGCCTGGGAAGGCATTGCTTGGGTGCCCCTGTCTTTCGGGAGCCTGATCCCGAAGTTAGGTACCAGAATATAACGAGGAGTGACGTAACCAATGGCAGAATTTCCTAGCGGTAAAACCCTGGATGGCGGCTTGGCGATGCCTATCCAGTGCCCTTCCTTCGAACCTGGGCTGCCTGCCTATTTGCGGCAAACCTATTGGTGGGCCTACCTGGACCCTCGGGCGGTGCGGTTTTTCGATCAGCAAGTCATCGTAAACAGCATTCTTTGGGGTAATTTCGTTCGCCTCAAAGAGGCCGCTCTAGCGGAGGTGGACCCTCTGGAATCGGCGCGCATGCTCCAGGTGGCCTGCGTGTATGGGGACTTTACCCCGAGCCTGGCCAGCCGCATGGGCGCTGGGTCCCACCTGGACGTGGTGGACGTGGCGCCGATCCAACTGCGGAATCTGGAACGCAAACTGGAAAGTCAGGACCAAGTGAACCTGCACTTACAGGATGCGTCCAAACTGGGTTTCGCGGACGAATCCTTCGACCAGGTGCAGGTATTCTTTCTGTTACACGAACTGCCGGACGCGGTACGCCGCAAGGCGGTGCGGGAGGCGCTGCGGGTTACCCGGCGGGGTGGCAAGCTGGTATTTGTCGATTACCATCGGCCCACCGCCTGGAACCCCCATCGCTACTTCATGCCGTTGGTATTCAAGCTACTGGAACCCTATGCCCTGGACATGTGGGAGCTGGAAATCGAGAGCTGGCTACCCGCTGAGCTAGGTTTTTCCGGGGTAGAGAAGACGACCTATTTTGGTGATCTATACCAAAAGGTGGTCGTGACCCGCTAATAGGACAAGCGGTACAAGGATGTGCCGCGTGGCCGCGAACCCGGATTCGGCGCTGGCCTAGCGGTGAATTTATCCAGGTGTTCCCGCGGCTCAGCGCCTGGATCCGGTTGCCAGGCGGCTCAGCCGCAGCCCCAGGCGCAGCAACCCCCGTACCCCGCTGGTAACCAGGCTCCAACCCCGAGGCGGGATGGTGGGCGCATTCCAATCAAAATCTAGGAGCCGCTCCAGAAACTGGCGGCGGACGCAGCCCTCGAGGCTGAATACATGGATGTCCGGACAGCGCTGGGCCACTAGACGCAAATCCCGGGCGAATTCATCCCAGGTCAATACGTCCGGTTGATTCCAGCCGTCCAGTTGAATCCCGCCCCCGGTCAGCCCGACGCCCACCGACTGGGCGTCCCGCGCGTACTGCCACATAAAGCCGACCCCAAAGGGACGAAAAAAACTACTATAGAGCATGGTGACCCGACGGTCCATGGGCAGGTCCGTGACTCGTAGCAGGCGCTGGATCAATTCCGACCCGGTCAGGCGTTCATCAATGAGAAAGGCCAACTCGTAGCTGTCGCACCGGTAGCCGTCCCCGTGGATGCGTTCCACGAGCTGCCCGTACGTCGCGCGGGCCGCGCTGACCATGCTGCCGCTGGCGCAGCGGCATAGGATGCGCCACGGAATCACATGCTTTTTCTGTAGCATCAAATGAAATTCCGCCACGTCCGGTTCTAGGTCCAGGCCCATGCCGTCCCAGACCAGCCCCTGTTCCTGGGTCCATTCCCGCAGCCGGCCATAGTAGTTGAGGGCATCCTCGCCGTTGCCGAGGTGATACCAGTAGCCCTGTTCCATGGGCAGTAGATGCCAAGCGACCACCGGAATACCGGCCTGATTGAGACGCCGCACCAACTCCGCCCGCTGGGGCGAAAAGTCCATGATGCCCAGGCTGATGCTGGCGCCCAGCGATTGGAGCCGGGGAATCAGTAGCGGGTCGGCAAACAACTCCACCAGTGGCTCTGGTTCCAGCTCACAAAAAAAAGTGAGCCGGGGCCCGGCGCTTGGCTCACTCCACCAGGATTTGCGCAACGGTATTGACGTCATGGGTCTTAATGGACTTTACCGGCACCGGTCGAAAGCCAGCCTGGGTCGCCCGGCAGGCCAGGCGCAGGCAGGCGCTGTAGGATGGGTTGACCGGCCCTCCGTTGTAGTCCATGTCCACCGCCAACAACAGATCCGCGAGTTGGCCGCAGATGATCCCAGAAAAAGAATCATATCCGGTGTTGGCGTTGCAGAGCACATAGTCGTAGTGCTCCGACCACTCGTCCTTCAGAAATTGGAAGAATTGGCCGCCTTGCTGAGCGTCGAACAGATGATCAAAGTCGATGGGCGCCAACAGTTCCAACACGTCGCCGTGATTGCCGGGAAGGAAATGAATCCGCTCCTGAGTGGGCACTGGCACCGCCCGCTGGATCACCTCCGGCATCAGCCGCCCGTGTAGGCTTTTGACCGCCGGTAAATTGAGCAAGCCGAGGGTCTGGGGCGCAAGCTCGGCGGCAGGATCCAGGTGCGCCTGGTGCAGGGTTTGGTAGTCCTCGATGATGTCGTACAGATTGTGGCCATGCTCGCAGGTGGGCCAGGTGCCGAAGATCTTGGCGATGTTATGGTGCAGACCACCGATCTCGTACAGATAACCGTCTAACAGCAGGACCTGATGCCCCTGGTCCGCTAGAAATTTAGCGGCCTTCACCACCAGGGCCGATTTGCCGGAACCCCGCACCATCGAATGAAAGGAAATCATTTTCATGCGCGCTAAAGCCACTTATAAGGCATTATAAACCCTTTGATCTGCCGACACTCACCTCTGGGGTGGCGCGACGAGGGCGGGATGCTGCTCTGCGGACTACGACCGTCCCGGCCTTTTTTTAGGTGGGAGGCACCGTCGGGCAACTATTTTTTTTCGAGCCTGCGCCAGGAAGCGCCTATTTGCGTACCTCATACCAAAACCGGCACTGACTCTTTTGCCGAAGCTTTTCCCGGGAATTCCACAGAAGATGGGCGTTGCTTTTCAACATTTCTAGTCCTCCATATTTTTGGAATTTGCGCGCGGAAGTCAGTATTTTATGGGTTTTGGAATACTTGATGATCTGCCAGCGCTGATTGACCTTACGGCCTTCCTCCCGCAAACGGGTCGCCAAGGTAAATTCTTCTCCGGCGAAATAGCTTTCATCAAACCCGCCGGCCTGGTCAAAGGCCGCCCGCAGACAGTATAGGAAAGGTCCCACGGTGACATTCCGCAATGCCAATGGCAGGTTGATGAAATAGCGGAATATCATGCGGCTGAACCAACCCGCATCCGGCTCCACCCAGGCACCGCCGCCAATGACCTCCCCGGAATCCAACAGGCTGACCACCTTAGACAGGATATCCCCTTGCACCAGGGTATCTGCGTCCAGGAACACTAAATAATCACCCCGCGCCGCCCGCGCCCCACTGTTGCGGGCGCGGGCGATTTGATTGACGGGCTCAAAAATGACCCGGGCGCCTGCCTTGCGGGCCACGCGGGCGGTGGTGTCCGTGGAATTGTTGTCCACCACGATGATTTCCGATTGCTCCCGGCAGGCGCTCAGGGCCGCCTTGACCCCGTCCAGGGTACGGCCCAACAATTGTTCCTCGTTGTACGCGGGAATTACCACGGACAAGCGGATCAGCTGTCCCCGGGAGGGTGCCGAAAAGTCGGTCGGCGCGGCCGGATTGGGATTCGCCGCTCCATCGATAACGGATTCTTGACGCAAACGAGTCGGTTCCTAAGTAACAAAAATATCGCCAATATCTTTTTGGCCGCACAGAAAGCACTTGGGAAGCCATGAACCCCGGCTTATCCCGTGCCTTCAGGTGCGCCGGTTATGTTATTGCAAAAATGATGCCGCGTCCTGTTAAATTGGTTCTGACTGCTTGAACACGAGGGTACCTGCTTAGATGTTTTCATGGGCGTTTAGCCGCCTTGGCGAGGGGATGACGTGGTTTCCGTAGCCATTACACTATGCGTCATGAACGCGGTGGAGCCCTTTGACCCAGAACCCCCGCGCCTGGGTACCGGGATCGGCTACGCCTGGGCGCTGGGTGTCTGTGCGCTAACGACCCTATTGACCCATTTGGGTGCAGCCATTTTCGATTTGGCGGCACTCATCATGCTATACCTGGTAGGTGTCGTTTGGGTTGCAGCCCGGCATGGCCAGGGGCCGGCGGTGTTGGCGTCCCTGCTCAGCGTGTTGGCCTTTGACTTTTTCTTCGTGCCACCTCGCCTGCTCCTGAGCGTCAACGATACCAGTTATCTGCTCACCTTCGCGGTCATGCTGATGGTTGCCTTGACCATCAGTGGTTTGGCTGCCAACTTGCGCCGTCAGGCGCGCATCGCCGTCTATCGGGAACGGCGCACCCAGGCGCTCAACGAGTTGACCAAGGAATTGGCCGGCGCCTTGACTAGGGAGCAAATCCAGGCGACGGTTCCCAAACACCTGGAAGGCTTTCTGCAAGCGCGAGCCTGGGTGCTGTTGCCGGATGGCCGGGAACAATTACGGCTGCCAGCGCCGGCGACGGAATACCCTGCCACCCTGGATTTGAGCCTGGCCCAATGGGTCTATGACCACCAACAACCGGCCGGTCTGGGTACCCAGCACCAGGGGGCCGCGCCGATGCATTACCTGCCCCTCAAGGCCCCGGTGCGGACCCGAGGCGTGTTGGCGATCTTACCCAGTCAACTCCGCTGGCTATTTCTTCCTGAACAAGCCCGGTTGTTGGAGTCCCTGGCGGGACAGGCGGCGCTGGCGCTGGAGCGGGTCCACTACGCGGAAGTGGCCGGAGACGCCCTGGTGCGCATGGAATCCGAGCGCCTGCGCAACAGTTTGCTGGCCGCCCTGTCCCACGATCTGCGTACGCCCCTGACCATCTTGGCCGGCTTGGCGGAATCCTTATCCCTGGCCGGTCCACCCCTGCCGGCGCCCCAAGCCGAGATTGCCCAGGCGATTCACGCCGAGTCCCTGCGTACTGGGTTATTGGTCAGTAACCTGCTGGACATGGCTCGTCTACAGGAAGGCAATATCCACCTCAATAAGGAGTGGCAGCCTTTGGAGGAAGTGGTGGGGGCTGCGCTGCAAAATATGGCTTGGCCCCTGGCCGGGCACCGGGTGGAGGTGGACTTGCCGGTCAACCTACCCCTGCTGGAGTTTGATACCCTGCTCATGGAACGGACCCTGTGCAATCTGCTGGAAAATGCGGCCAAATACAGTCCACCCGGCGGGCGGATCCTGATTACCGCCCGTCCAGACGGAGATTGGGTCCAGATCAGCGTAAGCGACCAGGGGCCGGGCTTGCCGCCGGGCCGGCCCGATGCCCTATTCGAGAAATTCAACCGGGGCCAGAATGAACCGCCGGTGGCCGGCGTGGGTTTGGGTTTGTCGATCGTACGCACCATCGTCGAGGCCCATCAGGGCAGCGTGCGTGCGGAAGCCGGGCCCGATGGCGGTGCTCGTTTGGTGATTCGCCTGCCCCTGGGCGAGCCCCCCGAAGTTCCCGAGGAGAGCCGATGGATGAATTCTTGAGCCCTACGCCCCGGGTTCTCATCATCGAGGACGAGCCCCAGATCCGGCGTTTCGTCCGCGCCGCGCTAGAGGCGGAGCATTACCAGGTCAGCGAGGCGGAAAACGGGAAACGAGGCCTGGTGGAAACCGGGACCCGCAAGCCGGATTTGGTCATCCTGGACCTGGGCCTGCCTGACCAGGATGGCATCACCCTTATCCGGGAGGTGCGGGCCTGGTCCAGCGTGCCGATTCTGATTTTGTCTGCCCGGGTCCAAGAGGGGGACAAGGTGCTGGCTCTGGATGCCGGTGGCGATGACTATCTAACCAAGCCGTTTGGTGTGTCCGAATTGCTGGCGCGGGTGCGGGCCCTGTTGCGCCGGTTCCGCCAGACCGGTGGTGAGGAGCCGGTGGTCAATATCGGCGAGGTCTGCGTAGACCTGGCGCGGCGTCAGGTTAGCCGGGCCGGGGAGCCCATCCATCTGACCCCCATCGAATATCGGCTGCTGACGCTGCTGGTCACCAACGCGGACCGGGTGCTTACCCATCGCCAAATTCTCCGAGAGGTGTGGGGGCCCAGCCATGCCGAGGATACCCACTATCTGCGCGTGTACATGACCGGTTTGCGCCGCAAGATCGAGCAAAATCCCGCCATCCCCCGCCATTTGCGCACCGAGTCCGGCGTCGGTTACCGGCTGGTGTTGGACGCCTGAACCGGGCCAGTCCCCCCTATTGACCGGCGTTCCGGTCCATTTGCGGATTCTTAGCGAATCATCCTGATTTTTTTACGCCTTTTTGATGCCATCGGCGCGACCATCTCAAGTTGGTCGGCGCTAGCGAAGCGGGCCATGGGCTGGCGCGATGGCGGCAGCCGGCTAATCCGACTCAGTTCTTCTTTTACCGAGGGCTCCAGGGTGTCAGCGGACTCCAGTTCCAATCGTGTTTCCGCCTTGGCCATCAGCGCCATCGGCGTTGTGTTTGGTGACATCGGCACCAGTCCGCTGTACGCCTTGCGGGAGACCTTCGTCGGACACCACCCGCTGCCGGTGACGCCGGAGCATGTGTTGGGCGTGCTGTCCCTGATCTTTTGGGCCATTTTGCTGCTGATTTCCATCAAATACGTGGCGATCATCATGCGCGCGGATAACCATGGCGAAGGGGGCAGCCTGGCCCTGCTGGCCCTGGTGGTCGACATCACCAAGGGTTCGCGCCTCACCTGGGCGCTGGGGGTGTTGGGTATTTTCGCGGCGGCGCTGTTTTTTGGGGACAGCATGATTACTCCGGCCATCTCGGTACTGAGCGCCGTGGAGGGCCTGGGAGTGGTGGCGGCGGGACTGGAGTCCTATGTGTTGCCCGTCACCCTGCTGGTGTTGACCGGCCTGTTCTGGATCCAGAAGCGGGGCACGGCTACCGTAGGCATGTTGTTCGGGCCAGTGATGGTGTTTTGGTTTGGCACCATCGCCCTGTTTGGCATTGCTGAGATCCTCGCCCATCCCGGCGTGCTGCAAGCGGTCAATCCCTGGTATGCCGCCCACTTTTTCGCCCTGCATCCCTGGGAAAGCTTTATCGCCCTTGGCGCGGTGGTGTTGGCGGTGACCGGTGGTGAAGCCCTTTATACGGACATGGGCCATTTTGGCAAGCGGCCGGTCCGTCTCGCCTGGTTTAGCCTGGTGATGCCGGCCCTGTTATGCAATTACTTCGGCCAAGGCGCCCTGCTCATCAATGATCCAGCCGCTATCGAAAATCCCTTCTATTTGCTGGTGCCGTCTTATTTGACCCTGCCGATGGTGATTCTGGCGACCTTGGCTACGGTCATCGCCTCCCAAGCGGTGATTTCCGGGGCCTTTTCCGTGGCCAGACAGGCCATCCTGATGGGCTATTTGCCCCGGATGCAGATTAAACACACCTCGGGGGAGGAACGGGGCCAAATCTACGTCCCCTTCATCAATGTGACCCTGTACCTGGGCGTCATGGTGCTGGTATTGGGCTTCCAGTCGTCCAGCAACTTGGCCGCCGCCTATGGCATCGCTGTGACCGGGACCATGTCCATCGACACCTTGCTGGTGACGTTCGTCATGCTCTATCTGTGGCGCTGGAGCCCGCTGCTGGTGATCCTGGTTGCCGGTGGTTTGTTATGCGTGGATTTAGCCTTTTTTAGCGCCAATGCCATCAAGATCCCCCAAGGGGGTTGGTTCCCCCTGGCCATGGGCCTGATAGTCTTCACCCTGCTCACCACTTGGAAGCGGGGACGCGCGATGATTTTCGCGGAAATCAGAAAGCACAGCATTCCGCTGGAGCTGTTTTTGGCCAGCCTAGACGCCAGCATCCCCCGGGTGCAAGGCACGTCAGTGTTCCTGACCAAGGACGCAAATGGCATCCCCGACGCCTTATTGCACAACCTAAAGCACAACAAGGTGTTGCATGACCGGGTGGTGCTGGTGACGGTGAGCGTGGCTGAAACACCCTACGTGGAGAATGACCAGCGATTGCGGCTACAGGAGTTGGGCCAAGGGTTTTGCCGGTTGGAGATTCATTACGGCTTCATGGAAAGCCCGGATATTCCCGCCGCTTTTGTCCAGTGCGCCGCCCATGGTCATGAGTTTGACCTGATGGAAACCTCGTTTTATCTGAGTCGCGAGACGGTGATTCCCAGCCCCAAGCCCGGCATGGCGCTGTGGAGAGAGCACTTATTTGCCTTTATGGGTAGAAATGCTACCACCGCCACGGAATTCTTCCACATCCCCACCAATCGGGTGGTGGAATTGGGAACCCAGTTAGAAATCTGAGTCAACCGAAGGAGAGGGCGGCTGGGGTAGATTCCCACCCAGAGGGTTGCCCGGTGGTTTGAACCCGCCGACCAGCGCCGCCCTGAGCATCCGGGCGGCGCTGTCTTGATCTGGCCGTGCTGCTAGGTGGCGTCGCCGACGTCCGCCTAGGTGGGTGTGCGCCAGAAAAAAATAACAAAACACCTCTTTCGACATAATAATCATTGTTCGGACTGCGTCTTAACGATTTCTTAATTAATATCACGCAGGTTTTTATAATTTCTTAATGACAGCAAGCGAAGAATACAGGCTCCTAAAAATCCAGGTTTCGCGGGTTCCGGAGCGTCACCTAAACGGGTGTCGAGGATCCGGCGTGACATACCCGATCTGGGGCCTTGTTCAACATTTCATCGATATCGTCTAGCGGGCCACCCAACATGTTTCCTCCCCAATTTATCGTTATTGAACGCATCGCTTGTCAGCAGCAGATCGGCAGCAAGAAGCGGATCATGGAAAAGCTGGGGGAGTTGCTGGCTTCCCACGAGCCTGGCCTCAGTTCCAAGCTGGTGTTCGATCAGTTGCTGGACCGGGAGCGTTTGGGCAATACCGGACTGGGGATGGGCATTGCCTTGCCCCATGCCCGTATGCGGGAAGTGGAACGTCCGGTGGGCGCCTTCATACAACTCGCCACCCCGGTGGACTATGACGCCATCGACCAGCGTCCCGTGGACCTGGCCTTCGGCATGTTGGTTCCGGAAAGCGCCCGGGAAGAACATCTCCAGCTGCTGGCGCGACTGGCCGGTCTGTTCAGCCACCCCCGCCTGTGCGCGGAATTGCGGGATGCCCGGACGCCCGAGCAGGTTGTGCGGCATTTCGAGGAATGGGAAAGCGTTCCCGTGACCTGTTGAGCCAGCTGGCGAAGGCGGATAATTCCTTGCCCAAGGGCTTGCAACACCACCGGCATCTGGCGTTGCCTGGGCTGGCGGCGGGGTTTCCTGCCGGAGGCGCGGGGCGCTGAAGTAACCAGACCAGGGCCAGACCTGGTAATTCAACCATGGCATTGCAAGACCCAATACTCTCGGAACTTTCCATGCGCCTAGGCCAGGAACTGATGCGCTTCAGCTATCTGCTGGAAGATTCCCGGCGCTATCGGGTCGCCAAGGATGTTGTCTACGAGGTGTTGGAAGGGCCGGCCAGCCGGCGGCGGCGGGCGTTCGACCTGTTCATGATTGTGCTGGTGCTGACCAGCGTATCCATACTGACCTATGAAGAACGGCACTCTTTGGGGCTCATCAGCGATATTTACGACAGCCTGGTGATCGGCATTCTGGTGCTGGAGTATTTGCTGCGCCTTTGGGTGTGCAGCAGCAGTCACTCCATGATCCTGGAGCATTATGAGCGGGCCGAATTCATCAATGCCCCATTCAGGCTGGGTCCGCCCCTGAAGGCCATCCTGCGGGCTAAGTGGGATTTTGTCCGCTCGCCTTTGGCCGTGATCGACTTGCTGGCCATCATTCCCAGCCTGCATATCCAGGGGCCCTTGCAAGTGCTGTTGCTGGCCCGCCTGTTCAAGCTGTTCCGCTATGTGCAAAGCATCAGTTCCATCGGCCGGGTGCTGGCGGAAAAGCGCATCGAACTCATCAGCCTAGGGGTGTTTGCCACCTTCGTGGTGTTGGTGGCGGCCTCGGCTCTGTACGTGTTCGAGGCGGAGCGGGAAGGCACCCAGATCGAAACTCTTTTCGACGCCTTCTATATGTCGGTGGTCACCATCGCCACCGTCGGCTACGGCGATATCACACCCAAGACCCTGGAAGGCCGGGTGGTAGCCATGCTGTTGATTGCCATGGGCCTGACCATCATCGCCATCTTTACCTCCATCATCATCGCCGGCATGACCGACAAGCTTCCCGAGGAGCGGGCGCGGCGGGTGTTCACGGTGCTGGGTAAGCGAGGCCGCCACACCATCATTTGCGGCTTCGGCCGGGTGGGACAGGTGGTGGCGGAACGGCTGCATCGGGAAAAGGAACGGTTCGTGGTCATCGACCCGGTGCCGGAGCATGTGGAATTAGCCAAGCAGCGGGGCTATCTGGTGGTACGGGGCCGGGCCGAGAACAGTTCGCTGCTGTCCAGCGCCCACATCGACCATGCGCGGCGGGTGCTGTGTCTCACCGGCGATGACGTGGTGAATGTGTATATCACCCTGTCCGCCCGGCAACTTAATCCCCAGTTGGAAATCATTTCCCGTGCCAACAACCTGGCCAACATGAACAAGCTGCGCTTGGCGGGCGCGGATCACACGGTTACGCCCTACCGGTTGGTGACCCTGGTGGCCGCCGAATTGGTGGGCTTACCGGTGGCGTTCGATGTGGTTTACGGCATGTTCACCGGCCGGGAAACCGTGCGGATCGATACGGTGCGGGTGTACGAGGGATCCAGCTTAGACCAGCGTCCCATCGGGGCTTTGGATATGGGTTCCCAGCAACTGATCCTGTTCGGTGTCATCGGTTGGAATGTCCATGCGGACCGGGTGGGCACCTCGATATTCCGGGTGGCCGATAAGGATTTTTATTTTAATCCCAGTCCGGAATTCCGTCTGGAGATCAATGATCTGATCGTGGTTATTGGCCACCCCTACCACGTGCTGCATTTTAGAGAGCGGATCGACAAGAATCAGATGTGATCGTTCGGTTTGCCTGGTGTCGGACACAGTGGCGACTAACTTGGGTATGTATTTCGCTAAATCGATAAAAAATTATGAAAATCATTATCTTGGGTGCGGGGCAAGTGGGCGGGTCGGTGGCGGAAAGTCTGGTGTCCGAGGCCAACGACATCACCATTGTGGATACGGATCAGCATCGGCTGCAAGCGCTCCAGGATCGCCTGGATTTGCGTACCGTGCGGGGCAACGCGGCGCTGCCCTCGGTGCTGCGGGATGCCGGCGCCGCCGACGCAGATCTGTTGCTGGCGGTCACCCAGAGCGACCAGACCAATTTGTGCGCCTGCCGGGCGGCGGAAACCCTGTTTAACATTCCCAAGAAAATCGCCCGGCTCCGTTCCTCGGACTACGCCGAGTTTCCGGAACTCCTGAACAAAGATAATTTCTCGGTGGATTACAGCATCTGTCCCGAGCAAATCGTCACCGATTACATCGTCAAGCTGATCCAGGTCCCCCAGGCATTGCAGGTGTTGGAATTCGCCAACGGACTGCTGAGCCTGGTAGCGGTACGGGCCATGGCCGGCGGCGCGCTGGTGGGGTTGCCGGTGGCGGACATCAGTAAGCATTTGCCCCGCGCCGACGCACGTATCGCGGCCATTTTCCGGCGCGATCAGCCCATCATCCCGGAGGGTAATACCCTGATCGAGGAAGGGGACGAGGTCTTTTGCCTCGCCGCCACGCCCGACATCGGCGCCGTGATGCGGGAGTTACGGGGCGCGGAACAGCCCACCAAACGCATCATCATCGCCGGTGGTGGCAACATCGGATTGCGTTTGGCCCAGGCGACCGAAAACGACTATGTGGTGCGCTTGATCGAGGGGAACCGGGAACGTGCCCAATTTTTGGCTTCCAATCTCAACCGCGCCTTGGTGCTGCACGGGGAGGCCACCGACGAGAGCCTGTTGGCGGGGGAGGGCGTCAGCTCCACGGACTTCTTCATTGCCCTGACCAACGATGACGAAGACAACATCATGGCGTCCCTGCTGGCCAAGAAGATGGGCGCCCGGCGGGTGTTGGCTCTCATCAACCGGGGGGTGTACGCCGAGTTGGTGCAGGCGGATCGCATCGACATCGCCATCTCCCCGGCCCAGATTTCCCTGGGGGTGCTTTTGACCCACGTACGCCGGGGCGATGTGGCCGCAGTACATAGCCTGCGCCGGGGAGCGGCGGAAGCCTTAGAGCTGGTGGCCCATGGCGACCGGACGACCTCCAAGGTGGTGGGGCGACGGGTCGGTGAAATTGCTCTGCCCAAGGGGGCCAGCATCGGCGCCATTGTGCGCCGGATGCCGTCGGTGGCCGACAGCGATGGGGATTCTGGAATGAAGGTGGTCATCGCCCACCGGGATACCCTGATCCAATCCGATGATCATGTCATCGTGTTTCTGGCCAATCGTAAATTGGTATCGCAAGTGGAACGGCTGTTTCAGGTCGCGTTCCAGTTTATCTAGGGCCATCCTCCATGCTGCAAATCCTTCCCATTTTCCGGGCCTTCGCCCTCATTCTCGCCATGTTCGGCAGCACCATGCTGGTACCGCTGGGATTTGCCTGGCTGTTCCAGGACGGGGCGGAGGCCGCCTTTGATAACGGTTTGATGATAACCCTAGGCTCCGCCTTGGTGCTTTGGCTAGTGTCCTACCGGGACCGGCGCGAGCTTCAGATCAAGGACGGATTCCTGCTGGTGGTGCTGACCTGGACCCTGCTGCCGGGGTTCGCCGCCATTCCCCTCATGGACTTTTTTTGGCCGCGGTTGTCCTTCACCGACGCCTATTTTGAAACCATGTCCGGCATCACCACCACCGGCGCCACCGTGTTGTCGGATCTGGACAAGCTGCCTTTTTCCATCAACCTCTGGCGGGGTGAACTGGTGTGGCTGGGAGGCATGGGGTTGATCGTGTTGGCGGTGGCCATTCTGCCCCTGTTGGGCGTGGGTGGCCGGCAGATGTTCAAGGCGGAGTCGCCGGGGCCCATGAAGGAATCTAAATTGACTCCGCGCATGGCGGAGACCGCCAAGGGCCTATGGAAGATTTACGGGCTCATTAGCCTGGCCTGCTTTTTGAGTTGTTGGGCGGCGGGCATGACCTGGCGGGACGCCCTGATCCAC
Organism: uncultured Chromatiaceae bacterium; assembly: GCA_964538875.1. GTDB lineage: Bacteria > Pseudomonadota > Gammaproteobacteria > Chromatiales > Chromatiaceae > CAZIHO01. Next base: position 86,016 of record CAZIHO010000001.1, read on the forward strand.
CTGGGTCCCATCATGGGCCTGGGGGGCTTTTCCAGCCATGACGCCAGCTTCGGGTTTTTCGATTCCCTTGCTATCGAAGGCGTCACCATCTTTTTCATGTATATCGCAGGGATGAATTTCGCCACCCATTTCTTGGCGTTCCAAGGACGTAGCCTGTTGGCCTATCGTGGCGATCCGGAAGCTGGTTGGTTCGTGGGGGTGACCACTGCTAGCGTGATCGGCATCGCCCTATTTTTGTGGGTCAATGGGACCTATGGGGATTTCTGGGAATCCCTGCGCTTTTCCGCTTTTAATGTGGTGTCCATCGCCACTACCACTGGCTTCGCCAGCACGGATTACAGCCTCTGGCCCATCTTCGCGCCCCTATGGATGCTGTTTCTGTGCAGTTTTGCCACCTGTGCCGGTTCCACGGGGGGCGGCGTCAAGATGATCCGGGCCATCATTCTTTATAAGCAGACGTTCCGGGAAGTGATGCGCTCCATGCACCCGAACCTGGTCAAGCCGATCAAGGTGGGGGGTGCCGTCGTTCCTAACGCCATTGTGTTCGCGGTTTTGGCGTTTGGGTTCATGTATATGGTGCTGACCGTTTCCCTGACGCTGGCCATGGCGTTCAGTGGACTCGACATCGTCACCGCCTTTTCGGCGGTGGTTGCCTGCCTGAATAACACCGGGCCCGGTCTCAACCAGGTGGGGCCGGCGACCACCTACGCGGTGCTGACCGATTATCAAACCTGGATTTGCACCCTGGCTATGCTGCTGGGACGGCTGGAGATCTTCACCCTGCTGGTGGTGCTGACGCCGTCATTCTGGCTGCGTTAGGGCGATAAATTCCTTTGAAAGGGAAATAATATTAAGTAGATCGCTTCTCCCGCTGAAATTTCCCCTAGGGGAGGCTTGGTCAGGGTCGTGGGTTTCCGGGTTAAAAAAGGAAGGAACGGCTATTGAGTTGTTCAGTATCCTCTAATATTCTCTAGCTGGGACTGCTGAAGTCATGGGTCCCAACCTTCTGCCAACCTCAACTCAAAAGGATAAAAGCTGATGAAGAAAATAGCTGCCGCTGCCGCTTTGACGGCTTTGATGACTGCGACTTCCGCCAGTGCCTGGTGGGGCGGTGGTCCTTGGGGTGGTTACCCGGGCTCTGGCTGGGGTAACAACGACTGGTGGAACGACATGTGGGGTGATGGCTTTTTCGACATGAGCATGAGCGGTGGCGGTTCCGGCCGCGGCTGGAATCGCTATCGGGATGGTTATGGCTATGGCTATGGCCCCGCGTGGGGTGGCCCCTATGGCTACGGCGGCTATCCTGGCTACGGTTATGGCTACCCCTATGCCTATCCCTACGCTCCGGCTCCCGCCGCCCCTGCGGCGCCGGCCGCCAGCGCGACCAAGTAATCTCCCTATCCTGGGGCCTGGCCTGCCTGGCCAAGGCCCTGTTTCCTGCACAAGGATGTGCCGATCCCCGTCTCGATCAAATCCTAGGGCATCGCCTTCAGGCGCTGTCGAAGCGTTGAAAAATCATGGAAAACTGCCCCCGGCCTTGGGTCATCCCCCGCAATTCCGTGGCATAGCCCAAAACTTGGTCCATGGCCAGTTCGCAGTCGATGCTGCTGTTGCCGTCAAAATTGCCGGTGTCCAGAATGCTGGCGTGCCGGGCCTGGAGGTCCCCCAACACGGTTCCCAAGTTGTCGTTGGGCACCACGACTTCCACCCGCATGATGGGCCGCAGAATCAGTCCGCCGGCGTCAAGGAAGGCCCGTCGCGTGGCCTGGGATGCGGCGGCCCGCAGGGCGTCGGCGTTGGACGCCGTGCCGAATAGTTCCAGTTCCAACACTTGGACGCTCAGGTCCGCCATGGGTACGCCTTCCTGGGGGCCGCTGCTCAAGGCGAAGCGAACCCCGTCCTGGAGGGCGTTGCGTTGCTCCTGGGACAACAGGGCGGTATCCGGGATCATCTTAGGTGTTAGGTCCACCTGGATCCCGGCCTGGCGCGGCAAAGGCGCCACTCGCACCCGCACCCGGGTCTTGCGTTCCGGTAGCTTGAGGGCCGGTTCCGGCGGCCGCTGATAAAGAAAATCCGCCTCGGCGGGGCCGGCCAGGGTTTCCCGGAGCGCCACCCGGGGCCGGCCCGTTCGCAGGCGCAGGTGATATTCCCGCTCCAGACGCTCGAAAGCGATTTGCAAATGGAGTTCGCCCATGCCGGACAGCAACAATTGGCCGGTATCCCGGTCTTCTTCCTTGCGCAGGGTCGGGTCTTCCTGAACCAGCTTATCCAGGCATTCCAGCATCTTGTCCGCGTCGGTGGCGGACAGGGGCTCCACCGCCAGGCTCAGCACCGGCTCCCGGGCTTGGATCCGCTCCAGACTCAGCGGATGTTCCGGGTGGCACAGGGTGTCGCCGGTGGTGGCATGGCGCAGACCCGCCAACAGTACGATTTGGCCGGCGGAGGCACTGTCAATTTTGCTTTTCTTGCCGGCGTCCACCTCGAATAGCCGCGCCACCTGTTCCCGTTCCACCCGCCCGTCGGCCCGGAGCATGGCTAGACTGTCGCCTGGACGCAACAGACCCCGGTACAGCCGGGCGAACAGATGCCGGCGTCCTTCCCACATCTGCACCTTGAACACCAGGGCCGCCAGGGGACCCTTGGGGTCCATCTCCACCAGGGTTTCCCGCCCATCCGGGAGATGGGCCGGGCTCGGCGGACGTTGATTGGGGGCCGGCAGCAACCTTACCACCGCGTCCAGCAGGGGCTGAATGCCGTAGTTGCGCAACGCGGACCCGCCAAAGCAGGGTTGGATGCGCCCGGCCAGGGTGGCTTGGCGCAGGGCCGTCCACAGCGCCTCCGGGTCCGGGTCGATACCGGACAGCACCTGATCCGCTAGAGCGTCATCCGTCTCGGCGGCGGCTAGCAGCAGGGCTTCCCGGTGGGTCGCCAGTGCCTGCCAAAGGGGCTCTGGGCAGGGTTGGGTTTGCACCGACTCCCCTTCGGCGCCGGTGAAATGCAGTAGAACACGATCAATTAAATGCACTACCGCCGTCTCACCCGGAACCGGCACCGTGATGGCGAGGGGTTCGGCGCCCAGGCGCCGACTCAGGCTGGTCAGGGCGCGATCGAAATCCGCGCCGGGGCGGTCCATTTTATTGATGAAGCAGAGGCAGGGCAGGTCGAACTTACTTCGCTGCCGCCACACGGTTTCGGTCTGGGGCTCCACCCCCCGCACCCCATCAAGAACTAGAATGCAGGCGTCCAGCACCCGCATGGAGCGTTCCACTTCGACGGTAAAGTCTACGTGGCCCGGTGTATCGAGAATTTGGATCGGATGCCCTTGCCAAGGGGCCTTGGTGACGGCGGCGGTGATGGTGATGCCATGGACCTGTTCTTCGGCCAGGTAGTCCATGTGGGCGGCGCCGTCATGAACTTCACCGATTTTGTAGGAGACGCCGGTGTAATAGAGGATGCGTTCCGTCAAGGTGGTCTTGCCTGCGTCCACATGGGCGGCGATGCCGATGATGCGGGCAAGGGCGAGGTCCGAGGCTTTACTCATGGGCGTGCTACCTGGGTCGGTCTGGAGGTCCCCTGAAAGTTACCCGAATCCGTTTGCCCGTAGGCACAAATAAAATGGCCTCCCGGAGGAGGCCATACTCAAATAATCGCAGGTCGCAATTATTTGTTAAAGGCTTTCTTCATGGCGCGGTCCATTCTCTCGCGGCTCTCGTCGCAGCAGCGCTGAGAAGCGCGGGCGGCGTCCAGGGCCTGCTGGGCCTTGGAGTCCGCAGAGGCGGCCATGGCCTTGGCGTCGGCGATGTCCTTCTTCATTTCATCGGTGGCGCAACCAGAAACCAGACCGGAAAGCGCCAGAACGGCGGCCAGGGAAATCGCAGAAGTCGTCTTCACTTAAAATTCCTCCAACTAGGTTAGAAAAGCGACGTGCATATATACCACATATCTTGGGCCATGGGGAGCGTTATTTTTGCCACAGACGGGTCAGAGTTGTTTCTTGGCCACGCGGGCTTCGATCATTAACCCATGGTCGGCGGACGGGTCAACGGCTCAGCCAACCTTCCGCCCGATGGCGGTTGGTGAACAGGCGAGTTTGATAGCCGGATCCCTCCAAGGCCTGTACGTAGGGCACCAGTTCTTCCTGCCCTTGTCTGGACACCAGGAAGCCGATCACCTCGATTTCATCACAGGTGGATTGGAGGGCGGCAACCAGGGCCCGGCAGAAGTACCCAATTTCTTCCTGGTCGCGGCTGGCGTGGGTTTTGGCCCGCCCTTCTAAATTGAGCAGCAGGTGGTGTAGGCCTGGTTGGCTGGCGGAAAACAGCCGGGATAGGTTGTCGATGCGCGGATCCAAGTCGAAGAACTCCGGAATCCGGTATTCAAGAAAGTCTGGGTGACGCACGATGTCCACGTTGATGCTGCCCCTGGTTGCTTCACTAGCCTTAAGCCTGGTCCGGCGGGCGGGGAGCCGTCCGGGACCTACGCTAAGTATGGCATCCAGGGAGGGCCGTCTCCGGTCAACGGAATCCAGCTTGGGCCGGCCCGGTGTCCTGGGGAAAGACTTGGTAGGCGTCGAATACCGGCCCGTCCACGCATACCCGGCTCATGCGGACGCCCTTGGGCGTGGTCACCGCTACGGTACAGCCGGCGCAGCCACCCACTCCGCAGGCCATGAATTCCTCCAGGGATACCTGGCAGGGTAGCTGGAATTCCGCCGCCAGGCGCGCCACCGCCGCCAGCATGGGGTGGGGTCCGCAGGCGAACAGTTCCACCTGGTTCAGTTGATCTTCGTTCAGGGCTGACAGCCAGTGGCGGGCCAGGTCGGTCACATACCCTTGATGACAGCCCGGGAAACCAGCCAGGCTGGCCAAGCGGCTGGGAATTCCCCAGTCATCCAGCAGGGGCAGGCAGCCGATGACGCCGTCCGGCAGGTTGGGCACCAGGATTTGGGATGGCCGGGGCGGGAAGGGAAAGGGAACTTCCGACCCGAATAGGGCCAGGGGGCGATATTCCGGCCGGTCCCGTAACCGCTCTGCCAGGAATACCAGGGGCGGAATGCCGACCCCGCCGCCGATCAGGACCGGACGCGACCGCTCCGGCCGGGGCTGGAAGGGGCGGCCAATGGGTCCCAGCAGGCTGACCCGGGCCCCGATGGGGCGTTGCGCCAGCAATTGGGTGCCGGTGCCCAGGACCTTGAACAGGATGTCAACCCAACCGGCGGCGGGGTCAGCCCGCATCAGGGATAGGGGCCGGCGCAGGGGCAACAGGGGATCGCATTGGATTTGGGCGAAGCTGCCGGGGAGCGCCAGGGCGGCGCACTGAGGCGCGGCCAGGCGGATCAGGTATTGATTGCCAGGTAGTGTTTCCAGGGCCAGGACGTGGGCGTCCTCGACCACCAGGGTATCTCGATGCTGGTTATTGGCCAGGCCCATGTTCATGACTCCTGGGTGAAGACCAGCCGGCCGCCCACCAGGGTGTGGCGAACCTGGCCCTTGAGGGTTTGACCCAGGAACGGGCTATTGCGGCCCAGGCTGCGCATGCGCCCTGCTTCCAGCGTCCAGGTCCGGTTTGGGTCGAACACACAGACATCGGCGCTGCCGCCCGGATCCAGGCGACCCAGGGGCAGCCCCAGGACCCGGGCCGGTCCCCAGGTGATGCGCTCCAGGGCGGTGGCTAGGTTCATCACGCCCTCATCCACCAAGCGCAGGGTGAGGGGCAGCAGGGTTTCCAGGCCGGAAATGCCAGGCGCCGTGGAGGGGAAGGGATTGGCCTTGGCGTCCGGATCCTGGGGTTGGTGATCCGAGGTGATGGCGTCGATGAGGCCGGTGGCCACCGCTTGGCGCAGGGCATCCCGGTCGGCGGCGGTGCGCAGGGGTGGAATGACATGGCAGTGGCTGTCAAAGCCGCTCACGTCCTGTTCCGTCAAATGCAATTGATGGGCGCTTACGTCGGCGCTGATGCGGGCCTGGTCCAGGCGTCCCTGCAGCAACAGGCGGGCACCACCGGCGGAGGACAGGCCCCGGAAATGGACCCGGGCCCCGGTCTGGGCCGCCAGCGCTAAATCCCGGGCCAAGGCCAGGGTCTCGGCGGCTACCGGGATGCCGGGCAGTCCCAGGCGGGTGCTGACCAGTCCTTCATGAACGCAGCCATGGTCCCGGAGGGCCTGGTCGGTGGGCTGGAAGATGCAGAGCAGGTCGAAGGTGGACGCGTATTCCAGGGCGCGCCGTTGCACCAGGGTGCTCTTGAGGGGCTGGTCGGCGTTGCTGACCGCGAGGCAACCGGCCTGGCGCAGTGCCGCCATTTCGCTCAGATGCTCCCCGTCCAGGTTCCGGGTCAGGGCGCCCACCGGCAGCACCCTGGCTTTACCGGCCCGTTCGGAGCGCTGGCGGATGAGTTCCACCACCGCTGGGGTGTCGATGACCGGTTGGGTATCCGGGAAACAGCAGAGACTGGTGATGCCTCCGGCCACGGCGGCGGCGGTTTCGCTGGCGATGGTGCCCTTGTGTTCAGCACCCGGTTCCCGCAACCGCACCGCCAAATCCACCAAGCCGGGGCTGACCACGCAACTCTGGGCGTCTAGCACCTGGTCGGGGGTGAATCCCGCTGGGGGGGCGCCGATCGCCAATATCTGGCCGTCCGCGAGGTGCAGGTCCAGATGGGCGTCGATGCCGTTGGCGGGGTCGATGAGGCGGCCGCCGCAAATACTGATGCGTTGCGGGCCATTCATGGATGGGACTCCGTGCCGCCGAGGGCCAGCGCCAACACCGCCATGCGTACCGCGATACCGTAGCTCACCTGTTGCAGAATCACCGAGCGGGGGCCGTCCGCCACTTGGGAACTCATCTCCACGCCCCGGTTGATGGGGCCTGGATGCATGACGATGGCGTCTGGTTTGGCCGCTGCAAGGCGGTGTTCGGTGAGGCCGTAGCGTTGAAAGTATTCATGTTCGCTGGGCAACAGGGCACCGCCCATGCGCTCCCGTTGCAGGCGTAGCATGATGACCACGTCCACATCCTGGATGCCCTGCTCCAGGTTCTGGAACACCCGCACGCCGAGGGCTTGCTCTGCCTCGGCCGGCAACAGGGTGCGGGGCGCAATGACCCGCACTTCCTGGGCGCCCAGGGCATTCAGGGCCAGAATTTGGGAGCGGGCCACCCGGGAGTGAAGGATGTCGCCCACGATAGCCACCTTGAGCCGGCTGAAATCGCCCTTGTGGCGGCGGATGGTGAACATGTCCAACATGGCCTGGGTCGGATGGGAATGCCGTCCGTCGCCAGCGTTGACGATGCTCACATTGGGCGCCGCGTGGCGGGCGATGAAGTGGGCGGCGCCGCTGTCCGGGTGGCGTACCACGAACATGTCGCAATGCATGGCCTCCAGGTTGCGCAGGGTATCCAGCAGGGTTTCGCCCTTGCTGGTGGAGGACGCACTGATGTTCAGGGACAGCACCTCGGCGGACAACTGCTTGGCCGCCAGTTCAAAGGTGGTGCGGGTACGGGTGCTGGTTTCAAAAAACAGATTGGCGACGATCTTGCCGCGACAGAGGGGAACCTTCTTCACGGTTCGCGCCGTGATCGCCTCGAAGCCTTCCGCCGTGTCCAGAATTTCGGTCAGGAGTTGCCGGTCCAGGCCGTCGATGGTGAGGAAGTGGCGCAGGCGTCCGTCCGGCCGCAGTTGTAGCTCAGAGTTGATGCTCATCCGTTGGGGATCCTCCGGCACCGCGCCGCGCGCGCGGGGGTACTTCGCTGACGATCAGGGATAGGGGTTCCGGCCCGGCCAGTTTGACCTGGCGGCCCTTGGCCAATTCTGGGCGTAGGCCCACCAGGTCCGGTTCGATGGGCAGTTCGCGACCGCCCCGTTCCGCTAGAACCACCAGCAGGACCGACGCCGGCCGGCCGTAGTCGAACAATTCATTGAGGGCGGCGCGCACCGTGCGACCCGTTTGGAGCACGTCATCCACCAGAATCAGATGGCGGCCGTCCAAGGCGACCGGTAGCCGGGAGGGCCGCACCTGGGGGTTGATCCCGATGCGGGTGAAGTCGTCCCGGTAGAAGGAAATATCCAGCTTGCCCAGAGGTTCGCCCAGCCCCAGCAGTTGATGGAGCCGGTTGGCGATCCACACGCCGCCGGTATGCACCCCGACCATCAGGGGCCGCTCGATGCCGCGTCGGTCCAGCAACTCCCGCAGGGACGCGGCCATTTGTTGGATGACTGCGTCCAGTTGGGCGGCATCCTTCCAAGTTTCAATGTTGTTCACCAAGCCAGGTTTCCAAGATAAGGGTGGCCGCCACCGGGTCGATATTTTCCACCCGGGTCGCTTGGCGGCCGAGGTAGCGGCGCGCCTCCAGGGAAGTGAGGCGTTCGTCCACCAGGTACACCGGGAGCCGATAACGTCCTTCCAGTTGTCGGGCGAACCGGCGTACCCGGCCCGCCCAGGCTTCTTCCCGGTCGTCCATGTGGTAGGGCAAGCCCACCACCAGAGCCTCCGGCTGCCAAGTGGCCATCAGACGCCCGATCCCGGCCCAGTCTGGCTGATCGACCTGGGAGCGCAGAGTTTCCAGGGGCGAGGCGGTGCCGGTCAGGGTTTGGCCCACCGCCACGCCGATCTTGCGGGGGCCGTAATCGAATCCCAGCAGCGTGCGCACCCTCAGGCGTGTCCGGCGTCGCCACTGAGCAGGTTCATGTCCACGCCCAGCAGGCTGGCCGCCGCCAGCCAGCGATGTTCCGATGGCTCGGAGAACAGAATGGCGTCGTCGGCCGGTCCGCTCAACCAGGCGTTGGCGCTCATTTCCTCTTCCAGTTGGCCGCCCGCCCAGCCCGCGTATCCTAGGGCCACTAGGCTGTGTTTGGGTCCCTGACCTTGGGCGATGGCGGACAGGATGTCCTTGGAAGTGGTGATGGCGATTTGGGGACTGATGCGCATGGTGGATTCCCAGGATCGTTCTCCGGAGTGGAGCACGAAACCCCGGTCGGTCTGTACTGGCCCCCCTAAGTACACGGGCAGATCCAGGGCCGCCTGATCCGTGGCCTCGATGTCCAGTTGTTCCAGCATCTGGCTCAGGCGTAGCCCCATGGGGCGATTAACTACGATGCCCATGGCGCCGTGTTCGTTGTGTTCGCAAATGTAAGTCACGGTCCGGGAGAAATTGGGATCCAACATCCCGGGCATGGCGATGAGAAAGTGATTGGTCAAGTATTCAATGGCGTGCATGGCCCATAGTATCCAAGGCCCATCGGGTGGCTGCAAGGCTCGCCGGTGATTCTCGGCGCGTCGTCGGCTGGGGAGCAAACCAACCGGGATCGCCGCGCCTGAACGAAACAATACCTCGGCTCGGACCCAAACCGCTGGGCAACCGTGCGGCCGGGAGGCTTGCGATAGGGCCAACATCGGCGCCCTCATTGGGCGAGCAACCGGTGGTCGCTCCGGAATTGCCAGGTGCGAGTGATTTCTAGCACATCCGCTTCGGCCCGGATCCCGGCGGGGAAAGGCGCGAAGGGCGCCGCCAGCCGGACGATGGCGGTGGCTGCGTCGTCCAAAATCTTGGACCCGGACGAGCGCACCACCCGGATGCTTTCCACCGAGCCGTCGGAGCGGACCGCCACGCGCAGCACCAGGCTGCCGGACAAGCGGTCGCGCTTGGCTTGTTCCGGAAAATTCAGGTTGCCGATTTGTTCGACTTTGCGCCGCCAGGCTTCCAAATAGGCGGCTTGAGCGTAGTCCCGGGGGGCGGCGCCCAGTTCCTTGCGCCTAGAACCCTTGCTACCGTGCGGCGATGGCTGGTCTGCCGCCGCCAGGGACCGGGCGATGTCTTCGCCACTGGCCAGTATTTGACCAGCTCCAGCTCTTCCACCGCCGCCCCTGGGTGGCGCCACGGTGGGTTTGGCTGGGGGGGGGGCGTCGGCGGATTGGCTGGCGGGCTTGGGCTTGGCTTTGGCCACGGCGGGGGCCGGAGCCGCTACCGGTTTGGGAGTGGCGATCACCCGTGGCGCCGGTGCCACCTTGGTGGCGCGAATCGGCGGCGAAGGTGGCTCCACCGGGACCGCCGGAACCGGGGCCACGGCTGGCTGGGGCGCAGGTTCTGGAGGCGTAGGCTCCGGGGCTGGCGCCGGCGGGGCAGGCTCCATGGCCGGCGCGGCCGTCACTGGCGACGGCTCGGGTCGCGGCACCAGTATCGCCCGTACCTGGACTGGGGCCTGGGGTAGGGACCTGGGCGCGGGTCTCGGAGGCATGGGAAGCCAGAGCAGCAGCCCGTGCACCCCTAGGGCGAGGAGCAGGGCGTAGGCGAGGCTAGTTTGCCGGGAGCCGCGATCCGTCATGGGGAGCTGGGTGCTGGCTGGGTGGAACCGGACCGGCGGCAAATGAACCGAACCTGGGTGCCGCCATGGGATGGGTCTCCGGGGCCAGGTGGGTTTCCCGGCCGGTTGCGGAACTTCAGGCGCGCCAGATCATCAGGCCGGCCCGGCGCGGTGGCTCAAAGGGGCGCACTGAGCTTGATAGTGGGGTCTTTCTTCATGAGTTCCAGCCGCTTGGCCATGGCTGGCGTCATGTGAGTGGTGCCCTGGCTGTCCATCAAAATCACATAGCGCACGCCCATGCGTTTGGCGATTTCCACCCAGCGCTCCGGGCCCGCCACGAATAGGGCGCTAGCCGCCGCATGAGCCACCACTGCTTCCTGATGCAGCACGGTGACCGCATGGCTGCCGGTGGCGGGGGCGCCGGTGCGGGGATCGATCACGTTGTGGTAGGTCTTGCCTTCAAAGGTGTAATTTTGGTCATAATCGCTGACGGTGAAGAGGCTTTCATCCCCGGACACCTCCACGATGGCGTACACGCCGGTGCCGCTCGGGCGCTTGATGGTAAACCGCCAGGGTTGCCCGTCCCGGTCACCGATGGCGCGCAGGTTGCCGCCGGCGTTGATCACGGCGTTTTGCACACCCATTTCCCGCAGGTGGGTGATGGCCAGGTCAAGCCCGTAGCCGACCGCGTAGCCATCGAAGTCCAATTGGACTTTCGGGTTGTGGCCCCGCAGGCGAATGCCGTCCATCTCTAGATCCTGCATACGGGGGTTGGCCTTTAACAAGGTTTGAATCTGGGCCGGGTCCGGGGGCGGTTGGCACTTGGGGGTATCGGTATGAAAACCCCACAGGGCCACCAATTTACCGATGGTGGGATTCAGCAGTTGGTCGGATTGTTCGGCGAAGGTGCGGCCCAGTTTGAGTGCCGGCAATATGGACGGCGACACTGAGATCCAGTCCCCGCTGGGGAGTAGTTGATTCACGCGCCCCAGAGCGCCGGGGTTCCAGGCATGCAGGTCCGCCTGCAAACGGCCCAGGTCTTGCTCGATGGCGCGGGCGGCGGACTGGGCGGCTTCCCGGTGGACGCCAACGATGCTCAAGTCCACCAAGGTGTTGAAGGCGAGGAAGCGTTCGTTGTAGACCGGCTCTTCCCGCCGGCATCCGGACATTGACAGCAAAACCGACAACAGTAACAACAGCCGGCCAGGCCACCCGTATCCGCTCATGAATTTAACTTCCCCTCAAGCAGGTCTAACAGTTGTCCGGCAATGTCCAGGCCGAACGCCTGGTCCAACTCCCGAATGCAGGTTGGGCTGGTGATGTTGATTTCCGTCAAATAGTCTCCGATCACATCCAACCCGGCGAACAGGACGCCCCGCTCCTGGAGACTGGGAGCGACCCGGCGGGCGATTTCCCAATCCCGGTCGCTCAGCGCCTGGGGGTGGCCGCTGCCCCCCGCCGCCAGATTGCCCCGGGTTTCGCCGGGGGCCGGAATCCGGGCCAGGGCGTAGGGAACCGGCTGCCCGTCGATGACCAGGATCCGCTTATCCCCGGCCTGGATTTCCGGAATGAAGCTCTGGGCCATCAGGTGGCGCTGGCCCCGGTCGGTCAGGGTCTCGATGATGACGTTCAGGTTGGGATCCCCGGTACGCACCCGAAACACGGCGGTGCCGCCCATAGCCCCCAAGGGTTTCAAGATGATATCGCCCTGCTGGTCGAGAAACTGTTTGATGTCCGCCGCCTGAGCGGTGACCAGGGACGGGGGGCAGCAGTCGGGAAACTCCAAGGCATATAATTTTTCGTTGGCGTCCCGCAGGGCCCTGGGGGCGTTGACCACCCGGCAACCCAGTCGCTCCGCCTGCTCCAGGATCAGGGTGGCATAGAGATATTCCATGTCTACCGGCGGATCCTTGCGCATCAGGATCAGGTCCAGGGATTCCAGGGGCTGGCTTAGGGGCTCAGTCAGGAACCGGAACCAGCCAGGAGTTTGATCGGCGACTTCCAGGCGCCGCATCCGGCCCCAGGGGCGGCCGTCGCGCAGGCCAATGTCCCCCAATTCCAGATAGAACAGATCCCAGCCACGTCGCTGAGCCGCCAGCAACATGGCGAAACTGCTGTCTTTGCGAATCTTGATGGACCCGATGGGGTCCATCAGCATGCCGAGCCGGATCTTCATCCGCCGATCATACTGCACCGGTTCCGGAAAAATCGATCAGGAATTTGCTGGAGGACCGCAGGCCCTCCCGGGCCCGGCGCGCCATGCCGAGAATGGGCTTCTCTGGGCCTGGGCTGGTTGCCCTTGATTAGATCAAATGGCGACGAGATAAATCTGGAAATGGCCCAAAGACTTGGTAATCTAGTGCGGATCGGCTACAAAATCGCGATGGTGGAAAATTCCAAGGCGGAGGTGGGCCAGTTGCCAAGCGGACGGGGTATCGCTGATAAAGTCCCGTATCCCCCCGGCCCAGCGTACGAGGGCGGATTGTCAAGGCTTTCAGGGTTTGGGACAGGGGTGATTCCCCCTCGGGTGAGGATCTTTCTTGGGGTAGGCTACCATAATATCCACCACCCATCGGGCATAGTTTGGTCACGAGGCGGTTAAAAAATATGGATAAGGAAGAAGGCCTGCATGGCCTCAAGGTCATGATCATCGACGACAGTAAGACCATCCGGCGTACTGCCGAAAGTTTGCTGACCAAGGCGGGATGCGAGGTATTGACCGCCATCGATGGGTTCGAGGCGTTGGCTAGGATCGTGGATGACGAACCGGATGTGATTTTCGTGGATATCATGATGCCGCGCCTAGACGGGTATCAGACCTGCGCGCTAATCAAAAACAATGAGCGGTTTCGTTCCACGCCGGTCATCATGCTATCTAGCAAGGATGGATTATTTGATAAGGCCAGGGGCCGCATCGTCGGCTCCGAGCAATATTTGACCAAGCCCTTCACCAGGGATGAATTATTGGACGCGATTCTCAAACATGCCTCGAAGGCGGGCTAACAGGATGTTGAAAAGGCCGATGTTGGCCTTTGTCAATGGGGAACGCCGGGATGTGGGTATCCATGCCGACATCAGGCAGTGCGGCCGCGTGGGCGGTAGCCCAACCGGCTATTTTTCAGTGGTGGGGTGGACCAACGGTAGCGGCTCCAGTCTTCCGGTGATGGGGTGTTGCCCCCCGGCGGCGTCTGGTGGCGCGGCACACCGGCTTGGCTGCTTGGCCCCCGCACGATGCCCGATTCCACGGGTAATCGATGGACGAGAATCAAATATGCCATGAAAAGTCTATTCGGCAAGAAATCTCCGACGATTGGCGACAACCTTGGTCGCGGTAGAACCCTGCTGGTGGTCGATGATTCGCCTACCGAGCGCCATGTGTTCAAGGGCATCTTGGAACGGGCCGGGTATAAGGTGGCGTTCGCGGAAAACGGCCAGGAAGGCGTGGCGGAAGCCAAGCGCCTGCAACCCGACCTGATATTGATGGATGTGGTGATGCCGGTGCTGAATGGTTTCCAAGCCACCCGCCAATTGCATCAGGACGCCGCCACCGCCAAGATCCCGGTCATTATGGTCACCACCAAGGACCAGGAAACGGATAAGAGTTGGGGCATCCGCCAGGGGGCGGAGGCCTATCTAGTGAAGCCCGTAGTGGCGGCGGAACTCCTAGAAAAAATAGGGGCGATCCTAGGTGACTGAAGTCGCGTCGGCGCGGGCCCCGGTAACCGGCCAGGAGCTGTACCAAATTCTGCACGACATCGAGCAGCGGGCGGTGGCCCGGGCGGCGGGGCTGCCGGGTCAGCACCCCCCGGAGGTGGCTTGGGAAGGGGTCCTGTTTTCGGTGGGGGGGCGATCCCTGGTGACCTCCCTGGGGGACGTCAAGGAAATCCTCAATTATCCGCGTGCCATCACTGCGGTGCCGGGCACCAAGCCCTGGGTAAAGGGCATCGCCAACATCCGGGGTAATCTGATTTCCGTCATTGATTTGCAAGCGTTCCTGTTTGGCCGTTTAACGGTGCCGGGACGGCGCAGCCGGGTGTTGGTCGCGGAACAGGAGGGGTTCCCGTCCGGGTTATTGGTCGATGCCATGGTGGGTATTCGTCATTTCCGGCCCTCGGATCGGATCGAACATCCAGCGGGAGTCGCCGAGGTGCTGCGTCCCTTTGTGGAGGCAGCCTTTCTCCATGGGGGAGAGCAATGGCCGGTGTTTAACATGGGTCGTCTTCTCGCCAACAAAGAATTCCAATACGCGGCGGCCTGAGGGTTGGCGCGAGGGCGTTTGGGTGGCCTGGGCTATCCGGCGGGGTGGTGGAGTTTGCTAATTTTGATGCGTCGGGTCGGGAGACAACAGCGATGAGAAAGATGTCCAAAACGGGTGGTGGCGTGGCATCCAATAAATGGATCATTCCCGTGACCCTGGTCTTATTGGTGTCCCTGGTATTGGCCTTGTTGAGCTTTTTTCGCTACGAGCGCTGGGACGATTTGAATGCGCGCTATATCCTGGAAACCGCCGAGCAACAGATCCTGAGCCAGCGCATGGCCAGGTACGGCTTTGGCGCGGTGCTGGGCGAGAAATCGGCACTGGCCCTGCTGAAGGAGGCCCGGAATAAATTCGAGACCAGCACTCGCCTGCTGCGCAGCGGCTCCCCGGACCAGGATTTGCCGTCCTCGCCACCGGAAGTCGAGCAGGAGTTGAAGGCGGTTGAAGGCGCCTGGGCCGAATTAAGGGACGGGGTGGACCATATCCTGGCTAGTACCGGGATGGCCCCCGGCCAGGACATGGCCGCTGCGGTCGGCAAAAGTAGCGACCGGGTCAGCGATGCCTTGGCGAAGCTTATCGAGGTATTCCGTACCGGACCCGGTAGCCAGGTCTTGGGTATCCGGGTTGGCCCCCTGACCGTATTGATATTTGGTGGCATTGGCGTTTTGGCCATGGTGGTGCTGGGCCTGCTGCTGTTGGCGGATGCCCGCGCCCGGGAGGCGGAAAGCAAGGCGGTCAATGAAACCAACCAGAAGGCCATCCTGCGCTTGCTGGACGAAATGGGCGATCTGGCGGACGGCGACCTCACCGTGTCCGCCACGGTCACCGAGGACATCACCGGCGCCATCGCGGACTCCATCAACTACGCCATCGAAGCCCTGCGTAACCTGGTATCCACCATCAACGAAACCTCCGAAATGGTGTCCAGCGCTGCCCAGGAGAGCCGCGCCACCACCATGCACCTGGCTGAGGCGTCCGAGTTGCAGGCCCAGCAGATCAGCCAGGCGACCACCGCCATCAAGGACATGACCCAGGCCATCGACCAAATGGCCAGCGACGCCCGGGAATCGGCAGAAGTGGCCCAGCGCTCGGTGGAAATTGCTGGCAAGGGCGGGGTCACGGTGCGCAGCACCATCCAGGGCATGGACACCATCCGCGAGCAGATCCAGGAAACGGCTAAGCGCATCAAGCGACTGGGCGAAAGCTCCCAGGAGATCGGCGACATCGTGGAATTGATCGACGACATCGCGGACCAGACCAACATCCTGGCCCTGAATGCGGCCATGCAGGCGGCCATGGCGGGGGAGGCGGGACGGGGCTTCGCGGTGGTTGCGGACGAGGTGCAACGGTTGGCGGAGCGCTCCAGTAACGCCACCAAGCAAATCGAGGCCCTGGTCAAGACCATTCAGGCGGATACCAATGAGGCGGTCAGTTCCATGGAATCCAGTACCGCTGGCGTGGTGCGGGGAGCCAAGCTGGCGGAGGACGCCGGCGAAGCCCTCATGGAGATCGAAAACGTGTCTAACTACATCGCCGAGGTGACCCGCAAGATTTCCGATTCGGCCCAGAACCAATCCCAGGAATCGTCCAAGGTAGACGATTCCATGAGCGTAATTCAGGAGATTACCAACCAGACGTCCGAGGGAACACGCCAAACTGCCGCATCCGTGGGCACCTTGGCCGAGTTGGCCGAAGAACTGCAACACTCAGTGGCCGGTTTCCGCTTGCCGGAATAGGTCAGGGCACGCAGGCGCTAGGCTAGGAAAGGCAGAGGGATATGATAACTCGCCAGCATAACTTCTCTGGCATCAAGTGGGTGCGGACGGAGATTACCAGCATCATCCGTCAGGCCCGGGATGCCCTTGAGGAGTACGTCGAAGGAAGCGGCGAACGCACCCTGTTGGAGCCGTCGGTCGCATCCCTGAAACAGGTGCGTGGCGTGCTGGAGATGCTCCAGTTGCACGGTGCGGCCCGGGTGGCCGAGGAGATGCACATCCTGGCCCAGGATTTGGCGGACGGTCGCTCCGGCAACGAGCAGCAGGCGGCCGAGGCCCTGATGCTGGCCCTGATTCAGTTGCCGGATTACCTGGAGAAGCTGGAATCTGGCACCGACGACATTCCCCTGGTGCTGCTGCCGGTCATCAACGACTTGCGTATGTCCCGGGGCGCCGAAGCCCTGGGCGAGCCGGATCTGCTGGTGTTGGGCTTGGCGCCGATCAGCCAGGGCCAGGCGCGCAACAAGGCCGACCAGGGTACCCGGCTGAAGGAAGTGGCGATCCAACTGCGGCCCAAATTCCACAAGGCGTTGCTCAGTTGGTTTCGGGGCCAAGCGCCGGAACAGGGGCTGGAAGAACTCCGCACTATTTTCATCAAGCTCATCAGTAGCGCCGCTGGCATTCCGGTGCTGCAACGGGTGTTCCGGGCCGTGCACGCGGTTACGGAAGGACTGATTGACCAGAGCGTCACGCCGGACCGGGAGGTGAAGGGCCTGATCGGCCGGGTGGACCGCATCCTGCGCGGGCTGGCCGAACAGGATGAACGCCAGGTGGTTGCGGCCCTGCCCCAGGACGTGATTGGTGAGTTGCTGCACCGCATTGCCCGGTCGGAATCCGCGAATCCAGCGATTCAGGCGGTCAAGACCGACTATGAACTGGCGCGGGCCTTCCCCAGCGCCGAGGAATTGGCGACCACCCGGCAACGCCTATTCGCGCCCACCCTGGATACCCTGGCGGGGATCCGGTCCGCCGTGTTGAAGGAACTGATCCCGCTCAAGGACCGCATCGACCTCTTTATCCGGGGGGGGCGGCAGGATCCGGCACAGTTGCAAGCCCTGGAGGCGCCCCTGTTGGCGCTGGCCAACATTTTGGACATGGCTGGACAAGGCGATTTGTCGACCCGCCTGCGGACCCGGGGCGCGGACCTGCAATCCATCGGACAGGGTGCCGTTGACGCCGATGATGGGTTGTTGATGGGCATCGCTGGGGATCTGCTGTACGTCGAGTCCTCCCTGGAAAATATCTACCAGGAAGAACCCCCATCCCGGAACGTCGGTGATGTCCCCGGATTGGCCCTGCCCCGGGGCGAAATCCACGGGCTGATCCGGCATACGCTCACGGAAGCGGCGGTGGACATGTCCAAGGTCAAGGAGGCCATCGCGACCTTTATCGACAACCCCTCGGATCCCCAGCCGTTGCAGGTGACGCCTGGATTGTTGCACGGCGTCGCCGGTGCCTTGCGGGTGATCGGACAGGTGCGTTCCGCTGATCTTCTGGACCGGATCGTCGCCTATTTGCAGGCCTCGTTCGTGGGTCGCCGGGAGCCCCCATCCCAGGACATGCTGGAAGCCCTGGCGGACGGTATTACCGGAATCGACTATTTCATGGAAGCGGTAGGCGAGGACCGCGGTGACGCCCTGGGCATCCTCAACCTAGTCGCCGATGCGGTGCGGCGGCTGGATCGGGCCGGGGCGGAAAGTGCTGCCGCCGCCGCCGTGGCCTGGCCCATCGAAGCCGAACCTGCCACCCCATCCGGGGAGGCGTTGCACACGGAGCCGCTGGTCGAGGTGCCCGTTGAGGAAGTTGTGTCGGCGCCGGCGCCGGTGGCCTTTGAGGAGATAGACTCTGAAATCCTGGAAATCTTCCTGGAGGAATCCAGGGAAGAACGGGACGTTATCGAGGAATATTACGCTCGTTGGCGGGGAGACCAGACAGATCAGGAAGCCTTGACCCGGTTCCGGCGTTCCTTCCATACCCTCAAGGGCAGCGGGCGCCTGGTGGGTGCCCATACCATCGGTGAATTTGCCTGGTCCATCGAGGCCCTGCTCAATCGACTGATCGACCAAACCTTGTCCCTCAGTGGTCCGATTCTTGACGTATTGGACGAGGCGGTGGCCGCGCTCCCGGAATTGATCGAAGCCCAAGCCGAGCAACGTCAACCCCGGATTGCCGTGGAAGCCCTGATGGGGCGGGCGCGGGTGCTGGTGGAGGCCCGGAACGCCGGCTTGGCGGATTCCGAGCCGGTGGACGGCCAATCCCAGCCGTCGTCTGAATTGGGCTATGGGGATGAGGAGTCGTCTGATTGGGCGGAACAGTGCTCGGTGGAGGACTCGGAACTCCGGGAAATTTTCGAGGCCGAGGCCCGGGAACACGTCGAACAGGTGCGCTTGTTCGTCTCGGTCAGTAACCAAGGGGATTTTCCGGTTATCTTGACGGATGACCTCATTCGGGCTCTGCACACCCTGGCCGGCAGTGCCCGGATGGCGGAAGTCGACCCCATCGCCGTGGTGGCCAAGGCGCTCGAGCGCCTAGCCGTGCAGTTGAATCAGAGCGGGCGCGGCGGCACGCGCAAATATATTGAGTTACTCAAGGACGGCGCCGACCTGATCGGCCAAATGATCGGCTTGCTCAACATGCCCCTGTCGGTATTTCCGCCCACGGTGGAGTTGCTGGCGCAGGTCGAGGCCCACGGGCAGGCCATCCGCGAGTTGGTCGAGGCAGGCGGCGAGGAGGGAACCGCGCCAGTTCTACCGGATACGGTGGCTCCCGGGCTGGAGACCGCGCCGGAGCCGGAGCCCGAGGCACTCCAGCTCACAGCCGGGCATACGCCTGGTCTGGAGGGGATCTTTGCCGACCGGGAATTGCTGGACATTTTCCTTGAGGAAGCCTACGAGTTGCTGGTGGCGCTGCGCCACGGCCTGACGGATTGGGAGGCGGGCCGGCTGGGCGATTTACCGTTGGAGTTCAAGCGCCTGTTTCACACCATGAAGGGCGGTGCCCGGATGGCGGAGATCCAGGCCATCGGCGATTTGAGTCAGGCCCTGGAACATTTGCTGGCCCGGCAAGCGGACCGGCCTGGCGGGCCGGAGGCGCGGCTGCTGCCCCTGTTGCGGCGGGCCACGTTGGTCTTGGAAGACCAGGTGGCGGCGGTCCATGACGAGCGGCTACCCCCGCCCGCGACGGGTCTGATAGAGGAGATCCAGTCCTTCGAGACGGGCTTGGCCCCGGCATCCGCCGCGACGGATAGCGAAGCCACCAGTGAGGAAGAGGCGACCGTACCCCTGGGCATCGAGGCCCTGTTGGCCCAAGACGAGGCGGAGGGCAGCCAGATTCGTTTCGAGCCGTCCGATCTGGGTGCCCCAGACATGGCGGAACCGGTTTGGATCCCCCAACCCTCCTTGCTGGACGAGGTTTCCGTCGAGAAGCCGCTCAGCGGCGAGGATCTGGTGTTTGGGGAGCTAGAGGTCGCGGAGCAGATCCTGGCCGGGGCGGAAGACCAGGAGCCGGACGCCGCCGCACCGCTGTCTAAAGCTCTGGACGAGGAGTCCTACGCGGCGGATTGGGAAGAGATCGCGGGCGACCCGGAACTGGTCGCCATGTTCACCGACGAGGCTAACGAACTGGTGGACCAACTGGGGGAGGGCTTGCGACTCTGGCGCGCCCAACCGGACGGGACTGCGTTGGACAGCCTGCTGCGGGTTCTGCATACCCTCAAGGGCGGCGCACGTCTGGCCGGCGTTGGC
Organism: uncultured Chromatiaceae bacterium; assembly: GCA_964538875.1. Lineage (GTDB taxonomy): Bacteria > Pseudomonadota > Gammaproteobacteria > Chromatiales > Chromatiaceae > CAZIHO01. Next base: position 106,085 of record CAZIHO010000001.1, read on the forward strand.
CCGGTGGGCGATTTGAGCCATGCCTTGGAAAGCTGTTTGACCGACCTGAGTCCAGACCGGCTGGAACGGGATCCGGAACTGCTGAGTCATGCCCAGGACGCAGCGGATTGCCTGACCGAACAGGTGGAAGCCCTGCGGTGGGGTCGGCCGGTACGGCGGCATGGGGAATTGGTCGCCGTTCTCCAGGCCCACCGGCAGGTGCCGCCGGACGTCACCGCAACCAAAGGTCAGGCCCCGGCCGGCGCGCCGGCGCCGGAACCCGCCAAGCGGGCCAGCCGCAAGGCGCGGCGAAGAGGGCCGGTGGCCGCGCCTACGCCGGAACCGGTACCCACGCTGGAGACCCCGGACGCGGGTCACGAGGATTTGATCGGCGGGGACCCGGAACTGGTCGGCATTTTCCTGGAGGAATCCGAGGATCTGTTGGAGCAGTTGGACGCCGGGTTGCGGGCCTGGCAAGACCAACCGGACCAGGTGGAATTGGCGGATCCCCTGCGGCGAACCCTGCATACCCTCAAGGGCGGTGCCCGGTTGGCGGGCATTCAATCCATCGGTGATTTGAGCCACGCCCTGGAAACCTTGGTGACCGGCGTGACGCCGGAGGAGTTGGCAGAATTTCCCGAGCTGTTCCCCCTGGCCCAGCGGGCGGCAGACCAACTGGCGGAACAGGTGGCTGCGGTGCGGGATGCCCAGCCGGTGCGCCGGGCCACCGGGTTGATCCGGGAATTGGAGGGTTTCCGGGCCGCTTCAGCCGAGGAGCCGTCTTTAGGGACCCGCGGCGCGGACCAGGAAGCGTTAATTGAAACGCCCATGGTGGTGCCGGCGCCCGCGCTGGTCCTGAAGCCGCCGGCACCGGAACCGCTCCTGATGAAGCCAGTCGCGGCCCAGCCCAAGTACGAGCAGGTGCGGGTGCGTTCCGATCTGCTGGACCGGCTGGTCAACCATGCGGGCGAAATCAGCATCTACCGGGCCCGCTTGGAGGAGCAAAACACCGCACTGGGCTTCAACTTAGGCGAGTTGGAGCAAACGGTTTCGCGCCTGCACGAGCAGTTGCGGCAAATGGAGATCGAGACCGAGGCCCAAATCCTGTATCGCTTTGAGCGGGAGCCGAGCCAGGGGATACGGACCGATTTTGATCCTCTGGAGTTGGACCGGTTCTCCACCATTCAGCAGTTGTCGCGCAGTCTGTTGGAGACCGTCAACGACCTGTCCAGCATCCGCAACCTGTTGGACGACCAGCAAAAGGCGTCCGAAACCCTGCTGTTGCAGCATTCCCGGCTGACCAATGAACTCCAGGATGGCTTGCTGCGCACCCGCATGGTGCCCTTCAGCCACCTAGTGCCGCGTCTGCATCGTCTGGTGCGTCAGACAGCGGTGTCCCTGGGTAAGAAGGCGGAATTGGAAGTGTTTGGCGCCGAGGGTGAGATGGATCGCAACATTCTGGAGCGCATGGTGGCGCCCCTGGAACATATCTTGCGCAACGCCATTTCCCACGGCATCGAACCCCTGGCCCGGCGCCAATCCCTGGGCAAGCCGGCGGTGGGCAAGGTGTCCCTGTACTTCGCCCGGGAAGGCAATGACGTGGCCATCACCGTCAGTGACGATGGCGCAGGCTTGAACCTGGACGCCATTCGGCGGCGAGCGGTGGAATCGGGCCTGATCGACGCCACCACCCAACTGAGCGACGACGACCTGATGCAGTTGATCCTGGAGCCGGGCTTCAGCACCGTCAAGGAGGTGACCCAGATTTCCGGCCGGGGCGTGGGTACCGACGTGGTGGTCAGCGAAGTGAAGCAGTTGGGCGGCACCTTGGAGATTGCTTCCCAGCCGGGCCGGGGCACCAGCTTCTCCATTCGGCTGCCCTTCACCCTGGCCATCTCCATGGCTCTGCTGGTGGAACTGGGGGAGGAGATCTTCGCGGTTCCCCATACTACGGTGGAAGGCGTGGTGCGGATCAATGCTGCCGAGCTAGCCACCTTTTTCGCCGGGAAAAAGTCCAGCTTCAGTTACGCCGGACACGATTACCGGGTGCGTTACCTGGGCGGGCTGCTGGGGACCCTGGCGCCCCATGTGGGCGAGGGGGGACGCAAGTGGTTGCCCCTGCTGCTGGTGCGTACCGGCGAGCACCGGGTGGCGGTCCAAGTGGACCGGATCCGGGGCAACCAGCAGATTGTCATGAAGTCGGTGGGGCCCCAGTTGTCCACGGTACGTTGGATCAGCGGCGGCACCATTCTGGCGGATGGACGGGTGGTGTTGATTTTGGATATTCCGGCCCTGGTGCGCATGGAAGTGGTCCAGGCGCCCCAGACGGTGGAGCAGCACGAAGACAAGGGTGCCGGCGAGAAGTCCGTCAAGGTCATGGTGGTGGACGACTCCATCACGGTGCGCAAGGTCACCACCCGCCTGCTCAAGCGCCACAACATGGAGGTGCTGACCGCCAAGGACGGGGTGGATGCGGTGGCCCAGTTGCAGGAGCAAAAACCCGATCTGATGCTTTTGGACATCGAAATGCCGCGCATGGACGGTTACGAGTTGGCGCGCCACATGCGTAATTCCGAGGATCTAAAACGTATCCCGATCATCATGATCACGTCTCGGACCGGCGAGAAGCACAAGAATCTCGCCCTATCCTTGGGCGTGAAGCGCTATCTTGGCAAGCCCTATCAGGAAACGGATTTATTGGACAACATCTTTGCCGTCTTGGCGGAGGCTGATTGATGAAGGGCCGCTCCCTGGCCAGTCAGGAATTGCGGGGTGTCTTGATCCCGCTGTTGGGGCGTTATCTGGCGCTGCCCAACGCGGCGGTGGCGGAGGTGGTGCCCGCCACCGCGCTGGAGCCAGAGCCGGGCCGGCCGGATTGGTGGCTGGGGCGCCTGACTTGGCGCGGACAAGTGATTCCGGTGGTGTCCCTGGAACTGGCCATGGGCCACACACCGGCCCGGCCGGTCAAGGGGGAGCGGGAGCGGATTCTGGTGTTCAATACGCTGAACGGTTCTCCGGATCTGCCCCATGTGGGGATGCGGATCCAGGGCACCCTCCGTTTGACCCGCATGAAGCCGTCGATTTTGGAGCCGATTTCCAAACCGAGCCTGTCCTCGCCCCTGATTCGCGTCGAACTGCTGATTAACGAGGTGCCGGCCTGGATTCCGGACCTGGATGCCCTGGAACGCCTGGTGCTGGGGGCCATGGGGCCGGGTTAATCGTCGGGCCGGAAATCACCCCACAATGCCTGGATCGCCGCCAGGGCGGCCAGGGGCGCCGTTTCGGTGCGCAGGATTCTGGGACCCAGACGCACCGGGATGAAGCCCCGCCGCTGGGCCAGCGACACTTCCTCCGGTTCCATGCCGCCCTCCGGCCCAATCAGTAGCCGGATGCTCCGGCGCGGCGGCGCCAACTCCGGGAGGCTGGCGGTGCCCCGGTGATACAGCAAGATGTCGAGATCTCCCTGGGCCCCGTCTAGGGCCTGCTCCAGGGCGTGGGGGGCGTCCAGGGCCGGCAATCGACAACGCCCGCATTGGGCGGCAGCGGCGGCCAGAATCTGGCGCCAATGCTGCAGCCGCCGTTCCAGGCGTTCGCCCCGTAACTCCACCACGTTGCGTCGCGTCAGCAAGGGGGAGATCCGGGTCACTCCCAGTTCCACCGCTTTTTGCAGGCTGAAATCCATGCGTTCGCCCTTGGAGATGCCTAGCAGTAGATGCAGTTCCAGCTTGGGCGGATCTTCCCAGCGGCGCAATTCCTGAATATCCAAAGAGGCCCCGTCCCGGCCCGCCATGCTGAGCAGCGCGGCATGTTCGGCACCCTGATCGTTGAAGGCCAGTACCAGGGAGCCGGTCCGCAGTCGCAGCACTTGGAGCAGATACCGGGCGGCACCGGAATCCAGGTTGATCCGGCCGCCGGGGGTCAAGGGTTGGTCAACCCAGAGGCGAGGTTCGCGCATGGGAATTCATGGTCTCCAGAGTGCCCGATGAAACATAGTAATGAGGAGATTGAATGCTGTTATAACGCCGGCCGACGGTGTTTCGGTTGCCTTGGGGCCCAGACCAGGTTGAAATAGGGACCCTTTGGCCGCCCGGATCAGGAGTTCGTCACCTTGGGTCCTCCCTACCCCATTCGACCGGGACGCAGATTCCCCGCCGGCGCCAGCGTAGGGACCGAGGGCGTCAACTTCTCGGTATTTAGCCGCCATGCAATCCGGGCGGAACTGCTGCTGTACGAGAGTGGCCGCTCCCGCCGGCCGTTCCAGGTCATTGCCCTGGACCCGGAGGTCCACCATACCTTCTTCACTTGGCACGTCCTGGTGGAGGGCCTGCCCGCCAGCACCCATTATACCTGGCGCCTGGATGGCCCCCGGGACACCCATGGCCGGGGCTATCGCTTCGATCCCCGGGTGGAATTGCTGGACCCCTGGGCGCGGGCGGTCAGTTACCACCATTGGAACCGGCAACGCCTGCTACGGGACGGGCCCGCACCCCATCAGACGCCCCGCGCCCAAGTGGTGGCGGATGAGGATTACGATTGGGAAGGGGATCACCCCCTGCACCTGCCATCGGACCAGATGGTCATCTACGAGTTGCACCTGGGTGGCTTTACCCGCCACCCGAGCGCTGGCTGTAGTCATCCGGGCACCTTCGCGGCGCTGATGGAGAAAATTCCCTATCTCCGGGACCTGGGCATCAACCATGTGGAGTTGATGCCGATCATGGCCTTCGATGCCCAGGATACGCCCCAGGCGGTGGCGGAGGCGGGTCTGGAGAATTTCTGGGGTTACAGCACCCTAGGTTTTTTCGCCCCCCATCCGGGGTACTGCGTGACGCCGGAGCGGGGCACCCAACGCCGGGAGTTCCGGGATCTGGTCAGGGCCCTGCACCGGGCCGGGATCGGCGTCATTCTGGACGTGGTGTTCAACCATACCGCCGAGGGCGGCGCGCTGGGTCCCATGATTAACTTCAAGGGCTTCGGCAACGAAACCTTTTACCACCTGGACCCGGCGGACCGGGCCCAATACCGGGATTACACCGGCTGCGGCAACACGGTCAACGCCAATCATCCGTTCGTGGCCCGCTTCATCATTGATTGCCTGGAATATTGGGTGCGGGAAATGCACGTGGATGGCTTCCGCTTCGATCTGGCCAGCGCCCTGGCCAGGGGCGAGGACGGACTGCCCATGGCCAATCCGCCGGTGCTGTGGGGCATTGAATTGTCCAATTTTCTGGGCGGCACCAAAATCATCGCCGAGGCCTGGGACGCCGCCGGCCTCTACCAGGTGGGCACCTTTCCCGGCTATCGCTGGTCCGAGTGGAACGGCCGCTACCGGGACAGCATCCGGCGCTGTGTCCGGGGTGATCCGGGTCTGGCCGGCGAGCTGGCGACCCGCCTAGGGGGTAGCAGCGATCTCTACGAGCCCAACTGGCGGTTGCCGATTAACAGCGTCAACTTCGTCACCTGCCATGACGGCTTCACCCTCTGGGACCTGGTCAGTCATGACCGCAAGCATAACGACGCCAATCAGGAGGAGGGCCAGGACGGCTGCTGCGAAAATTTCAGCTGGAATTGCGGTGCGGAAGGGGAGACCCAGGATGGGGCGATACTGGCGCTACGCCGCCGCCAGGCCAAGAACTTCATGGCGGTATTGCTGCTCAGCCAAGGTATCCCCATGCTGTTGGCGGGCGATGAGTTTCTGCGCGGCCAGGGCGGCAACAACAACGCTTGGTGCCAAAACAACGCCACCGGCTGGGTGGACTGGAGTCTGCTGGAGCGGAACCAGGATATGTTCCGCTTTACCAAGGAACTCATCGCGTTGCGGCGCCGTCACCCCAATTTGCGCCGGCGGCGTTTCCTGACCGGAGCCAAGGGCGAGGCCGCCCGGTTCCCGGACGTGACCTGGCATGGGGCACAACTGGGTCAGCCGCCCTGGGATGATCCGGAGGCCCGCATCCTGGCCTGTACCCTGGGGGAAACCCGGCATGGGGGCAATCCCTTGCATCTGATGTTGAACTTTTCCGACCGGCCGCGCCGCTTCGAGATTCCCCAGGCTAGGGGATTGGCCTGGCGCCGGGTCGTGGATACCAGTCTGCCCACGCCGGATGACATCCGCCCGCCGGGGGAACAACCCCTGGTGCGGGGCACCGACTATCCGCTGGGTCCCCGCTCGGTGGTGGTGCTGGAAGCTGAAGTGCTGGATAAGCGCCCAAGCTGATCGCGCCGGGGCGGGATGCGGCACGTCCCTGTGCCGGAAAAAATCACCTGGCTAGGGGCTCGGGACGCCAGTCTTGGGCAGGCTGGGGCTGGCCGGCGCGGTCATGCCCGCTTTGGCGGCGCCCACGCTGGCCGCCGCCTCCGTCTTGGCGGCGCCGGCGGTGGTAGCGGTGGCCGGAGTGGCTAGGCT
>CAZIHO010000001.1:112566-125774 GCA_964538875.1 uncultured Chromatiaceae bacterium
CACTGGCCGCCGCCTCGGTCTTGGCTGCGGCTGGCTGCTTGGTCAGGCTGGTGGCCGCGCCGCCGCCCACGCTCAGGTTGGCCCGGTTGTCATCCAGGGTTTTTTGACCAATACCCTTGACGTTGAGCAGATCGTCCGGGCTCTTGAAGGGACCGTGCTGGGTCCGGTACTGGACGATTTCCTTGGCCTTGGTTGGTCCCACGCCCTTCATGGCACGCTGAAAAGCCGCCTCATCGGCGGTGTTAATATCGATGACCTCGGCCAGGCCCAGGGGCGAAAAAATCAATAGAGTCAGCATAAACAGGCTTTTAAGAAATTTCATGGGTAGATTCCTCCTCGTGATGAGAGATAAATGATCGTTCCTTACCACGCCGCGCACCCAAAACTGTCGGCGGCAAGTCAGTGTACCCTGGGAGTCCTACTCCTGCCTATTCCTATCGGCCCGGTTCCGCCGCGCCCAGGGCGGGGTGTTGGCCAGGCACCATTGGGGCGGGCGTTCCGATGACGCCAGTCCGGGTCAACCTGCTGCTGTTGGGGTTGGTGAGTCTATTGGGGTTGGCGCTGTGGGTTTGGCCGGATCCGGATCACCAGGGCCCCCTCACGTCCCTGGACCCGGATCGCCTGGCGGCCATCCGGCTCGGGGACCGCCGGGGCCTCAAGCTGGTTCTGGAGCGGGGCCCGGACGGCTGGCGTCTGACCTATCCCCAGGCCGGGCCGGCGGACCCGCGCCGGGTCCAGGCATTGGCGCGCTTGGCGGCGGCGCGGGTGTATCGAAGTTTTTCCGCCAAGGACGGGGATCTCGGCGCCTGGGGGCTGGATGATCCAGCCTATTGGGTCCAGTTGGATAGCGTCGCCCTGATGGTGGGCGCCGACGAACCCCTGCGGCGGCGGCGTTATGTCCGGCTAGGGGATCAGGTGCATCTGATCGACGATCAGTATCAGCAATGGCTGGTCGCGCCGGTGGACGCCTTTCTCGCCCAGCCGCTCCCCTAGCCATGCCCGAGTTGCCTGAAGTCGAAACCGTGCGCCGGGGGCTGGCGCCCCATCTGCTGGGCCGGCGTATCCAGGAATTGCGCCTGCGCCAACCGCACCTGCGCTGGCCGGTGGACCCGGCCTTACCGGAATTGTTGCCTGGGCGCATCCTGGTGGCTCTGGAGCGGCGCGCCAAGTATTTGCTGCTGCGGCTCGACCAGGGCAACCTGATCCTGCATCTGGGCATGTCCGGCAGTTTGCGGATGCTGCCCGTCGCCACTCTGCCCGGTCCCCACGATCATCTGGACTTGGTGCTGGATTCCGGCGCCTGCCTGCGGCTGCGGGATCCGCGCCGGTTCGGCGCCTGTCTCTGGAGCCCGGACGATCCCCTGGCCCACCCCCTGTTACGGAACCTGGGCCCGGAACCCCTGGAGCCTGGCTTCGACGGCGCTTACCTGCACCGGCTGGCCCAAGGGCGGCGGCTGGCGGTCAAGAACTTCATCATGGACGGCCGGGTGGTGGTGGGGGTAGGTAACATCTACGCCAACGAAGCCCTGTTCCAGGCCCGCATCCATCCGGGACGGGCCGCCGGAGACCTTTCCAGCCACGGCTACCAGCGTCTCGCTGGCGCCATCCGCGCCGTATTGGAAGCCGCCATCGTCCAGGGTGGCACCAGTCTGCGGGACTTCAGCCAAGTCGACGGTCAACCCGGCTATTTTGCCCAGCAGTTGGCGGTTTACGGCCGCGCCGGACAAGCCTGTCCCGCCTGTGGCAAGGTGCTGGAGGAAGTGCGCATCGGCCAGCGCTCCAGCTTCTTTTGCCGCCGCTGCCAGACCTGAGCCGCGCCGGTCGCCAGCCCCCTCCTTCCAGGCCCGGCGCCAAGCCGGAATCTTGCTGCTTTTTTATTTGGTTAGACCATTATCCTCAACCAAGAAATAATGCGTCGTTATTTTGACAGAGCGGGCAAAACTTGTTCTACTAGGGGTGATTTGGCGCCGGTTTTTTGCCGCTGACCACCGCGAGGAGCATGTATGGGATCTGACGCTTTTTCCGACCTGCCTGGGAAGGGCCGGGTATGGCTCCTGGACGGATCGGTCAAGCGGCGCGACTACCTGGAGCATGTGCTGGGTCTGCTGGACTATGCCCTGGATTGGGTGACCGTTCCGGACCAGCTAGCAAGCCGCTTGGAAGGTGACGAGGGCCTGCGGGCGATTCTTCTATTGGGTCCGGACCTGGACGAGGCGACCCTGACGCAATTCATCCAGGTCCTGAGAGCCCGGGACCTGGCCCCGCCTCTGTTTGGCGTGGATCTGCACGAGGACACCGGCCGCCAATTGACGGCGGCGGGCCTGTCCCTGCTGGCGTCCATCAAGATCCCGACCCGCTATGACATTCTCATCAACCTGCTGCACAAGGCCCAGGTATTCAGCGAAGCCCTGACCGCCGACGAACGCCGCAAGCGGCCGGTGGAACTGTTCCGCAGCCTGTCCGGCAACAGCCGCTCCATTCAGCGGGTCAACAAAATGATCATGCAGGTGGCGGATTCCGACGCCACGGTGCTGATCCTGGGGGAATCCGGTACCGGCAAGGAAGTGGTGGCGCGCAAACTGCATTACCACTCCAGCCGCCGTAGCCGGGCCTTCGTGCCGGTGAACTGTGGCGCCATCCCCGGCGATCTGCTGGAAAGCGAGTTGTTCGGCCATGAAAAGGGCGCCTTTACCGGCGCCATCAGCACCCGGCAGGGTCGCTTCGAGCTGGCCGAGGGCGGCACCCTGTTCCTGGACGAAATCGGCGACATGAGCATGTCCATGCAGGTCAAGCTGCTGCGGGTGCTCCAGGAACGGACGTTCGAGCGCGTTGGCAGCAACAAGACCATGCAGTCCAATGTGCGCATCATCGCCGCCACCCACCGGGATTTGGAATTGGCGATCCGGGAAAATCGCTTTAGGGAGGATTTATTTTATCGCCTTAACGTCTTTCCCATCGAAATGCCACCCTTGCGGGACCGGAGGGAGGACATCCCGGTGCTGGTAACCGACCTTATCACCCGCATCGAGAAGGAGCGGCGCGGCTCGGTGCGCCTGACCCCCACGGCGGTGACCTCCCTCAATCAATATTCCTGGCCCGGCAACGTGCGGGAACTGGCCAATTTGATTGAACGTCTGGCAATCCTATTTCCCTATGGACTGGTGGAAGTGGGCGATTTGCCGGAAAAATTTCGCCCGGCCGGCCCCATCGGCGCCTTGTCCGAGCAAGCCGCCACCATCGACCCGGCGGCTCTGGCGGGCCTGGGTTCCGCCGCCGGCGACGTGGCCCGGCTGCCCCAGGAAGGCCTGGACCTCAAGGCCCACATCAGCAACCTGGAACTGAGCCTGATCCGCCAAGCCCTGGAAGAAGCGGACGGGGTGGTTGCCCACGCCGCCCAGCGCCTGGGTATGCGCCGCACCACGCTGGTGGAGAAACTGCGCAAGTACGGCCTGCAACGGGGCGCTGAGACCGACCTCTAGCCGTCCAGGGGCGGGGATCCCATCCCCCGGCCTGTTTTTGGCGGCCCGAGTCGGATATTTGACGAGCGCCGCCATCTTCAATATATAACCTTTTGATTTAGAACATATTGCCACTTAGGCATGGGCCTTGCACAGGGTTGACTAGGCGCGGAATGTTCCGTGCGCTTTGCCAGAGTCAGCCATGCCCAACGACTTCCAGGCCCGCTCCCAGGCCCTAGAAAACGCCTTCCAGCTCTTCAATGAGCTGTCCACCCAGTTGGCGGTGTCCTACCAGGAACTGCAACGCCGGGTGGAGATTCTCAGTGCCGAGCTGGCGGAATCCCGGGGCGAGCGCATGCGCCAACTGGCGGAAAAGGAGCGCCTGGCGGAACGGCTCACCAAGTTGTTGGAAGCCTTGCCTGCCGGCGTAGTGCTGCTGGATGGCGCCGGCGCCCTGCGGGAACTGAATCCGGTGGCCAGGGACCTGCTGGGCAACCCGGAACCCGGCGAATCCTGGGACCTGGTGGCGGCGCGCCGTCTGTCCCCGGGCGTGGGTCCCAGCGAACGGCGCCTGGTGGACGGGCGCATCCTCATTCTCACGGAACGCACCCTGGACCAGGCTCCGGGCCGCATCCTGGTGTTGCAGGACGTGACTGAAGCGCGCCGGCTGCGGGAGCGGCTGGAACGTCAGGAACGCCTGGGCGCCATGGGCGAAATGGCCGCCAAGCTGGCCCATCAGATTCGCACTCCCCTCAGTAGCGCGCTCCTGTACCTGGGCCATCTGGCCCGGGACGACTTGCCCCGCGCCCAGCGTCAAAAATTCGCCGAGCGGCTGCGGAACCGGCTCCAGCACATGGAACACCAGGTGAACGACATCCTGGCCTTCAGTCGCGGCCATACCCAGCACCTGGAATGCCTGGACCTCAGTGACCTGGTGGGGGACCTGCTGGCGTCCAGCGAAGCCCAGATCCAAGCCTGGCAGGGACAGGTGGCATGGCGGGTGGCGGACGGCTTCCGGCCCTGGGTGCTGGGCAATCCGGACGCCCTGCAGGGCGCCTTCGCCAACCTGATCGGCAACGCCTTGCAACACGGCGGCAGCGGCGTGCGCATCCGCGTCGAACTGAGTCCGGCGCCGGATGGCACTGCCCGGCTGCGCTTCCAGGATGACGGCCCCGGCGTGCCGGACGACATCCGCGACCAGGTGTTCGATCCCTTCTTCACCACCCGCAGCGACGGTACCGGCCTGGGCCTGGCGGTGGTCCAGTCCGTGGTGTTGGACCACGGCGGCCGGGTGAGCCTGGAAGAGGAGGAATGCGGTGCCTGTTTCCTGATCGAATTGCCGTGCCTCGATCCCGCCAGCCTGCCGGTCCAACCGTGCGGCGCAGTGGGCGAGGGACGCCTAGTTTCTGAGGTGCCCGCTTGGGTGGGCGAATCCGGTCCAAGCCGGGCCATCCTGGGCGTCCCTGACTCGTTCAGCGACGTTCCCCAGGTCAAGATAGCTTTTGCATCAAGGTAAGGAGCAGACCATGAGTCACGCGACCGTTCTAGTGGTGGAAGACGATCCCTGCCTGCGGGAAGCGCTGAGCGATACCCTGGAATTGGCGGGATATGGGGTGCGGTCGGCAGCGGACGGCGAGGCGGCTCTGGGCATCCTGGCCAAGGAAGCCTTCGGCATGGTGGTGAGCGACGTGCAGATGCGGCCCATGGACGGCCATGTGCTGCTCCAACGCATCCGCAACAACTATCCGGCGGTGCCGGTGTTGTTGATTACCGCCTACGGCACCATCGAGAAGGCGGTCAAGGCGATCCGGGACGGCGCGGTGGACTATCTGGTCAAGCCGTTCGAGGCCCAGGTGCTGCTGAACAAGGTGGCCCGCTACCTGACCGAACCGGAAACGCCGGGACCCTCGGTGCCGGTCGCCGAGGATCTGCGTTCCAGGGACGTGATCGAAACCTGCCGGCGGGTCGCCCGCAGCGACGCCACCGTGCTGCTGTGCGGCGAGAGTGGTACTGGTAAGGAAGTGTTCGCCCGCTACCTGCACCAGACCTCGCCGCGCCGGGACAACGCCTTCGTCGCCATCAACTGCGCCGCCATTCCCGACAACATGCTGGAAGCGGTGCTGTTTGGTTACGAGAAGGGCGCCTTCACCGGCGCCTACCAGTCTGCGCCCGGCAAATTCGAGCAAGCCCAGCATGGCACCCTATTGCTGGACGAGATTTCCGAAATGAGCCTGGACCTGCAAGCCAAACTGTTGCGGGTGCTGCAAGAGCGGGAAGTGGAGCGGCTCGGTGGCCGGCGCCTCATCACTCTGGACGTGCGGGTGCTGGCCACCACCAACCGCAACCTGCGCGAAGAGGTATCGGCGGGCCGCTTCCGGGAAGACCTCTATTACCGGCTCAATGTGTTCCCCATCACCCTGCCGCCCCTGCGGGAACGTACCCGGGACATTCTGCCCCTGGCCCGGCATCTGCTGCGCCAGCGGGTCAGCCCCGGCCAACCGGTGCCGGAATTGAGTCCGGAAGCCGAACGCCGGCTAGTGGCCCACCGCTGGCCCGGCAATGTTCGGGAGTTGGATAACTTGATGCAGCGGGCCCTGATTCTGCTTGGCGGGGATCGCATCGAAGGCGAGGATCTGTTGTTTGAGGATAATCCGGATCTGGTATCCCACGCGGCGCCGGCCGCCCCGGTCGAAGCCAAGCCTGGCGGCAGCCTCAACGAAGATCTGCGCTCGGTGGAGGATCGTATGATTCTGGAAGCCCTGCGGGATCCCAACATCAACCGGCGCCAGGTGGCGGAGCGGTTGGGTATCAGCGAGCGGACCCTGCGCTATAAGATCGCCCGTATGCGGGACGCGGGGCTAGACGTGCCCTAGGTACGCCTAGGGCATCACCGGAGGCGCGACGGCGCCGGCGGCCACACTGAGTGGCGGCCGGCGCCGGGCTGTGTCCAGCCCCGGGAATTTGACCTGAGCAGGGACGGAATTCCGCCCTTCCTCGAACCTGGCCTGGGAAATGCATATTTAGGAGCAGCAAGAGACGCCCAGCCCGGTCCCGACGGAAACTTGACGAAATCCGGCCGGTCCAGCGTCCCTCAAGTTAGCGGCTCCTGAATAAGAGAAGACCCATGAGCGATTACATGAGCGTCGAGCAGGTGTTGGCCCAGATGCGGGCCATGGCGACCCAGTCCAAGGGCGGCGTGGAACCGGCCCAGGAAGCCGCCGGCCAGGTGAGTTTTGGCGACATGCTGCGGGAGTCCATCGATCAGGTCAACGCCACCCAGCAGACCGCCCAGAAAAAGACCACCCAATTCGAGCTGGGGGAGGGTAACGCCAACCTGGCCGAGGTGATGGTGGATCTGCAAAAGTCGAATTTATCTTTCCAAGCCATGGTTCAGGTGCGCAATAAGTTAGTGGATGCCTACAAGGACGTGATGAATATGCCGATTTAACTGACTATCACTGCTTAGCCAAGACATCGACCCATGGCCAACGAACTCGTGACCCCCTCCGCCGGCAACTCCTTGTCCGGCCAGGTTCTCACCGGCAACACCCCGGCGGCGCGCGCCCAGCGGATGCTGGAAAATCCCCTCATTCGCCAAGTCGGCGTGTTGATCGGGATCGCCCTGAGCGTGGCACTGGGGGTAGCGGTGGTACTCTGGTCCCGCACACCGAGCTACAGTCCCGTTTACGCCAACCTGTCCCAAAAGGATTTGCCCCAGGTGGTGGAAGCGCTCCAGCAGATCGGCGTCCCGGCCAAGGTGGACGAAATGAGCGGCGTCATCACCGTCCCCACCGCCCAGGTGGCCCAGGCGCGGATGAAAATTGCCGGTCTGGGTTTGCCGAAGGATGACAGTGTCGGCTTTGAACTGCTCCAGCAGGAACCCAGTTTCGCCACCAGCAACAACCTGGAGGCGGCCCGTTTCCAGCGCGCCCTAGAGGGAGAATTGGCCCGCTCCATCGCCACCCTGGCCAACGTGGAATCAGCCCGGGTGCATCTGGCGACGCCTAAGCAATCCGTGTTCGCCCGCAACCGCAAGGTGCCGAGCGCCTCGGTGGTGCTCAAGCTCAGCGCCGGCCGCGCCCTGGCCAAGGGGCAGGTGGAGTCGGTCACCCATCTGGTGGCAGCCAGCGTGCCGGAACTGACTCCGGAGCGGGTCACGGTGGTGGATCAAAAAGGCCGGCTCCTGTCCGGGGATGACCGTTCTTCGGGCCTGGCCCTGTCCACCGCCCAACTGGAATATACCCATGAGCTGGAAGCGCGTTATCAGCAGCGCATCCACGATATCCTGATCCCGTTGCTGGGAGCGGACCGGGTGCGGGCGGAAGTGACCGCCGATTTGGACTTTACTTTTAACGAGCAGACCCAGGAACGCTTCAACCCGGACCAGCCAGCCCTGCGCAGCGAGCAGACCCAGGAGCAACAGACCAAGACCGGCGGCGCGGACGGAGTTCCCGGTGCCCTCACCAACCAACCGCCGGCGGCCGGTACCGCGCCCCAGGAGGCATCCGGGGGCGGCGGGGACGCCAGCAAGGCGCCGGTCAACTCCAGTCGCAATGCCACCCGCAATTACGAGTTGGATAAGACCGTCAGCCACACCCGCACGCCCATGGGCGCCCTGCGTCGTCTGTCCGTGGCGGTGGTGGTGGATGATCGTGGTCCGGCGGGCGCCGGCGCGGCCAGTGAGCCCCGCACCCAGGAAGAATTGACCCGGCTGGAAGGCCTGGTGCAGGAAGCCATCGGTTACAACGCCCAGCGGGGCGACCGGGTGCAAGTGGTCAACGCGGCTTTTCACGGGAGTGAAGAAATGGCGCCTTTGCCTGATCCACCCTTCTACACGTCGCCCTGGTTCTGGGACCTGATGCGCCAGTTGGGAGCCATCATCCTGGTGTTGGTGCTCATCTTCGGCGTGTTGCGGCCGACCCTGAAGCGGCTCACCTCGCCGGTGCTGCCGGAAGGGGCCGCTGCCAGCGGCGCGGCAGGGGCTGGCGAGGCGGCAGCGCCCCAAACCGAGGAAGGACTGGAGGGCGATTTGGCGGCCAAATTGGAAGCGGAGGCCCAAGGCCAGTTCCTCGGCGGCGGGGCGGCGGGCCACGGCGGCCACCCGGCCCTACCGGCCCTGGCGGAAATGAAGAAATTGGCCGGTCCCCGCAGCTATGAAGTGACCTTGGAAGAAGCCCGTCAACTGGTGCGCCAGGATCCCAAGCGGGTGGCGCAAGTGGTTCGTCGTTGGATTACCGAAGATGCCGGATAACCCATTACAAACCACCTCCGACGAGAAGATGTCCGGCGTCCAGCGGGCGTCGATCCTGCTACTCGCCTTGGGGGAAAAGGACGCTGCGGAAATCCTGCGGCACATGGGTCCCAAGGAAGTCCAGGACCTGGGCATGACCATGGCGGGCTTGACCAATATCACGTCCCATCAGATTGAATCGGTGATGGAAAGTTTCGTCTCCTCCCTGGAGGGTCAAACTGCCCTGGGACTGGACTCGGACGAGTACATCCGCAACATGCTGACCACCGCCCTGGGCGCTGACAAAGCCAGCGGCATGATCGACCGCATTTTGCTGGGGCGCAATTCCAAGGGTCTGGAACAACTCAAGTGGATGGACGCCCGCGGCATCGCCGAATTGATCCGCCTGGAACATCCCCAGATCATCGCCATCGTGCTGTCCTTCCTGGACGCGGACCAGGCGGCCCAGGTGCTGGCCCAGTTCCCCGACCGGGTGCGCTCTGACATCATCATGCGGGTCGCCACCCTGGACGGCGTGCAACCCGCCGCGCTCCAAGAACTGGACGAAATTCTGGAGCGCCAATTATCCGGCAATACCAACGTCCAATCCTCGTCGCTGGGCGGCATCAAGACCGCCGCCAATATCCTCAACCTGGTGGACGGCAGCATCGAAAGCGAGATCATGGATCACATTCTGGAGGCGGACGCGGACCTGGGCCAGAATATCCAGGACAATATGTTCGTGTTCGGCAACTTGATCGAAATCGACGACCGGGGCATTCAGACCCTGCTGCGGGAAGTGGCGTCCGATCAACTGCTGTTGGCGTTGCGGGGCGCGGAAGAGGCGCTGCGGGAAAAGATTTTCAAGAATATGTCCAAGCGCGCGGCGGAAATGTTGAAGGACGACCTGGCCGCCGCTGCACCGGCCCGCTTGAGCGACGTAGAAGGGGCGCAACGGGAAATTCTACAAACCGCCCGGCGCCTGTCCGACGCCGGCGAAATAGCCTTGGGTGGTGGTGGTGGCGATAAGTTTGTCTAGCCTGCGTCAGTTGACGGCGGAGGAAATTGCCCAGGTTCGGCAATGGCTACCGCCCCAACTGCTTGACCGGACTGCCCCGTCCGCCCCGGAACCGGCTACGCCGGAACCTGGCGACAGGGGGTCGCTGGACCCGCTCGCCGAAACACCAGGCCCAGTCCCGGAACCCGAGGACGTTCCCCAAGCCCAGGCCCGTCCCCCCACCGCCGAGGAACTGGAAGCCATCCAACAACAGGCCTACGCGGAAGGCTTCGAGCGGGGCCGGGAACAGGGCTTTCAACTCGGCCACCGGGAAGCCCTGGAGGAAGGGCGCCGCCAGGCCGCCGAGCGGCGGGACCGTCTGGATCAACTGCTGGCGACCCTGGACACGCCCTTCAAGGACCTGGACAGCCAGGTGGAGCAGGAGTTGCTCACCCTGGTGGTGACCATGGTCCGGCATCTGGTCCGGCGGGAAATCCGGACCGATCCCCAGCAAATCATCGGCGTGGTGCGGGAGGCCATGGCCATCCTGCCGGTCAGCTCCCGCAATGTGCGCCTCAAGCTGCACCCGGAGGACGCGGAAATCGTCCGCCAGTTGTACGCCAAGGGCGACGGCGGCCGTAGCTGGAACATCGAAGAAGACCCGGCGCTGCAACGGGGCGGCTGTCGCATCGTCACGGAAACGTCCCAGGTGGACGCCAGTTTGGATTCCCGGCTCAACAATCTGATCGCGCCCCTGTTGAGCGGCTTGCGCAACGAGGACCAAGCCGATGACTGAAACCCTGGAACAGCCCCAGCGGCCGGTCGAGATGCCCGCCGGTGCGGACGGGGCGGCCTCGGCAACTGCCAACCTGGGCCGGGCGCCGATTTGGTGTGAACGGCTGCGCGCCGCCCAGCGCCGCCTCGGCAACCACCGGGGTCTGGTGGTGGAAGGGCGCCTGACCCGCATGGTGGGGCTGACCCTGGAAGCGGTAGGCTGTCGCGCCGCCATCGGCGGCCAGTGCGACGTGGTGGGCAGTACCGGCCAACGTATCGAAGCCGAGGTGGTGGGCTTCGCCGGCGAAAGCCTCTATCTGATGCCCACCGGCGATTTGCGGGGCCTGGAGCAGGATTCCCGGGTCATCCCCACTGGGCGGGTATGCGAGGCGGTGGTGGGCGATGGCCTGCTGGGCCGGGTCATCGACGGCGCCGGCCTGCCCCTGGACGGCAAGGGACCCATCCACGCCGAGGAACAGCGGCCCCTGACCGGCCAGGTGTTCAATCCCCTCATGCGCACCCCCATCGAGGAGCCCATCGACGTGGGCGTGCGGGCCATCAACGCCCTGCTGACCGTGGGCCGGGGCCAGCGCCTGGGCCTGTTCGCCGGCTCCGGCGTGGGTAAGAGCGTGCTGCTCGGCATGATGACCCGCTACACGGACGCGGACGTGACCGTGGTCGGCCTGATCGGCGAACGGGGCCGGGAGGTCAAGGAATTCATCGAACGCATCCTGGGCGAGGAGGGCATGCGCCGCGCCGTGGTGGTGGCGGTGCCGGCGGACCAGCCGCCCCTGCGGCGTCTGCACGGCGCCATGCTGGCCACCAGTATCGCCGAATATTTCCGGGACCGGGGCCGCCAAGTGCTGCTGCTCATGGACAGCCTCACCCGCTTCGCCCAGGCCCAGCGGGAAATCGCCCTGGCTATCAACGAACCGCCAGCCACCAAGGGCTATCCCCCGTCCGTGTTCGCCAAGCTGCCGCAACTGGTGGAACGGGCCGGCAACGGCATCCAGGGGGGTGGCTCTATCACCGGCTTCTATACTGTATTAGTGGAAGGCGACGATCAGAACGACCCCATCGCGGACGCCGCCCGGGCCATCCTGGATGGCCATTTCGTGTTATCCCGGAAGCTGGCCGACATGGGCCAATATCCGGCCATCGACATCGAGGCATCCGTGAGCCGGGCCATGAACGAGATCACCAGCCCCGGTCACCGGGAAGCGGCCCGCTCGTTCAAACATACCTGGTCCCTGTACCAGCAGAACAAGGATCTAATCAACGTGGGTGCCTATGTTCCCGGCAGTGACGCGCAAATCGACTTGGCCATCGCGGCCTTGCCGTCCTTGCGGCGCTTTCTGTCCCAGGACCTGCGCACCCAGGTCACCTTTGACCAGAGTCTGGCGGAACTGGAACAACTCTTCCCCGCCAACGAATAGTCCGGGGCCCTAGGCCCCCCTTGGAGAGACAGGCGCCATGTCCCCATCCGATCGCCTTAAGCCAGTACATCGAGTCGTCGAGGACCGGGAAATGCACGCTGCCCGGGACCTGGGGCAGGCCCAGCGCACCCAGCGGGATGAAGAAGACAAGCTGGAACAACTGCGCCAGTTTCGGCATGAATACCAGCAACGCTTCACCGCCGCCGCCCAGGGTGGTATCGAGGTACAACGCTTGCTGGACTACCAGAGATTCATCAGCAAGCTAGAAAAGGCGGTGGAACAACAAACCCAGCGGGTCGCCGCCAGCCGCCGGGAAAGCCTAGTCAAACGCGCCACTTGGCAACAGAAGCACACCCGTTCCCAAGCCATCGGCATGGTCATCGACACTTACCGCCGCGAGGAAGACGCCGCCGACCGGCGCATCGAACAACGCGCCAGCGACGAATTCGGCCTGCGCGGCGTCCGGAAAAAAACCTAAGGTTCCGGAAAACCGCGCCAACCCCGTTGGCGCGGCTAACGAAGCAGCCACTGGCTGGGAGTAGGGCCCAGCGTCCCGTCACCGCAGAGCCCATCGCCTTGAGTCTGGCCCTGAGACCCGGGCAGGGGATGCCCGGGCGCCCCACCCGGCATTCCCGCGCCGGCGGGTTACAAGAAAAAATCGTTATCCAGGTTTTTTTGGATGGGAATGCCGTCGCGGCCCACATCGTGTAGGGCCGAGCCCCGTGACGCTGCCGGAGCGGCGTCACGGGAGCAACGGGAGGGCTGTGTTACTTGCCGTTATTCAATTGCCACTTGAGTTCGTCCAGGTTGGATTTGTCCTGGTAGATCTTGTTCTGGTCGAATGGCGCGAGCTTGTGCAGTTGGGAATAAATCTCTAAGTACTGGTCGATTTGCGGTATCGTGACCTCCCGATCGTATTCAATCTCGCATTCCAAATTGGCGCTCGGTTCACCGGTGCAGACGACGCAGAAATCTCGCCCGTTGGAACTTGCACAGCAACCCCAACGATTGCCGGCATTGATGGGCTCGGAATCTAGGGAGGCAAGGCAAATCTCAAGCGCACGGGCAAGCAAATCGCCGCTGATGCGCGCCGCTTCGCTTGGCGGGGTGGTTTGCAGCAGCAGCGCCCCCAACAACAGGGCGAACCAGGGTATTCCGGGGCGGGTATTTTTGGCTAGGGCTTTCATCGAAGGATCTCCTCAGTTTCGCTTTCTTGGACTTTAATTCTAGCTGTACGATGACTGAAATAACCAGTATCTGGTTAGCACTTTAAAAAAATAATAACTACTAGGAAAAAGGCCGGAGCCCTCCGG
>CAZIHO010000001.1:125874-141241 GCA_964538875.1 uncultured Chromatiaceae bacterium
ATGGCTTGCATATCATGAATTGCGATACACCAGCATTTTTTATTGCTTTACCTTCTATAGGCGCTCCCTTAGGGTAGGCCCATGGCAAGCGGGTACCCCACCGGGGGGCCCGGATACCCAGTAACCCAAATGTTAAAAGGAACTCAGATGCAAACTAGCGAGCAAATTCAGGGGGGCCAAGGGCCGGCGCCAATCCTATTCGACGAGGATGGTTTCCTGCGCGATCCGGATCAGTGGAGTCGGCCGCTGGGCGAACAGATCGCCGCCCGGGAAGGAGTGGGTCCCCTGGGACGCCTCCATTGGCTGGTAATTCACATGGTGCGGAGTAAGTATTACGCCTTGGGCGCGGTGCCCCAGATGCGTCGCGTGTGCCGGGAAAGTGGTCTGGACCGGGATGAAATCGCCGCCCTGTTCGGCTCGTGCCGGACCATTTGGCGCATCGCCGGCTTGCCGCATCCTGGTTCTGAAGCCCTGGCCCATGCCCACTGAGGGGGCCTTGGGCGCCTGGATTCAACTAGGCGCCCAAGCCCGGCCGCGGGGATGAGGATCCACCCCTGAAGCGGATCAGTCTTTCATGGCATCGATGACCAGCGCCTTGGCTTCCTGATAATCCTGGGCCGCTTCTTGCATCATATCTTCCGCGCTTTCCAGTGCCTTGAGCGCCACCTCGATGTCGGTGCCTTCCATCATGGTCCGCACCTTTTGCACGTCCTCCACGGAGCCTTCCAAGAGGATGAGGTCGTCCAAGTTACCCTGCAATAGCTTGAGCCGATGGGGGCACAGGAGATTCTTGTTATCTGTATGACAGGTGCAGGTGGCGGACATATTGCTTCCCTGCCGTTGGAAGTGAACTTCGCTGGGTTCTTCATCGCCGATCCGGACCACCAGCCGGACTTCCCGGGCGGGATACAGCAGCGCCTCGTAGGCGGCCACCGCCTTTTTCACCGATATATAAAATTCCTTGGTGCCCAGGGCCGCCGACAGGCCGACCTTTTCCAGTTGCTGCATGAAGGGCCGGGTGGCGTCGGCGATTTTCACGTCGATGCCCGAATCCTCCAGCTTGCGATGCAGGTCCGCAAAGCGCTGGGCGGCGGTGATATCTAGGTCGGTAATCGCCTGGGCGTCGATGATGATCCATTTCAACGGGGGATCCGCGTCTTCCACCAGGCTTTGTAGCCGGTCCATGACGAAGCGGGCGTTGGCAAAAATCAGGGGGCCGTATAGGCGGTAGATCAGCAGACCGGGAATGGCTTCCCCGGCTGGGGGAGGCGCGTCCCCGGCGGGTGTCATGCCTTCCAGTTGCACGCCCAGGGATTTGGCGGCTTTGCTGCCAGGGCGGAGCGATCCGAAATCCTGGAATTTGCCGCCGGGCCTCGCCCGGCGCAGGATGGCATCCTTGGGGCGGGCGAATTCGACGATCACCCCTACCAGGGAGATGAGTAGGCCGAAGATGATGCCCGGCACCACCCCGGCCACCAGAATGGCGCCGGTCACCGCCATAGAAATCAAGAATTCGAAACGGTCTATGCGAAACAAATCCCGCAGCGCGGCGATTTCCAGCATACCCAAGCCGGTGACGATGAGGATCGCGCCCAGGGACACCTTGGGTAGCAGGCCGATCAGTTCGGTCAAGAAGAACAGGGACAACAGCAGACCGCCAGCCGCCACCAACTGGGCCACCTGGGACTTGCCACCGGCGGCGTCCACGATGGAGGTGCGGGACTGGCTCGCGGACACCGGAAAACCCTGCAATAGGCCGGCGCCCACGTTGGCGAAACCCAGGGCGTTCAGTTCCGAGTTGGGGCGGATTTCATAGCGGTTCTTATTGGCAAAGGCCTGGGCTAGGAGGATGCCGTCAGAAAACGCCAGGAACGCGATAGCTACCGCCGCCGGCGCCAAGCCGTGGATGTCGGACCAGTGAAATTCTGGTAGCGCCAAATTGGGGATGCCGGAGGGCACTTCACCCACCAGCTTGACCCCCAGGTCGCCGAGGCCCAGGAACAGGGTCGCCAGTACGCTGAGCACGGAAACCACCAGGGCGCTGGGAATCTTGGGGAACTGGGAATTGAATAGGATCAGCAGCAGGATCATGACGCTGCCGAACATAAAGGTCGGAATATGGGTGTCATGTAATTGGCTGATGACTTGCCAGATTAGGGGGAAAAAGTTCTCGCCCTCGGTGCTGATGGCAAAGAGTTTGCCTAACTGGGTGGCGGCCAGGATCAGGGACGCCCCATTCAAATAGCCGATCAGCACCGGCCGGGACAGAAAGTCGGCGATGACGCCAACCCGCAGGCGGCCGGCCAGGATCAGCACCACGCCGGACATGACGCCCAGGGTCGCGGCCAGGGCGGGAATGCGGCTCGGATCGCCCGCCGCGAGCGGTAAGATGGCGGTTCCGGCCAATAGGCCGATGGCCGCGTCCGGGCCAGCGATTACGTGCCGGGATGAAGCGAAGAGGGCATAACCCAGGGACGCAGCCAGGGCCGCGTAGATGCCGGAAATGGGCGGCATATGCACCAGTTCTGCGTAGGCGATGACCGAGGGAATCATCACCACGCACGCGGTGATACCGGCCAGGATGTCGCCGCCCAGCCAGGCGAGCCGGTAGTTGGCCAGGACGGTCAGCAATGGCAGCCCGAGGGAAATACCGCGATCACCAGAAATCCGCAACATGAAGAAGACCTCGTTCTAGGTATAAACAAAAAAGGCCCATTCTTGGCATGACCAGCCCCCTGTCCCCAAACGGGTGCCGAGTCTAGCTATATAGGATGGGTTATCAACCCGGTCCAGGGCTGGTGGCAACCAGCCGCGCATCGATTCAATGGAAAAGGTTTACTGATTGGCCGAAAGCTAGTCAATCAATGAGTCTTAACGTGATTCCCCCGGCGGGTCCAGAACTTTGGCCGCCCGGATAGGGGGCCAGCGGCCGTGCCGTTATCCGGCAGGCTAATCCAGGGGTGGAGGGGGAAATGTCAACCAGGCTAGCAGGGTAGGGGTCGGCGGAGTCTGATTCAGGCATGGAACGACGAGATGGGACATCCCGGCTGCATCGGAGGATTCGACGCAGGCGAGTGTAGCATAATCGTAATATCCCATGCAGGGAGTGGCCCCTGTTACAGATCAAAACTATTAGGGGGTACTTTGCTGGGTGTCCGGGTCCACTAGGCGCCCGCCGTCCAACCGCAGGCGGGAACTGGCGATGTCCCGCACCTGCTCCCAATGGTGGGTGGCGGCGATCAGAGTGCGTCCCGGACCGGCCCAAGTGGCCAGATGGCGCAGCAGGCGCGCTTCGCTGGGGGGATCCAGGGCGGCGGTGGGTTCGTCCAGCAACAGCACTTCCGGGTCACAGATCAGCACCGAAGCCAACGCCACCCGTTTGCGTTCGCCGCCGGACAACTGGTGGGGCGAGCGGCGGCCCAGGTGGGTGAGATCGAACTCGGCCAGGGTCTGCTCGATCCGGGCGCGGATGCGCTCCGCTGGCCAGCCCAATTGCAGGGGGCCGAACGCCAGTTCATCGAACACGCTGGGATTGAACAACTGGACGTCCGGGTTTTGAAACACCAAGCCTACCCGGCGCCGAAAGCTCATGGCGAACGCCTCGTCCGCCAGGCGCGCCGGGGACAACTCCTGCCCGAAGGCCCAGACCCGGCCCCGATCCGGGAAATAGAGGGCGTCCAATAAGCGCAGCAGGGTGGATTTGCCGGAGCCGTTGGCGCCTAACAGGGCGATGCGGGCGCCGACCGGAATGGTCAGGGTCACCCCCGCCAGGGCGGGCAGATTCCGGTAGGCGTAATGTACGTCCTCTAACTGGAAAACCCATTCCGAACCGCCGGATTGGGCCATCAGGCCATCCCCAGGGTCAGGCCCGCCAGGGTCAGCAGCCCGGCCAGCGCCAGCCAATCGCCGGCCCCTGATTGGAACTCATGCAGCAGGCGCGGCTCGCCCCGGTAGCCCCGGGACAGCATGGCCAGATGGACTTCCGAGCCCAGGTGCAGCGCCGTTTCCAACAGCACGCCGACCTGGGCAATGGCCAGCCGCCGCGCCAGGGGACCCGGCAGGTGTCCCATGATCCGGGAGCGGCGTGCTTCCAGCATCTCCAGGCTCGTGATGAGCAGCAGGAACAGATAGCGATGGGTGATGCCGAGCAAGGCCACCAATACCTGGGGCATGCCGAGGCCCCGCAACGCCTTCAGCACCTGGGGCATGGGGGTGGTGAGAACCACCAATAGGGCCAGGGTGGCGCTGGTTTCGGCCCGTCCCACCAGAAAGACCGCTGCCCGTGCGCCCTGGAGGCTGAGGGTCCAGCCAATCAGGGGCAAGCTAGCCAGGGGTTCGCCGGGCACCAGCACCAGGGCGGGAAGGGCGATGCCGCCGGTGAACAACAACACGCCGAGCCACGCCCGCCCCAGGGATACCCAGATGGTCGGCGGCGCCAGGCAGGCCAGCGCCAGGGCGCAGCCGGACAGACAGGCCAGGGCGGTCAGGGAGTTGACCCACACCGCTGTCAGGATCAGGGCAAATAGCCCGAGGATTTTGAACCTTGGATCCAGGCGGGCCAGGGGGCTGGGCTGGGATGCGCTGTGGTCCGTCACCTCCGCCTGTTCCAGCAACTCCAACAGGCCCCGGATCAGCCGGGATAGAAAGTCGCCGGGCCGGACCCGCCGGTTGTGCGGCGGGTACGGTGCTGTCACCCGGTCCCTAGCGATGGGCGCGGCCCAGCCGGGCCGCCAATCTGGATAGGGCCAGCAGGGTCAGCACCACCAGGCCGACGCCCAGCATGGCGGACAACAGGTAGCCCAGGTAGGGGTTGTGCAGGAATTCCGGCGCGTAGTCCGGAATGGGCGCGCTCCATAGCTGGGACAACCATTCCAAACCCTGGGGAATGCCCTCCGGGGGCGCCTGGTTCCCGGATGCCTGGGTGATGAGTTGCCGGGTCACCGGGTCCTGCCAGTCATCCAGGGACCATTCACCCCAGGCGATGCCGGTGGCCAACAGGCCCAGGGGACTGGCGACCAGCAACCCGCCGATCAAGGCCCATAGGGAGCGGGTGGAACGCCACCCTTGCGCCGCGCCATCCAGGGCGGTCACCGGCGCGGACAGCAATTCCGGATGGGACTTTTGCACATAGGCGACCAAACCACCGGAAATCAGGGCTTCCGCCAGGCCGGCGATGGTCAGGTGTCCGGCCAGCATGGCGGGGACCGCGATGTGCAACGGGTAGGGTGCGTACAGGGGCGTACCGCTGGCATCCTGGAACCAGAGGGGCTGGACGCCCAACTCCAGGCCCGTCAACAGCGCCGCCACGTTGATGGCCCCGTATCCGGCCAGGGCCGCCGCCAGCACCCGGCGCGGCGACTCTAGCGGAGCGCTACCCGCCAGCACCCGGTAGATACCATAGGCCACCCAGGGGCCGACGATGGCCAGGTTCAAGCAGTTGGCGCCGAAGGTGGTGATGCCGCCGTCGCCAAAGAAAATGGCCTGGATGAACAGCGCCAGGGACAGGGCCAACATGGCGGCCCAGGGGCCTAGCAGGATGGGCGCGATGGCCAAGCCCACCGCGTGGCCGCTAGTGCCGCCGGGCAGGGGCAGGTTGAACATCATGACCAGGAACGAGAACGCGGCTACCAAACCGATCAGAGGCACCAGCCGGGTTTGCAACAAGGCCTTCATCTTCCCCAGCGCCAGATACCAAAAGGGCGCCGCCACCGCTAGGGTCGCCGCGCAGGTGGACGGGCTCAGATAACCATCGGGGATGTGCATCGGGGTTGCTCCAGACTTTCGACCCCCCCGCCCACCGGGGAGGGTAAGAATAAAATCTTAAGCCAGCGGCCAAGCTGACGGAAGGCTTTGCCAGGCGCGCACCCTGTCCTGGCCCTATCATGCCAGCCCATTGGACCGTATCCGGATCAGTTGCCCATGCAAAACTTACTTGCCCGGCACGGCGCCTCGGTGCAGTTCATGGAGTTTGTACCCATTGCCGGCTCCGCAGCGGCTCTCTGACGCGAGGCATGGCGGGCGCCGCCCAGACCGGCCAGGGGCTTGAGGGACGGATGAGGTGATTGAACTAATCCTAGCGACGTTGGCATCCTTGGCCGCCGGGTTCATCGACTCCCTGGTCGGCGGCGGTGGCTTGATCCTGGTGCCCGCCCTGTTTGCCCTCTATCCCGGCGCGCCCCCGGCAACCCTGCTCGGTACCAACAAGGTCGCCGCCATTTGGGGAACCGCCCTGGCGGCAGTTCAATTCAGCCGCCGGGTTGATCCGCCCTGGCGTCTGCTGGGGGTGGCGGCGCCAGCGGCCCTGGCCGGCAGCTTCGCGGGGGCCTGGACCCTCAGCCGGATCGACCCCAGTTTCATGCGCCAGTTGCTACCCTTGTTACTGATCGCGGTTCTCGCCTATAGCCTCGCCAACCGGGACCTGGGGCTGAACCATGCTCCCAGACAACCGCCGGGCCGGGAACGAGCCATCGCCGGCGTCATCGGCGCCCTGGTCGGCTGGTACGACGGCTTCCTGGGGCCGGGCACCGGCAGCTTCTTTATCTTTCTGCTGGTGCGGCTACTGGGCTTTGATTTCTTGCACGCCTCGGCGGTGGCCAAGATTCTGAACACCGCTACCAACCTGGCGGCCCTGCTGCTACTGGCGGCCAAGGGTCAGGTTTGGTGGCAACTGGGCCTGACCCTGGCGGCGGCCAATATGCTGGGCAGCTTGCTGGGCGCGGCACTGGCGCTCCGGCATGGCGCCCGGTTGATTCGCGGTCTGTTCCTGGTCGTGGTGAGTCTGCTGATCCTGAAAACCGGCTACGACGCCTTGCTCCAGTAAGGGTTCAGCAGGGCCTTACTGCCCGGCGCCGGCGGGCTGGGACGGGGACGGCAGTCAGCGCAGGTAGAGGGTCCGGTAGGAGAGATGCCCGTCCCGGTATTCATAGATCCGGTAGGCCGCCTGGCGTCCGTAATAGCCCGCCACCGGCGGCGCCACGAACAGGGGAATGTCCCCCAGCCAATGGAGTTCATCCTTGTGAAAATGGCCGCAAAGCACCGCCTTGACCTGGTGGGCCCGCACCAGCGACTCCCAGCGTTGCCGGGTCTCCGCCGGCCAGCCCGGTTGAATCTGGTTACGGAACAAGCCGCCCACCGGTGGCGTGTGTTGGAACAGCAGTACGGGCTTGCCCTGGGCCTGCACCAGGGCTCGTTCCAACTCATCCAGCGCCGCCTGGCCCTCGGCCGGCGTGCCCCGCGCCGCCGCTTCTCCATACCAAAACAGCAGCACCACGCCCTGGTGCTCATGGACCTGGGTCATGGGCCCTAAATGGGCCAGGTAGGCCTGACGGGTGCTGTCCGGCCGCTCCTGGAGGATGTCGTGATTGCCCGCCACATAATAGACCGGCGCCTTGAAGCGGCCCATGGTGCGCTGGATCTGCTCCCCATGGCCCGGCTGATCCAGTTGCTCCATGCTGATGTCGCCGGTGTGGGCCACGAAGGCGATCGGCATCGGCAACTGGTTGACTTGTTCGGCGATTTTTTCGACCCGGGTGAAGTGGTCGTCGGTGCCTAAGTGGGTGTCGGTGATCTGGACGAATTGAAAGGGCGCGCCCGGCCCACCGGTTTCCGGCAGACTTTGGCAACCCGCCAGGCCAGCACAGCCGATCAGTAACCAAGCGCCGCAACGGCCGGTCCAGCCCATGCCGGAGGCTCCTCTGGGTGATTTAAAACAAGCCGCTGATGTTGCCCTGGGCGTCGATGTCGATGGCCAGGGCGGCGGGCTGCCTGGGCAGACCCGGCATGGTCATGACCGCACCCGTGTAGATGACCACGAAGCCGGCGCCGGCCGATACCTTAGCGGAACTCACGGTCAGCTTGAAGCCGCTCGGGCAACCGCTGACCTTGGGGTCGTCACTCAGGGACGCGGGCGTCTTGGCCATGCAGATGGGCAGATCCCGGAATCCTTGATCCTCGATGCGCTGGATTTCGGCCCGCGCGTTGCTGGAGAATTCCACCCCGGCAGCGCCATAGATGCGGGTAGCGATGGTCTCCACCTTGTCCCGGATGCCCAGGTTCAGGTCGTACAAAAAGCGAAAATCCCGGGGGTCCTCGCAGGCGGCGCACACCGCCTCCGCCAGTTCCAGCCCACCGGGACCACCCCGTTCCCGGTAGTCGGTGACCAGGGCGGTGACCCCCAAGTCCCGGCAGGCGGCTTCGATTTCCGCCAGTTCCTCGGCGCTGTCGTCCAAAAATTGGTTGATGGAAATGACCACCGGCACGCCGAACAGGCGCAGGTTGTCCAGGTGCTTGCGCACGTTGGCAATGCCATGTACCGCGAATGCGCGCCGGGTTACCACCAACACCACGGCGCTGGGCTCCAGGCCCCCCATGCGGCAT
Organism: uncultured Chromatiaceae bacterium; assembly: GCA_964538875.1. GTDB lineage: Bacteria > Pseudomonadota > Gammaproteobacteria > Chromatiales > Chromatiaceae > CAZIHO01. The sequence goes on from CAZIHO010000001.1 coordinate 134,251, forward strand.
TTGATGTGGAAGAATTTCTCCGCCCCCAGGTCGGCGCCAAAGCCGGCCTCGGTCACCGTGTAGTCCGCCAGCTTGAGGGCCATACGGGTGGCGATCAGGGTGTTGCAGCCGTGGGCGATGTTGGCGAAGGGCCCGCCGTGGACGAACGCCGGCACGCCCTCGATGGTCTGCACCAAATTGGGGTGCACCGCGTTTTTGAGCAGCGCGGTGGCGGCGCCAGCGGCGCCGATATCGCCGGCCCGGATCCCTTTGCCGACCCGGTCATAACCCAGGATCAGCCGGCCGATGCGCCGCTTGAGGTCCGGCAGGTCCGACGCTAGGCCCAACACCGCCATCACCTCGGAGGCAGCGGTGATCTCGAAGCCGTCCTCCCGCATCACGCCGTTGACGCCCCGGCCCTCCAGGCCCACCAGGATAGCCCGCAGGGAGCGGTCGTTCATGTCGATGGTGCGCTTCCACACCACCCGCCGGCTGTCCATGACCGGCTGGGATTGCTGATGCAAATGATTGTCGGTGAGGGCCGAGATCAGGTTATGGGCGGTGGAGATGGCGTGCAGGTCGCCGGTGAAATGCAGGTTGATGTCTTCCATGGGCAGCACCTGGGAAAAACCGCCCCCGGCGGCACCGCCTTTGAGTCCCATGCAGGGACCCAGGGACGGCTCCCGGATGGCGATCATGACCCGCTTGCCGATGGCGGCCATGGCCTGGCCCAGGCCGATGGTGGTGGTGGTCTTGCCCTCGCCGTAGGAGGTGGGCGTCATGGCGGTGACCAGGATCAATCGCCCATCCGGCCGTTGCCAGCGGTCCCCCAGCCGTTCCATGGGCACCTTGGCGATGTGGTGCCCGTAGGGGATCAAGTCCGCGCTGGTCAGTCCAAGGGTCGCCGCGATGTCGGCGATGGGGCGCGGGGTGGCGGCCTGGGCGATGTCGATGTCGGAACGCATGGGAGTCAATCAGTGGTCAGTGGTGAACAGTCAGGAACGGGTCAAGGGCGGGGCACGCCGAAACTGCCCAGCAATCCCAACACCTGGGCGCGCCCCAGACAGCGTTGGTTAAACAAATCCAGGAAGGCCTTCATGTTGAAGGCGATTCTTATGCCGGGGGTGGCGTCCGTGCCGCCGTCGTCGCTGAGCAGGGTCACGTCCTCCTCGCTCACCCCTTCCTGGGCCAGAACGGCGGCCAGGATGCGGCGCTTGTCCTGGGGATCCGGGAGGGAAACCAGGCTACCGGTGAAGGTCTGGGCGTCGTCGTTGACCGCCGCCCGGTAGCCGTGACAGGCGTCCAGGGCCGCCTTGCGGGCTAGGGTCTCGGCAAAGAAATGCAGAGCGCTGGTGATGACCACCACCCGGTAACCCATGGTCTTGAGGGTCTCCACCAGTTCCACCGTGTCCGGCGTCACCTCGATGGCCTCGGCGATGCGCTGGGCGGTTTCGGTGGGCAGGCCCTCCAACTGGGCGGTGGCGGCCTCCACCGCTTGACGGGGGTTGACCCCGGCGTAGAGGGCGGCGAACTGGTCCGGCTCGATGCCGGTTTGGCGCAGGACCTGGTCCCGGGTGTCCGCAGGGATCAGGCTGGCACCCAGCTCAAAGCAGACCACCCGCTTCTTTTTATTGAACACGTCCTCGGTCTGGAACAGCACCCGGATGTCCACCGCCCGCATTGCTTCGCTGAGGACCTGGGTCAGGTTGTCCAGGGGCAGTTCCGCCTGGGTGATATCGGTATGCAACTCCATCAAGAACACGCCGGCCCTGGCCACCATGCGGGTGAGTTCGATGTTCACCTGATAGCCGGCCAGCAGATCGGAAATGCGGGCGATCAGGCCCGGTTTATCCATGCCGACCAGTACCAACAGCAGGCTCTTGCGATCCGAGCGGCGCGGCACCGGATGGTACTTATCCACCGCCAGGGTTAAGCCGGTTTCCTCGCCGATGCGTTCCACCAGGGCGTTGAATTGCTCGATCCGCAATTCCGATCCGGCCAAGTCCACCACCAGGAAGACAGTGAACAGGCCGTGCATGACATCCTGGCGCACATCCACCACGTTGCCATTGGCGGCGGCGATGGGCGCGGTGATTTGGCGCACCAGTCCCACGGCGTCCGGACCAGCGCCGTACACCACAAAAAGCCGTTCGCGAGGCCTCATGCTGCTTCTCCTCCGGGATAAGGGACTCCCCCCGGCGGGATACCCGGCCGGGGGAAGCGCAAGATTATAGGAATCGAGGGTTTGGGGCTAGCGGAATGATGGGTTATCCGGACCCAGAAGACTAGCGTCTGGGCTCCCCGCCCATGCCCGGCGGCATGGCCTGCTGGATGATATCCATGGGATTCATGCGCTGGAACTGCTCGCTGCCCCGGTAAATGGCCTGATCCATGCGCGCCACGCTGGTGTGCAGTTGCACCAGAGTGCCCTGCATACGGGACACCTCGGCGGACATGGACTGCACCGCCGCCGTCATGGACCGCACGTCCTGGCCGAGAGCTTCCACGTGGGCAGTCATGTGCCCCATGTAGTCCACCATCCTGCTCATCAGTTGGGCGAAAAAGGCGCCGCCCGCCACGGCGGCCGCCAAGATGCTCATTTGTAGCCATTTATTCATCGCGCACCTCCAGGATGGTCTATGAGTCGACAGCGGTTGCTGAATCACCGGGCCTGCCCCGGTGGATCTAGGGGGGAAACACCTGTTGATAGAGACGCCGGCCAGCCAGGGCGCACACCGGCAAGGTCAGGGGTAACAGGGGCAGGAACCAGGCGGCGCCCATCACCAATACCGCCAGGATCAACGCCCAGGCCAGCATCACCCCGAGGTTGCGCCACACCGCCCGGGCGCTGGCCACCACGGCGGCCACGATGCCTGGGTCCCGGTCGATCAACAGGGGTACTGAGAAGGCGGAGGCCGCGAACAGGATGAAGGCCAGAGCCAGCCCCATCAGGGACGAAAACAGGACAAAACGCCGCACTGACTCCACCGGCGGGAGCAGTTCACCGAAGCCGACTGGATATTGGCCCACCACGAAGGCGTACACGGTGGCCGCGTCGGTCATCCAAATCAGGAACATGAGTCCACAGATGAGGGTCAATCCCCAGAGGCCAGCCGGCGCCTGGCGGAAGCCGGCCAGGATGTCCCGGAGTTGGGCCGGCCGGCCGGCGTCCCGGGCGGCGGCCAGGCCAAAGAAGCCGGCCAGCAGCGCCGGACCGATCAGCAGAAAGCCGCCGGCCAGAGACAGGCTGATGGGCGCGACCTTGGCCGCTTCCAGGATGAGGAACAACATCAGGCCGGCCAGGCTGAACACCAGGCTATAGACCAGGCAGGGCAGCAGCATGGCCCGGTAGTCGGCCAGGCCCTGGCCCAGGGCGGCGCCCAGGGTGGCTAGGGAAATCTTGCGCGGTTCCAGGGACTCGGTCATGGTGCGGTTCTCCCTTGGGTGCTGGCCCCGGCAGCGGGGACCCCACTGGGCCGGCTATTGGGATCAGACCTGGATTCTAGGGCCAATGATGCTGGTGGGAAACGCCCCCTGAGTCAGTGCCATCCGTTGGCATCCGCCTGGGCGGATGGGACAATCGGCAGCCGTCACCTGGGCGCCCGGCCTCGGGCCTGTTTGGGAGAGTCGCCATGAGCTATTGGGTACAACATCTGGACGAGGCGCCGGCCTACATCACCAAGGACGGCTCCGAAATCCGGGAACTCATGCACCCCAACGTCCAGGGCAACCGCCTGCAAAGCCTGGCGGAAGCGCGAATTCCGGCCGGTCAAAGCACCCGCCTGCATCGGCACCGGGTGACCGAGGAGATTTACCATGTGACCGCCGGCCGGGGCTGGTTGACCCTCGGCGATCAACAGTTGGCCCTGGGACCCGGCGATAGTGTCTGCATTCCGCCGGGCACCCCCCATTGCCTGCGCGTCATGGGCGCCGAGACCCTGCGCCTGCTGTGCTGCTGCTCGCCCGCCTATTCCCACCAGGATACGGAGTTGTTGGACGAGACCCTTGCCTGACCAGCGCCGCTAGGCTGGGGGCAGCCCGAACAGGGCGCGAGTGGCCTGGTCCGGCTGGCCCTTGAACGCCAGCCCATTGACTTCGAGATTGCTGGTGGCGGTATAGGTCGAGGTAAATCCGGCCGATTGCAATGCCTTGATGAGGGATTGCTCGCTAAAACCGGTCTTGTGGGCGAAGAAGTCTTGGCCACTGCGCTCGATTTCAACGCCATAGCCATAGAGAACGTCAGCAACGCTGATGGGGCCGGCTGGCGACTGATAAAGGACATCATCAATATCCAAGCCTTGTTCGACGCTAATGCGCATCAGGGTTTGAATATCCGGCACCCGAATATGGGCAAATCCGCCGTCCTTGAGTACATGCAGGAACCCAGATAATACCTTTGGCACCTCATGCCGGTAATAGTGCTCAAGATTATGGGAGCAATAAACCGCATCGAATTGACCCGGTTCCAGGGACCCCAGGTTGCGTGCGTCACATAGGATGTCCGGCTCACCCTTCGGGTCGATATCGAGCAGCAAGTGCTCAAACCCGGCGTATTGGGGCGGTAGTGCGATGGCCTTGCTATTACCCCCGACGTTCAATACGGTCTTCATGGTCAATTCACCTGGCTGGCGCAGGGCTAGCACCGGACGGACAATACAAAAGCCCTATGGCGATAGAGCATTGGTAGTTCCTGGTGTCTGATTCCGGGCAGGCTAGGGCGATTTCCCGCAACCTGGGCGGGGTGCTGGCCTGCGTAGGCTGATGGCCAGGACCGGAATATCACCTGGGAACTGCGTTGGATCGACACCCAAGAACTCGCCCAACGATACCAGATGACTGGCAAGCTGGGGGCAAACGTGCGCTTCCCATACCCGTGACTCCGTCTCCTGGACCGGGCGTCGGGCTGGCCGGTCGCGGTTGATACGGGAGCCTGAACTGCCTGGCGTTTGGCTGACCAGCAGATTCACCCCATCAACCAAACAGTTATCGCCCAGGGGTCTGCCGTGGGGTCCGGTGGCGTCCAGGGTGGCGGCGGTTGTGGCAGGTGCCGATACCAAGGGATTAGTGATCCAAAAGAGAAACTTCATACTGAATCTGGACGCCGCGGACCCGCGGCCAGGACGCCAGCACCCGTGCCAGGGGATGGTGCTCGATCCGCAGTAACCCAGGATTGACCCAGATCACCCGGACTTCGGGGCCTCCGCCAGCGCCTGCGGGGGCCTGTCCCCGATCCCTGGTGGCGTCGAAGACGTTACCGCCCTGATTGGGGAGGGGGCGGTCGGCGTCGATGAGGGAAACCTGGGTGGAAAATTCCGTGGTGGCGCCACAGTTACGCTCGAACACCACGGCCTTTAATTTGCCGTCCGGTGAAACCTCTTCCCTCAGCGGCGAATTGCCACATAAGTCGTCCATAGGAGAAAAAATCATCAAAAGAAAGAGGATGGGGATGGCCGCTAGGGCCACCAGCGCCGTGGCGCTGACACCGAGAATCTTCAACCAACGGGGGACCAACGGCGGCATGGGGTTCAACGACTCGACTGTGAGGAATGCGACGCTAGGCATTGGTCAACCGCGACCCGGGACCCGAATGGTCCGGTGCCACCTTCCCTTGGCGCGACGCTGGCCCGCCCGACCAAATGCCGGCACCGGGCCCGGTATCCAGGGTGCCGGTCAATGATAATTAAAGGAAAAGCAGCAAACCCCCCGGGGTCGGTTAATATCCTACCATTAGGCCCCGATAGCTGAACTCGTCCGCGATGCTGATCCCGGCGCGGAACCCGGCGCAAAGTTGGGTGATTGGGACTGGGCAGCGCGGGCGGCGGGCAAGCGAGGTACCTTTGTGCAGACAGTCCTGATCGTCGACGACACGTCGGAAAATCTTGCCCTGCTCAGCGATTTGTTAGAACTGGATTACCAGGTCCGGGCGGCCAGTTCTGGAGCGCGGGCGCTGCGGGTGGCGTCTAGTCAACCCAAGCCGGATTTGATCCTGTTGGACGTGATGATGCCGGACATGGACGGCTACCAAGTGTTGCGGCTATTGCGGGATCAGCCGGACACCGCCGACATCCCGGTCATCTTCGTCACCGCCCTGGATAGCAGCGGCGATGAGGAGCAGGGGCTGGCGTTGGGAGCCGTGGACTACATCACCAAGCCGGTGCGTCCCGCCATCCTGCGCGCCCGGGTCCGCGCCCATTTGGAACTGAAGGCGGCCCGGGACTGGTTACAGGACCGCAACGCCGTGCTGGAGGCCGAGGTGGCCCGGCGCATGGAAGAAAACTCCCTGATTCAGGACGTGAGCATTCGCGCTTTGGCCCATCTGGCGGAAACCCGGGACCCGGAAACCGGCAACCACCTGCGGCGCACCCAGGCCTATGTGCGGGTGTTGGCGCAAGGTTTGCGCCACCATCCCCGTTTCGCGCCGGTGCTCACGGAGCGCAACATCCAGATACTGGTCAAGTCCGCCCCCTTGCACGACATCGGCAAGGTAGGAATTCCGGATCACATCCTGCGCAAGCCGGGTCCCCTGACTCCAGACGAGTGGACGGTGATGAAGACCCACAGCCGGCTGGGCCGGGATGCCATCGAGTTGGCCGAACAGGACAGTGAAAAGCCGGTGGAATTCCTCAGTATGGCCAAGGAAATCGCCCATTATCACCATGAAAAGTGGGATGGCTCCGGCTATCCAGAGGGCCTGGCCGGGGAAGCCATTCCGGTGCCGGCCCTATTGATGGCCCTGGCTGACGTGTTTGATGCCCTCAGTTCGGCGCGAATCTATAAGCCACCTCTGTCCATACCCGAGTCCGTACAGATTATTCGGGATGGCCGGGGCCGCCATTTTGACCCGGCCGTGGTGGACGCCTTTGTCGCTAGCTTGGATGAATTCACCGACATCGCCATTCAATACCGGGATTCGTAAACCCGCCAGCTCCGTTCGACCAGTCGGCGCGTCCCGAATTCCTGCTCCGCCCTTTGGCACCGGTGCCGCGCGCTGCCTGAGGCTCGATTCACGACC
>CAZIHO010000001.1:141341-142534 GCA_964538875.1 uncultured Chromatiaceae bacterium
GGGTGCTATTGGCGCTGACCATACACACGAAGGTTTCCGGTGACCACTGTTTGATCTTCTTGAGAGCGGATAGCCCGTCGGCCACCGGCATGTCGATGTCGAGGAAGACGATATGGGGGCGATAGCGGAAAAAATGCCCAACCGCCTTGGCGCCGTCGTCCACCATTTCGATATTGCGGATGCCCTGCTCCCGCAACAGGTGGGCTAGCAACTTGCGCATGACGGCCATATCCTCAGCGATCAGGGCCTCGACCTGGAACAGGGGCGGCCGGCCGCGGAATGGCAAATGAATTTCCGGGGGTGGTTCCCCGGCGGGCTCGCTGGGGCTTGGGAGCGGCGGTTCACTGGCGGCCGGCAGCCGCCAGCCCTGAGCCGCTAGGATGGCGGCATCCTCTGGATTGGGTATCTGCTCGCCCTCAGCCAGCAGCAGGGCACCTTCCGCAGTGTAGATGTCGTAGGGCGCGGGTTGCTGGCTCCGGATCTCATCCGGGCTTACGCGCACCATTAAGGGTTGGGTTGACATAAAGAGACCAATTCCCCAACTAGCACCCTGACTTCCGCGTAATCCTGGCGTACCACCTGGAACTCCACCGCCCCGGCGACGCGGGTCGCCTCCGGCAGGCCGAAGGTTGCGGCCACCCCTTTCAACTGGTGGGCCAGGGAGCGCACCAAAGGCCAGTCCTGATCGGCACAGGCCTGCTCCAAGTCCCGCAGGCGGAGCGGCAGTTCCTGCAGAAAATTGTCCCGTAGAGCATGGAACTCTGGGTCTGTGCCGAGGGACGGGGGAGCGGTCCAGCCATCCTGGGTTTCGCTCAGGGCCGGGCCGGCCGCCGGGAGGTACTGCTCAAGGGCGGCGAAGAACTCCTCCTGGACGATGGGCTTGGTGAGGAAACCGTCGCCGCCGGCGGCCTGGGCCTGGAGCCGGTCAGTTTCCGAGACATTGGCGGTCAAGACCAGGACCGGGCCGTCAAAGCCGGTGAGGCGCAGCAGTTCTATGGCCTCCAATCCCCCCATGACCGGCATTTGCAGGTCCATCAGCACTAGGTCATAGTCTGCCGCTTGGGCCAGTTCCACCGCCTCTTGGCCGTTGCCGGCCAGGGTTACCGACGCCCCGCTGCGGCGGATGAGCAGGGAGATCAACTGCTGATTGTCCTTATTATCCTCGGCCAGCAACACTCGTCCCCCTAAGCGGG
>CAZIHO010000002.1:0-9994 GCA_964538875.1 uncultured Chromatiaceae bacterium
CAGGTGGAATGCACCATCAACGGCTTGGGCGAACGGGCCGGCAATGCGTCTTTGGAGGAAGTGGTCATGGCGGTACGGACCCGCCAGGATTTGTTCGCCTGCCGTACCCGCCTGGATACCCGCCAGATCGTCAACTGTTCCCGCTTGGTATCCAATATCACGGGCTTTCCGGTACAGCCCAACAAGGCCATCGTCGGTGCCAACGCCTTCGCCCACGAGTCCGGCATCCACCAGGACGGGGTGCTCAAGAGTCGCGAGACCTACGAAATCATGCGCGCCCAGGACGTGGGTTGGAGCGAGAACCGCATGGTGTTGGGCAAGCATTCGGGACGCAGCGCATTTCGGGCCCGGCTCAAGGAATTGGGGATCGAATTCCGCTCCCAGGAAGAACTGAACGCGGGATTTGCCCGTTTCAAGGAATTGGCCGACAAGAAGCACGAGATTTTCGACGAAGATCTCCAAGCCTTGGTCACCGATGCCGCCATCGCGTCGGAAAATGAGCGGGTGAAGCTGGTGTCCTTGCGGGTCTGCTCCGAAACCGGCGAGACGCCCCATGCGGAGGTGGTATTGACCATGGATGGGGTCGAGCGGACCAGTGACGCCCTGGGCGGCGGGCCGGTGGATGCCACCTTCAAGGCCATCGATGCCATCGTGCGGAGCGGCACCCAACTGATGCTCTATTCCGTAAATGCCATCACCAGTGGTACCGATGCCCAGGGTGAGGTGACGGTTCGACTGGAGCGGGGCGGGCGCATGGTGAGTGGCCAGGGGGCGGACACGGATATCGTCATCGCTTCCGCTAAGGCCTATATCAATGCCTGCAACCGGATCCTGGAGCCGGTGGACCGGGAGCATCCCCAGCCTATCGACGGCCTGTAGGCCAGCGCCATGGATGAATCCTTGCGGCACCGCTACCTGGCCGCCATGGAGATTCCAGTCTGGCTGGGCCGGACCCCGGCCCAGCAATTCCCCACCCAGGGCGTCCTCCCTGGGGCGGGGGAGTCGCCTAGCCAGCCGGAACTAGGGGCTGACTTGGTGCCACCGGCGGCGCCCCCGGTCTTGGGCGCCGAACCGCCTTCCACCCAGGGCATGTCCTGGGACGAGTTGGCGCAGCGAGTCCAGGACTGCCGCGCCTGTGCCCAGCTGGTGGCCAACCGCACTCGCACCGTGTTCGGCGTGGGGAACCGGGCCGCCCGGCTGATGGTCATCGGCGAAGCGCCGGGCGTTGATGAGGACCGTCAAGGAGAGCCCTTCGTCGGGCGCGCTGGACAACTGCTGAATCGCATGTTGTTGGCCATGGGTCTAGCCAGGGATCAGGTGTTTATCGCTAATGTGCTCAAATGCCGGCCGCCCCAAAACCGGGACCCGAACGGGGAGGAAGCGGCCCAGTGCGAGCCCTTCCTGCTGCGCCAGATTGAGTTGGTGGAACCCGCCGTGATTCTGTCGGTGGGACGTATCTCCGCCCAGAATCTACTGAAAACGGAAACCCCGGTGGGACAACTGCGGGGGCGGATTTTTCCATTTGGGGCGCGAAAAATTCCCTTGGTGGTTACTTACCATCCCGCCTATCTGTTGCGCTCCCCGGAGCAAAAGGCCAAGGCTTGGGATGATCTCCAGTTGGCGCTGCGCACCTTGCGGGGGCAAAACCAGGGGTGATGGCTGGCAAGATAGGGGTTGGGGCTGTCGCCCCGCCGCCATTCCAGGGCCATCGGGCCAACTCCGGCCGATAAGGTAAGCGCACACTAACCTATAACAGCCTGAAAACCGGGCTGTTTCAGCTTTTCCGAGTATCTGGCCAGGAAACGATTCCAGTGCAGATCCTGGGCTAGGTGTCCGCCTGTCTAAGGTAAGTATTCGCTAACCATTAGGGCGAGCGCCTTTGGGCGGTTCAGCGGTTCCCGAGGTGCCCATAGGGGGGGAGGGTCTCCAGACGAGAGTCGCCCACCGGGGTTCCGACGGTGAAGTGGTAGAGGTCCTGCCATTCGTTGTCGGTCAAACCCAACCACTGGTGGAAGGCGTCATCAAAGAAACAGCCGATTCCGGTCCCACGAAATCCGTTCGCCTCCGCTTCCAGATAGAGCAGCTGGCCCAGCATACCCGCTTCCCAGTGCAGGTAGCGGTATCCCCAGGGTGCTCCGTCTAACGATTGTTTGAAATCTCCGAGCAGCGCCATGGCGAAGGCCGCGTCCCCGGCCAGGTCCTGGTAACAACTGAAACCCGCCGCGATTTGGCTAAAGTCGCCGCTGGCTAGAAGAAATAACGGCAGGTGCGCCGGGCACCCGGCGGGTTGCTCCCAGCGAAAATGGCTGAGCTGTTCCTGGAGGCGCCGCGCCGCTGCCGCCGTGCGCGGAAAGGCGTATAGACCGGGCGCCAGTCCCTTAACCCGATGCAGAAAGAGGATCGGGTGAACGCTGGGTTCCCAGGGGAGACAGGCCCAGGGCGCGGTGTTGGGGCGCGGCAGCAGGGTCTCCAACAGGTCGAAGAGGGTGTCGGCGTCAATGGGTGTGCGCCCATCAAAGGCCCGGGCACTGCGGCGCATACGGAATAGGGTGCTGGCCGGCAATTGGGCGTGGGCCGGGGTGGTGAGGGGCGGCAGCTCCGCCGGTGTCCAGGCGCTGGGTAGGCTGGGCGGTTTACGGCAGTTGCGGTGGGCCAGGTCGATCTGGGGCCAGGCCAGTTGGGCGGCGCTGAGCCGGTTGGCCCGGCCGTGCCAATCCGATGGGCTAGTGAGGGACAGGATCTTGCCCACATCCACCGCCTCCGGATGGGGACCCACCACCAGCGCTAGATCCGCGGATTCCCCCTCCGCGTCTGCGAAGTCCGGCTCCCGGTCAATGCCCACTAAATGGCCCAGTTCCCGGTCGCCGGGGGCGGTCAACAGGTGGCTCCGCCAACCCAGGGCGGCCGCTCCATAGGCCAGGGCGGCCAGGGCATGGCCCGCGTCCAATTGACAATAACGGTAGGCGCGGACGCCATATTTCCAGGCTTCCCGCCAATGGATCGAGGTCAACACCAGCAGCAGGTTGCCCTGGAGTGCGTCCCGCCAGACGGGACCCTCGATCTGGGTCCGCTGCTCTAGCACATGGTCGCGGCTTAGATAGTGAAATATGCCCGGCTCCAGGTCCGGCAGGGCTGGAATCCCCAGGTAGGCCTCGGTGGGGTGCAGATTGCCGCTGGACGGGTTGCAACGCACCGCCCAGCGGGTGGCTCCATACGCCTTCCAGGCCGCCAGACCAAGGGACATTTCCAGCAGCATACCGATGTTGGCGGAGTTCATGGGCGCCGCCTCCAGGGGGACGGCGCGGCGCAGATCCCCGTAACTGGTCTGGAGTTGGTCGGCGCGGAGGCCGAGTTCCAGCCGGTGGGTGCCGGTAAACCAGCGAAAGGCTTCCGGCTGATTGGCCCAGTCCAAGAATTCGGGTCCCGGCGCGTACTGGTCGAGGCGGTGCTTGCTCAACTCGTGGTAGCGGCGCACTTCCATGGAGCGCAGGTGATAATCGACAAAGCTCATGGCTGTGCTCCTGGGTCGGGTAGCCGGTTACCGCCCCTGGCCGGGGACGAGGATGGGGCCGTGGGGCCCTGACAGCATGCCAAGGGATATGCCGTAGAGTCGTGACAGGGCGTCGGTCGTGCCGACCTCAAGGGCCGGCCCACAGGTTCCCCGGTGTTCATCCAGCAGTATCAAGTGGTCGCAGGCGCGCAGCGCGAAGTTTGGATCATGCAAGCTCATCAGTATAGCCGTCCCCTGGTCCCGCAAGCGGTGGACAAGATCTAAAATCCGCACTTGTTCCCGCAGATCCAGGTGTTCCACCGGCTCATCCAGCAGCAGAAATCGGGGTCCTTGGGCGAGTAGGGTGGCGATGGCGACTCGCTGGCGTTCCCCGCTGGACAGAGTTTGCATGTCCCGCTGGGCCAGTTCCGTCAGCCCGACCTGCTCCAGGGCCGCCAGCGCCAGGCGCTGGTCCTCTGCGCCGGGCCAGTCCCAGGGACCCAAATGGGGATAACGGCCGGCGAGGACCCAGTCCAATACCGTTAGCGGGAAGCGGGGCTCCTGATCTTGTAACAGGAGTCCCAGCACTTGCGCCAGTTGACGCCGTCGCCAAGAGCTAAGCTCCTGGTCCAACAGGCGCACGGTTCCAGCGGCGGGGGGACGCAGGCCCGCTAGGGTGTGCAGCAGGCTGGTCTTGCCAACGCCGTTGGGTCCCAGCAGCCCCCAGCACTGTCCGGGCTGGAGGGCGAAGTTCAGGGTTTGGTCCAGCAGCCGGTCGCCCGCCCGCAAGCGCAGTTGCCGCGCTTCTAGGACCGGAACCCGGCGGGCTAGGGGGTCTTGCGGGTCAATAACCATAGGAACCAGGGCACCCCGAGCAGGGCGGTCAAGATCCCCACCGGCAACTGCCGGGGGGCAATCAGGATTTTCGCCAAGGTGTCCGCAAGCAACAGCAGACCGCCACCCAGCAGGACCGAGTTGGGCACCAGCCAGCGATGGCTGGCGCCAGCGATGCGCCGGGTCAGGTGGGGCACCACCAGGCCGACGAAGCCGATGCTGCCGCCGGTGCTGACCGCCGCCGCCGTCAGCAGGGCGCCCAGGAAGAACAGGCTCCGCCGCAGGGGTTCCACCGCCACGCCTAATACCGCCGCGTGGTCCTCTCCCTGCTGTAGAAGATCTAGGGGGCGGGCCAGGCTCCAGGCCACCAGGGAGCCCAGGGCCAGGAGAACCAGGGGCAGGGCCGGCATGTCCGCGTCACTCAGGTCGCCCAGCAGCCAGAACAGCATGCCGGGCAGGCGGGCGGCCGGCGCCAGGGTCAGGACCAGGCTCACCAGGGCCGACCAGCCGAATGCCAGCACCACGCCGGTAAGCAACATCCGGTTGGGGCTCCAGGGCCGGCCGGGGACGCGGCTCAACAGCACCAGCGCCAGCAGGGACGCCAAGGCGCCCAGCCAAGCGCTGCCGGTGATCCCGGTGGCCGGAAGCCCCGCCAGGGTCGCCACCAGCACCGCCAGCGTCGCCCCGCCGGATACGCCGAACAGATAGGGGTCTCCCAGGGGGTTGCGGAGCAAAATCTGCATCAGCAGGCCGGCCAGTGCCAGCAGGCCGCCGACCGCCCAGGCGCTCAGCGCCCGGGGCAGGCGCAATTCCGCGATCAAGTCCCAGGTCAGGGGCTGGACGCCGGGCAGGCTGGCCAGGGCCGGAGGATGTCCGCCCCACGTCAGCGCTAGGGTAAAACCCGTCAGGCTGAGCAGCAGCAACCAGCCCGCCAGGCGCCGGCCCCGGTGGAGCATCGGCCCGCTCAGCTCCGCAAGCTGATACAGGGCCAACCCCGGGCCTCGGCCTGTCCCGCCAAAATGGCGTCCGGGTCCACCGCCACCGGATGGCTCACCAGCTCCAACAGGGGTAGATCATTGTGGGAGTCAGAATAAAAGGAGCTGCCTTGCAAGGTTTCCGGGCGCGTCTTGAGCCATTCTTGCAGGCGGGTAACCTTGCCGGTCTGAAAGCAGGGAATGCCGGTCACGGCACCGGTGTAGCGGCCGTCCCGCCATTCGGGTTCCGTGGCCAGCAAATGGGGCACGCCGAGCCGCGCCGCGATGGGCGCGGTGACAAACGAATTGGTGGCGGTGATGATGACCAGGGTGTCGCCGGCGGCGCGATGCCGCTCCAATAGATCCAAGCCAGCGGCCAGTACGATGGGTTCAATCTTTTCTTCCATGAATCTTTGCCGCCAGGCCAATAGCTGCGGGGCGGGATGCTGGCTCAAGGGCCGCAGGGCAAAGGCCAGGAACTCTTGGATGTCCAGGCGTCCTTCCTTGTACTCCTGGTAGAAGCGGTCGTTGTCCCTTTCATACTGGGCACGGTCTACAACACCCTGTTCAGAGAGCCATATGCCCCATAGATAATCGGAATCGCCAGCTAATAGGGTGTTGTCAAGATCAAAAATCGCTAGAGCCACGAGGATACGTCCACCTATCTGTCCAGTCCGCCGAGAAATTATCGAGTTAATTCGGTAATATGGCCCATGATACTGGTTTCTTGAGTCGCGGCGGGGATTGTGGAAAAATCCATCGGCAAGGAGGGCAGGACGACGTGATCGATGCCGATGGCTTTCGCTCCAACGTGGGGATCATCATTTGCAATGATGATCGCCGTCTGTTTTGGGGCCGGCGCATCGGGCAAAATGCCTGGCAGTTTCCCCAAGGCGGCATCCAGATGGATGAAACGCCGGAGCAGGCCATGTTCCGGGAACTGGAGGAGGAAATCGGACTCCAACCGGAGCAAGTGGAAGTCATCGGCTCCACCCGCCAATGGTTGCGGTACCGGTTACCGAGGCGCTTCATTCGTCGTAACTGTGAGCCCATCTGTGTCGGGCAGAAGCAAATTTGGTTCTTGCTGCGCGCAACCTGTCCGGAAGGGGAAATTTGCCTAAATAGATCTCCGAAACCGGAGTTCGATGGTTGGCGCTGGGTCCGGTACTGGCAGCCCCTGCGCGAGGTGGTGTATTTCAAACGCCGGGTGTATAGCGAGGCGCTAGAGGAATTGGCGCCTCTGCTGTATCCGGAAGGTCCCCCGATGCGGGTCTTTTCCCATTTCCTGCGACAGCACCGCCGCTAAGCCGTTTTCTGGTTCCTGGGCAAGCCCGTTAGGAACCGGCCCACCCGTTGCCCCGCTTGCCTTCTAGGATACTTGAGGGTCACGGCTGTCCCCATGTGAGGTGATCCCATGCTTGAAACCCTGCACCATATCGTCCATCAGGTCAATCGTGCGCCCAATCTGGAAGCGGCGCTTGCGATCATCGTGCGTAGTGTTCAACAGGCGGTGCGGTCGGCGGCCTGCTCCGTCTATTTAGCCGATCAGGAGCGGGGCGAATTCCTGCTGATGGCCACGGAAGGGCTGGATAAAAGCTCGGTAGGCAAGGTCAAGCTTGCCTTCGGCAAGGGTTTGATCGGCTTGGTGCGGGAACGGGCTGAGCCCCTCAATTTGGACGATGGCAGCCAACACCCGCGCTACTTTTTTGTCGCGGAGACCGGGGAACGGCGTTTTCGGGGCTTTCTCGGCGTGCCTATCATCCAGAATGGCCAGGTACTCGGCGTCTTGGTGGTGCGCAGGGAAGAGGCACGGCGCTTCTCGGATTTTGAAGTGACCTTCCTGTTTACCCTGGCGGCCCAGTTGGCGGGGGCCATCACCCATGCGCGGGCCAGCGGTGAACTGGCGAAATTGCAGGGCCGCGAAGCGCTGGAAAGCCACTTTTTTGAAGGCCAGGCGGCGGCTTCCGGTGTCGCCATCGGCCAAGTGGTGGTGGTGTATCCGCCGGCGGACCTGGACGCCGTGCCCGACCGGCCGGCCAAGGATCTGGCTGCCGAAGAGTTGGCCTTCCGTATCGCCGTGGATCAGGTGGCGGACGACCTTGCCCATTTGTCGGCCCAGCTGGAGCAGAGTTTACCGCCAGAGGAGCGCGCCCTGTTCGATGCTCTGTGCCTCATGCTGCAAAGCGATACCCTGATCGAAGGCACCATAAAACATATTCGGGCCGGTAATTGGGCCCATGGCGCGCTGCGCCAGACCATCGACGAGCATGTGGCGATTTTTGACGCCATGGAAGACGAATATTTTCGGGAACGGGCCTCGGATATCCGGGACTTGGGACGCCGTGTGCTCACCCGCCTCCAAAATAGCCAGGTGCTGATCCTTGACTATCCGGAGCGCACCATCCTGGTGGGCGAGGAAGTCAGCGCCATCCAGTTGGCGGAAGTGCCGGCCGGCCGCTTGGCGGGTTTGGTCGCCGCTACCGGCGCCGGTTCATCCCATGTGGCTATTCTGGCGCGGGGCATGGGGGTGCCGGCGGTGATGGGAATCGCCGATCTGCCCGCCGGCCAAATGCATGGGCTGGAAGTGATCGTGGACGGCTACCGGGGGCGCGTGCATTTGGCGCCTAGCGCCGCCTTGCGCGAGGAGTACCAGCGGGTGGCGGAGGCGGATCAGGCTCTGAGCCGGGAACTGGAGCCATTGCGCGGCCTGCCGCCCCAGACCCTTGACGGCGTGGACCTGCCCCTATTCCTGAATACCGGCTTGGTGTCCGAGCATCATTTCATCGGCATGGAGGAATCCTCCGGGGTGGGTCTATACCGCACCGAACTGCCCTTCATGGTGCGGGACAGTTTTCCGCCGGAGGCCGAGCAGCAGGCCAACTACCGCCAAATTCTGGAAAATTTCGCGCCCCGGCCGGTGACGGTGCGCACCCTGGACATCGGGGGCGACAAGCCCTTGCCCTACTTTCCCTTCAGCGAATCCAATCCCTTTCTGGGGTGGCGGGGCATTCGCATTTCCCTGGACCACCCAGAAATCTTCATTACCCAAATCCGGGCCATGCTGGCCGCCAACGTGGGCTTAGGCACCCTGCGGATTCTGTTGCCCATGATTAGCACCGTGACCGAGGTGGACGAGGCGCTGGCCCTGATTCACCGGGTGGCGGACGAGTTGCGGGAGGAGGGCTTGGATATCAAGCTGCCGCCGGTGGGCGCCATGGTCGAGGTGCCGGCGGCGGTGTATCAGGCCGAGTCCCTGGCCCGCCGGGTGGATTTTTTATCGGTGGGAACCAACGACCTCACCCAGTACCTGTTGGCGGTGGACCGCAATAATCCCAAGGTATCGGAACTCTACGACGATTTGCATCCGGCGGTGCTGCGCGCCCTGCGCCAGGTGGTGGATGGGGCGAAGCGCCATGACCGGGAGGTCAGCGTGTGCGGCGAACTGGCGGGCAACCCTCTGGGGGTGCTGGTGCTGTTGGGGTTGGGCGTGGACAGCCTGAGCATGAGTGCCACCCGCTTGCTGCCGGTCAAGAGTGTGGTGCGGGGTTTTACCCGGACCCAGGCGCGGAAATTGGTGGCCGCTGCCCTAGAATGTGAATCTCCGGCCCAGGTACGGGCGCTGCTCACCGGGGCGCTGCGGCACCAGGGACTGGGCAACTTGCTGCGGCCGGGTGTCTAAACCGGCCGCTCCGGGAAGCGGTGTTCTGGAAAAAATGTCATGGAAGTCAAATTAATAGCGATTTTTTGTAACAAATCGCTTGATGTTTAGGGCGCGCCTTGCCATGCTTATGCGGAAAATGGCCGCCCGACCCCCAGCGGCCCCTTTTGCACGGAGCCTTTTACTCTTGATCATGATGAGGCAATTGAACATGAGCACCCGAGTAGCCGGCCTGATCGCCGGAATGTTGCTGGTGTTGGGACCCACTCTCACCTGGGGCCTGAGTACCACCCCCAGTAATCCAGGGTTCGGAGATACGGTCTATTCCCAGGCCCAGTTAGACGCCGCCATTGCCAGCGCCAAGGTGGCGGGGCGCCAGGAGGCCGCTATCGAGTGCATCGCCAACCCCAAGAATTGCGGGTGTGCCGCCGACATGGGCATCAATCCCTGCGGTGTCACCCTGTCTGCGGTGCTGTCCAGCGCCAAATACGGCGAAACCGAGCCCAACGACCATATCGTGGCGGCCGATGCCATGGTGCAGGGGGTCAAATATTGGGGTCAGAGCCGGGACCTCCTCGACTGGGATTGGTTCTATGTCACCACCCAAGAACCCAACCAGCGGCTTACCATCAGCTTTACGGTGCCCAGCCGGGTGATCGAGGACATGACCCGTGTGTCCCAGGGCTGGTTGGTGGCGGTGCGGGACGCGGCCGGCAACACCTACGCCCAGTTCGACACCCGCTTTGCCTTGGATGACCTCTCCACCATCAATACCAACGAGTCCAAAGACATCAATTACCCGGTGTTTTTAGGACACGTGGGCACTTACTACATTACGGTGGTGCCCTCCATCGAGGATTCCTGCGAAACTGGCTGCGGCGCGGCGAGCATTCTTTACTGGCCCTACAACCTGGCGGTGGTGTTGGACTACTCCAACATGGAAGGCACCGCACCGGACGTGAATTTCCATGATGTGGAAATCGAGCCCAACAATGACAAGCAACACGCCAATCCCCTAGCGTCCGGCGTCACCATGTA
>CAZIHO010000002.1:10094-52618 GCA_964538875.1 uncultured Chromatiaceae bacterium
ACCACCGACACCAACGCCCTCAACGTGGAGTACAACTTCACTTGGTGGGGCACCAAGCTCTATCCCTGGACCTATGGCACCGACGCTTATGATGCCTACCTGGAGCGCCCCTCCTGGTATCAGGATCGTTAACTTAAGCTGATGCCCGGGCCTGGCGTCCGGGCGGTGAAAACGCCAACGCCCGCTGGCCCCTCGGCCGCGGGCGTTGGCGTTTGGGGTCTGGTGCGGCCCCCCGTAGGCTAGGCGTCCGGCAAGCCCTTGCCCGGATTCAGGATTCCCCTAGGATCGAATTGACGCTTGATGGCCCGCATCAACTCCAGGCTGACCGGACCCAACTCGTCGGCGATATGGTCCCGCTTTTCCAGGCCCACGCCATGTTCGCCGGACAGGGTGCCATCCAACCGCAATACCAGGTGAAAGACTTCCCCTAGGCAGTCCTGGGCCCGCTCCATTTGGCCGGGGATGGCCGGGTTCAGCAGCAAATTGGTGTGCAGGTTGCCATTCCCGGCGTGGCCGAAGTTGACGATGGGGATGCCATAGCGGCCCGAAATGGCTTGGAGCCCCGCGACCAGTTCCGGAATCCGGGACACGGGCACCACCACGTCCTCGTTGATTTTCTTGGGCGCCGCCTTGCGCAGCGCCGGCGATAGGGCCTTGCGCGCCTTCCAAAGGGCGGCGGTCTCTGCGGCGCTGCTCGCTACCCCCAGTTCCAGCAGGCCGGGCACCCGGGCGGCGTCTGCCACTGCGTCCGCGGCCCGCTCGATGCAGGCGGCCGGCCCATCCACCTCGATCATCAGCAGGGCGCCGGCCCCGTCCGGCAGCCGCAGTCCGCCGTGGTCCCGGGCCAGGGCCAGGGCGGCGGCATCCATGATTTCCAGCGCGCAGGGGGTGACAGGTTGAGCCATGATGGCGGCCACCGCCGCCGCCGCCCCGTCGATGTGGTCATACACCGCTCGCAGGGCGCGTTTGGCTTCCGGCAGTGGCGTGAGGCGCAGGGTTGCCTGGGTGATGATGCCTAGGGTTCCCTCGGAGCCGATCAATAGCCGGGTGAGGTCATAGCCCACCACGCCCTTGGTGGTGCGCACGCCGGTCTTGAGCAGTGCGCCGGTGCCGGTGACTGCCCGCAGGCCGAGGGTATTGTCCCGGGGGGTGCCGTATTTCACCGCCCGGGGCCCGGCGGAGTTGTAGGCCAGATTGCCGCCCAGGGTGCAGACCGCCGCGCTGGTGGGGTCCGGCGGCCAGAAGAAGCCCCGCTCCGCCAGCGCCCCTTGCAGGGCCTCGTTGGTGACGCCGGGTTCCACCACCGCCAGGCGGTCGTCCGGCGCTATTTCCAGGATGCGGTTCATCCGCTCCAGGGACAGGACGATGCCGCCCCGGTCCGGAACCGTGGCGCCGGTGGTGCCGGTGCCCCGGCCCCGGGGTATTAGAGGAATACCCTCCTGGTGGCAGAGGGCTACCAGGGCCTGGACCTCCGCTTCCTGGGTGGCGAACACCACCGCCTGGGGCATGGCCTGGCGGCGGCTGTTGTCGTAGCCGTAGGACCAGCGACCGGCGGGTTCCAGCAGCAGGGCACCGGCTCCGAAAATTTCCCGGAGCCGGGCCAGGGCCGACGCCCCCAGGTCCTGGCTAGAGGTACTCAAAGACCTTGACGACCCGGCGGACGCCGCTCACGTAGCGAGCTTTTTGGACCGTCGCTTCTGCTTCTTCCGGGGTGACGATGCCCATCAAGAACACCACGCCCTTTTCAGTGACCACCTTGATGCGGGTCGGATCAAAGTCGTGGCGGCGGATTTCAACCAGGGCGATCTTGACCCGCGAGGTGATGTAGGCATCCTCGCTGCTGCGTTGCAGGCTGGCCCGGTCGCCCACCAGGATTTCGTCTACTACCCGCCGTACTTGGGGAACGTCCTGGGTCATGCGCACGATCCGCTCTTTGACATAGGGGTCATCCACCTGGCCGGTCAAGAGCACGATTCTGTTGTAACTGGTGACGCCGACGCTGGCATGGGTGGCGATGTCCGGGTTATCCGAGATACGGGCGCTGGCCTTGATTTCGATGGTGTCGTCATCGACCTGCACGCCGGCCGCACGGCGGTCGTGGGCCATGGTGGCACCCACGGCGGCGGCACCGATGATGATGGGCGCGGCGCATCCCGCCACTTGGGAACTCAGCCAGGCGATGGCCAGAATAGACAAGATTTGTTTGCTAACTGATGGCAGCATGGGGTGTCTCCCTGGGAGCATGAGGTTTAGGTCTGGCCGCCGAGCAGTTGCTCATCCACCAGATCACAGAGGCAATGGATGACCAGGATATGCACTTCCTGGATGCGGGCGGTGGATTCTGCCGGCACCCGAATCTCCAGGTCGCCGGGATGCAGCCGGTCCGCCACCTCGCCTCCGTCCCGGCCGGTGAGGGCGACGACCAGCATTTCTTTGTCGTGGGCGGCATCTACCGCCGCCGCCAGGTTGGGCGAATGGCCGCTGGTGGTAATGGCCAGCAACAGGTCGCCCGGTTGGCCGAGGGCCCGGATCTGCCGGGAGAACACCTCGTCAAAATGAAAGTCATTGGCGATGGAGGTCAGGGTGGAACTATCCGTGGTCAAGGCGATGGCCGGCAGGCCGGGACGTTCCCGTTCGAAGCGATTGATCATCTCGGCGGCGAAATGCTGGGCGTCTGCGGCGGAGCCGCCGTTGCCGCAGGCCAGAATTTTGCCGTCCTGCAGCAACTGGCCGACGATCATCTGGGCGGCGCGGGCGATGAGGGTCGGCAAGCGCTCGGCGGCCCGTTGTTTGACTTGGATGCTGGCGTCGAATAACTCGGCGGCGCGTCGGCTGAGATCCATGGGGGTCCCCGGTGGCTGACAAATTCGGCCTCATTATCCCACTTCGCCGGGCAAGCCCAAGGACCGGCCTGGCAGCGCCTCAATCAGCGCGGAACGCGTCCCGCAGCCATTCGATGCGGTCCGGGCCGCTGATGGCCAGCACGTCGAAGCGGCAGTCCCGAACCGGGGGATTATTCAGCAAATAATGCTCGGCGGCGCTCTGGATGCGCCGGCGTTTGCTGGCGGTGATGCTTTCCAGGGCGGAGCCGAAGCCGTCGCCGCGCCGGTAGCGTACTTCCACAAACACCAGGCAGGGGCCATCGCCCATGACGAGGTCGATTTCTCCCAGGCGACAGCGATAGTTGCGCGCCACTAACCGCAAACCCTGTTTGGCCAGATACTCGCAGGCCAGGGCTTCCTTGGCGGCGCCAATGGCGGGCGCGCTGGTGGTCCTGGCCACGGGCCTAGTGCGCCGGATCCGGGCGTTTGGCGAGGGGCTCGGGGCCCTGCTCGCCCATGCGCGCCCAAGTCAGGCGCCGCTGGATGGTTTGACGGGGACCCAGGGATAACTGGCCAGTGGTGCCACCCACGATCGCCTGGGGATTCTCCGCCCAGTTGTCCAGTTCATGGGCGATTCGGTAGGCGTCCAGCCCCATGGCGAATAGCCGCAGGTTCAGGCCCTGCCGGTTGCCCACCGCCCCCGCCAAGCGCCGCATACCCAAGGGGTCCTCACTGTTGGGCAACAACACCCAGGGCAGGTCTGGGAAGGTCAGTCCAACCAAATCCCGGTCGGTGGACGGGTTGGGGCGGCCCCCATAGGCGTGGGAGGTGGCGTAAACCCGTACCTGGGGCGGACGCTTGTCCCGTACTTGGGGCCACAGCTTGGCCGCCTTGTCGGGACCGGGCGCCACCAGGAATAGGGCGGTGGGCAGGTCCGAATCCTTGACCAGTTCCAGCAACTGGTCGATGGCTCCTTCCTGATTGGTCGTCTCCGGGTTGTATTGGTGATGGCCGGCTAGCCGCCCGCCCAGGCCCTCCCAGCGGGAGCGGAAACTGTCCCGTAGCCGGTCACCCCAGGCGCCCTGGGGCAGCAGGCTGATGGCGATGCGTGCGCCATCGGCCCAGGCTTGCTCCGCCGCCTGCCGGGCTTCGTCTTCCGGATCCAGGGAGAATTGGAGCAATTGGGGCGGCAGATGGGCAGTGGTCGCCACGCGGTTGAGGGCCACCACCGGCAGCGGCAACTGCTCGGCGCGGGCCAACTGCTCCACCGCCTCCTTGGCCAGGGGGCCGATGACCAGCTTGGCGCCCTCGTCGGCGGCCTTCTGCACCAGTTCCCTGGCGAGGGCCGGGTCGGATGCGTCGTAATAGCGCAGTTGCACCCGCAATTCCGGGAGTTCGGCCTGGTTGGCCGCTTCCAGACCGGCGCGAATGGCGGCGCCGAATTCTGCGAACTTGCCGCCTTCCGGCAGGAGCACGGCGATGTTGTCGGAACCGGCTTTGACTTCTGGTGCCTGGGTTCCCGGCGCCGCTACGTCCGGCGCGGTGCCGCTGGCATCAGTCAGCGCCGGCGGGGCCGGTTCGACCGGCCGCTCCGCCTCCAAGGGGACTTCCGCCAGGCTGGGAGGCGGGGCATCCGGGTCATCCAACACCTGAGCCAGCACCGGATGGCTCGGGTGTTGTTCCAGCCACTCGCCCAGGCGGGTGTTCCGGGTCTTGCCGGGTTCGGTGGCCTTGAAGATCCGCGCCAGGTCCATCCAGCCACCGAGCAAATTACCAGCGGCGGGGCGCAGTAATTCAATGGAGGTGTCGGTCATCTGGCGCAGGCTGCCCAGCAATTTCCGCTGGTTGGCGGCCCGTTCCTGGCGCTCTTCGAGCAGCAGGTCCAACTCGGCCCGGGCCTTGGCACTATCCAACAGGTGGCCGGTTTGATGAAACGCCTCGGCCCGGTCTGCCAGGTAGCGATGCTGGAGATCCGGCGGCGCCATATGGGTCGGCGCCTTGGCCAGGAATTCCATGGCCTGGTTGGGGCGCTCCCGGGCCAGGGCGATCTCGGCCCGAATCAGGCGTAGCCAGAGAGCCTGGTCGGCTTTCAAGGGGGAACGGGCCAGGCCGTCCAGGATGCTGAGCGCTTCTGGTTCCCGATGGGCCTTGACCAGGCTATCCGCTCCGCGTAAGCGCAAATCATAAAGAAGGGGCGGAGTCGCACGGCCAGCGAGTTCAGCGGCCAGTTGGGCGGCAGGGGTCCAATGGCGCTTGGATTCCAGGTTGGTCAAACGCGCCAATTCGTCGGCCCGGGGCGGCGGCGCCGGTTCCCCGGACGGGGGGGTGGCGCAGGCGCCGAGCAGCAGGGCAAGCGCGGTCAAAGCGAGCAATAGGCGGCTGGAAATCATCTGCATGTTGGATAACGCCTTGTTACCTGGATCCGTTAGGCTGGGAAACTTAACCTATTCCGGGTCCCAGGGTGGGGCCACGGGCTCCGTGGCTCAAAAAAGCTGAAGTATGTTTTTGGGGCAATGAGGTGTCAAACGATCCCGGCATCCTATTTGTGGTGGCGACTCCCATCGGCAACCTGGCGGACATGGGCCAGCGCGCCCTAGAGACACTCCGCCAAGTGGATTTGGTGGCCGCCGAGGATACCCGGCAAACCCGGGTTTTGCTGCGGCACTACGGGCTTAATCCGCCCATGGTGTCTTATCAGGAACACAACGAGGAGGAAATGGTCCCCCGCCTGGTGCGAGAAATCGGCCAGGGCCGGCGCATCGCCCTGGTGTCCGACGCGGGGACGCCCCTGGTCAGCGACCCCGGCTATCGGTTGGTGCGGGCGGTCCGGGATCAGGGGTGGTCAGTGGTGGCCATTCCCGGCCCCAGCGCCCTGTTGTGCGCGCTGGCGGCGGGGGGGCTGCCGACGGACCGGTTCCTGTTTGCCGGCTTTCCGCCCCGTACCGGCGCCAAGCGCCAGAGCTGGCTCGCCGCCTTGGCCAGCGAGCCGGGCACCCTGGTGCTCTATGAATCCAGCCACCGGGTCATGGATACGCTGGCGGATTTGGACCAGGTGTTCGGCACCGCGCGACGCCTGGTGCTGGCCCGGGAATTGACCAAGATCCATGAAACCTTCCTGGAGGGGAGCGCCGCTGAAGTGCTGGAACGTTTGCGCCGGGATCCGGACCAACGCAAGGGCGAACATGTGCTGCTGATCGAGGGCGCCGGCACCGGCAAGGCCGATCTGGACCCCGCCAGCGAACGCCTGCTGCGGCTGTTGTTGGAAGAACTGCCGGTCAAGCAGGCGGTGGCCCTGGCCGCCCGGATCAGCGAATTGCCCCGTAACCGCCTGTATCGCCTGGCCATGGCCATCCAGGGCCAAGCGTCCGGTTAGCCGGCCGGCACCGGCCGGGCCAGATTGGGTCCATATGCTGTTAACATGGATAGCGGAGAGGGAGCCGGCTGGATGGTCGCTGTTCCGCCGCCTCGACCTGCCGGGTTCGGTCTTTGGCCGGGTCCGGTGGGGCGCAGTGGCGGGAGGGAGGAAAGTCCGGGCTCCATAGGGCAGGGTGCCAGGTAACGCCTGGGGGGCGCGAGCCTACGGAAAGTGCCACAGAAAATATACCGCCCTTGCCGTGCTGGGATGGGCCTTGGGCCGGTCCCGGTTGGCAAGGGTAAGGGTGAAATGGTGCGGTAAGAGCGCACCGCGCTCCTGGCAACAGGAGCGGCAGGGTAAACCCCACCCGGAGCAAGACCAAATAGGGGAGCATCGGTGTGGCCCGCACTGCTCCCGGGTAGGTCGCAAGAGGCGCATGGTGACATGCGCCCTAGATGAATGACCGTCCACGACAGAACCCGGCTTATAGGCTGACTCCCTCTCCACCTGCTATTTTCGCCAGCTTCTCAATCCTCTTCGCTTGACCGGCGGCCGGCCGACCCGGTGTTTCGTTTCCGGTGGCAGCGCCTCGGGGCGTCCACCGCATCCAGGGGCCGGCCCCTCAGCGACTCCCCCGCTGGTTGAGTAAAAGTCCCTAATACGGGGCTCGCCCAAGAACCCGTTTCTTTAGATTCCGTTCAAGGCGAATCCTGATTCTGCCCGCGACATTTGCCCCGTTACTCTAAGTCACTGACTGGTCAGGGGTAAAAAGCCCTTTTTGAACTTGACGGGCCGGTGGGGCGTGCTTATGATGGCGTTCAGTGGGGAAAGGTGGGGAAAAAGGGTGGCAATACCCTTGACCGAGTGACCAGGTGGGGGGCGGCGAACCCGGAGGTTCAGGGGCGCCAAGGAAGATGGAGATAGGCAGCGTGTTTAGGGGTGTCACCACGCTTAATCTCGACGTGAAGGGTCGCATCGCGATCCCGGCCCGTTATCGAGAGCGCCTGGCAGCCACCTGCGCGTCCCAGTTGGTCATTACCTTGGACAAGGACCGTTGTCTGCTTTTATATCCTGAAAACGAATGGGTACAGATTGAGCGCAAGCTCAACGACTTGGCCAACATGCAGTCCACCAACCGGACCCTCCAGCGCCTCTATATCGGCTATGCCTACGACGTTGAGATGGATGGCCAAGGACGGATTCTGGTGCCGCCGGAACTGCGGGAATTCGCCGGATTGGACAAGCGGGTCGCACTGGTGGGCCAGGTCAATAAATTTGAATTATGGGATGCGGATGTCTGGACCCGGAATCGGGATCTCTGGCTAAGCCAGGTCGAGCAGGGGGTGGCGACCCTCTCCAAGGACTTGGAAAACCTCTCGATCTGAATCGCTTCCCGGCCATCAGGAACAACGAGGGCACCATGCGGGCTCGGGGGCGCGTCAGAAGCGAGGAAATGGCCATCGGTGGCGACGCCCACCAGCCGGTTCTGCTGTCCGAAGCGATCCAAGCGCTCGGCATCCAGACAGATGGCCTCTACCTGGACGCCACCTTTGGCCGCGGCGGTCACAGCCGGGCCATCCTGGCGGCCCTGGGACCGGCGGGCCGTCTGTGGGCCATGGACCGGGACCCGGACGCGGTGGCGGTGGGCCGCCAACTGGCGGCGGAGGATAGCCGGTTTGGGATTGAGCAAACGCCCTTCTCCCGGCTCGGCGACTGGGCCGTACGGGAGGGGCTGACCGGCCGCTTGGACGCTGTTCTGATGGATCTGGGTTTGTCGTCGCCCCAACTGGATAACCCGGAACGGGGATTTAGCTTTTTGCTGGATGGACCCTTGGACATGCGCATGAATCCCGATACCGCTGTTCCCTCGGCGGCCCAGTGGCTGGCGGTCGCGTCTGAGGCAGAAATCGCGCGGGTTTTGTGGGAATTCGGCGAGGAGCGCTTCGCGCGCCGGATTGCCGGCGCCATCGTGCGGACCCGGATTCAGGAACCCTTGCTGCGCACATCGCGCTTGGCGTCCCTGATTGCCGGTGCCTGCCCGACCCGGGAACCGGGTAAGCATCCGGCCACCCGGAGTTTTCAGGCCATACGGATTCACATCAACCAGGAATTGCAGGAATTGGCGGCGGCGTTGGCTCAGTGTCTGGAGGTGTTGCGGATCGGGGGGCGGCTGGTGGTCATCAGTTTCCACTCCCTGGAGGACCGCCTGGTCAAGCGCTTCATCCGTGCCGGGAGCCAGGGACCCCAGTTGCCCAAGGGCTTGCCGGTGCCGGCCGCCGATTATCCGGTCCGGCTGCGGGCGCTGGGGAGCCCCCAACGTCCCGGTGACCTGGAGGTGCGGGCCAATCCCCGTTCCCGCAGCGCCATTCTTCGAGTGGCGGAGCGCTTGGCATGAGCCGTTACGCGCCCATCCTGGTGCTGCTGCTGGGGATCGCCTCGGTGGTGTCAGGTATGGCGGTGTCCTATTCCAAGTATTTGAATAGGAAATATTTTGTGCAGTTGCAACAGGTGCGCAGTGAGCGGGATGAACTGGAAATCGCCTGGAACCGGTTGCAGTTGGAAGAAAGCGCCCTGGCGACTTATCCACGCATCGAAGCCAAGGCGCGGGCGGAACTCTCCATGTATATCCCTCGCGTCGGCGAGGCTGTGGTAGTGCGGGAGCCCTAGATGACTCAGGAACAGGGTTTGTGGTCGTTGAACTGGTCGCGCCGGGCGCTACCGGGATTCCCGGCGCGGCGGCGTGTCATGCTGGTGGTGTTGGTAGTGGCACTGCTGGCGGTGGTGTGGCGCGCCCTGGATCGCCAACTCACGGATATCGACCGGATTCAAGCCTGGGGTAATGAACTCTCGGTGCGGGAACTGGAAATCCCCGCCCACCGGGGCGAAATTCGTGACCGTAACGGCGCGCCCCTGGCCATCAGCACGCCGGTGGACAGCGTGGCGGCGGACCCGCGCCTGTTGCCCCCGGACGCCCCGATCATCGTGCCCCTGGCGGAGATCCTCGGCATGAAGCCGGACGCCCTACGCAAGCTGTTGGGCGAGCATAAAGAGCGGGGATTCGTGTATCTCAAGCGGGGTGCACGGCCGGAAGTAGGGCAAAAAATTCAGGCGCTGCTCAAGGACTACAAAACCCAGTTCCGGGCCGAAGTTAAGAAGGCCGGGCGCAAAAAGGTGATTGAAGATACCAGTGGCGCCCGGGGTATCCGGGTGGATCGTGAGTATCGTCGTTACTACCCGGATGGGGAAGTGGCGGTTCATGTCGTGGGTCTGACCGACATCGACGACAAGGGCCTGGAAGGCATGGAAGTCTCCCATGAAGCTAAATTATCGGGCAAACCCGGGCTGCGACGGGTTCTCCAGGATGGTCGCGGTCAGGTGGTCGAGGAAGTGGAAGGGTTGCGGGATCCGGTGGACGGCCAGTCCCTGATGCTGAGCCTGGACCGGCGCTTGCAGTACCTCACCTACGTGGAATTGATGCGGGCGGTCAAGGATCATCGCGCCAAAGCGGGAACGGCGGTCATTCTGGACGCCCAGACCGGTGAGGTGCTGGCCATGGCCAATCAGCCCTCCTATAACCCCAACGACCGGCCGGACTTTAGACCGGAATTGCAGCGCAACCGGGCGGTAACCGACCTGATGGAGCCGGGTTCCACCATGAAGCCCCTGGTGGTGGCGGCGGCCTTGGAACTGGGTAAGGTGAATCCCCGTACCCCAGTCAACACCTCCCCCGGACAACTCCAAATCGGCGAGCACACCGTTAAGGACGTGCATAACTACGGCCAGTTGGATGTGACCGGGGTGATTACCAAGTCCAGCAACGTGGGCGTGACCAAGCTGGCCCTGGACATGGATCCCGGCTATTTGTGGAGAAATTTCCGCGCCTTTGGCGTGGGAATGCCTACCGAATCCAAATTGAAGGGTGAGGTGCTGGGCGTGCTGCCGGACCATAAGCGCTGGTCCCGGTTTGACCAGGCGGTCCATTCCTTCGGCTACGGTTTGTCCATGAACGCGCTCCAGTTGGCCCGGGCCTATACGGTGCTGGCGTCGGACGGCGTGCGCCGGCCGGTATCTATGTTCAAGCAAAATGAGGTGCCGGCCGGTGAGCGGGTCATCAAGCCCGCCACCGCCCAGGCGTTGCGCACCATGATGGAAACCGTGGTGTCCACCCAGGGTACGGCGATCAAGGCGTCGGTGCCCGGCTACCGGGTGGCGGGCAAGACGGGCACCGCCAAGAAATCCATCCATGGCGTCTATGCACCCGGCCATTATCAGTCGGTGTTCGCGGGCATGGTGCCGGCCAGCCGGCCCCGTCTGGTGATGGTGGTCATGATCGACGAGCCCCAGGGCTCCGCCTATTACGGTGGTTTGGTGGCAGCGCCGGTATTTTCCCGGGTCATGAGCGAGGCCCTGCGCCTGCTGAATATCCCGCCGGATGCGGAAGCGCCGACGCCGGAGCCCCGGTTGGCGGCTAGGGCGGTGACGCATCGATGAACCTGAGTTTTCCCCAGGGCCTCCTGTCCCTGTCCGAGTTGCTGGATGGTGTGACCCAGGTGGCGCCAGATCAGGACCGGCCGATCTTGGACCTGTGTCTGGACAGCCGCCGGGCCATTCCCGGTAGTCTGTTTTGTGCCTTGGCGGGTAGCCGCGCCCACGGCATGGAGTTCGCCGGCCGGGCCAAAGAGCAGGGCGCGGTGGCGGTGCTCGCGGAGCCCGACAGCACCTGGGATGAGCCCCGCCTTAGGGAATGCCGGGAGCGCCTTGGCCTCCCGGTGCTGGCGGTGCCCCACTTGGGCAGCCGTTTGAGTGGGTTGGCGGGGCGCTTCTTTGGTAACCCGAGCCAGGGTCTGGACCTGATCGGCGTGACGGGAACCAACGGCAAGACCAGCGTCAGCCAGTTCGCCGCCCAGGCCTTGGACCCCGAATGTCCCTGCGGCATCGTCGGCACCCTGGGATACGGTTTTCCCGGCCGGTTGACCGAAACCGGCTATACCACGCCGGACGCGGTGGGCTTGCAGGCCATGTTGGCGGATCTCAAGGCCCGGGGCGCCCGTGCCGTCGCTATGGAAATCTCCTCCCACGCGCTGGATCAGGGACGGGCGGCAGGAGTCAAGCTAGATAGCGCCATCTTCACCAATCTGACCCGGGATCATCTGGATTACCACGGCGACATGGCGTCCTACGGCCGGGCCAAGGCGCGCTTGTTTCAGTTGCCCGGCTTGCGGCATGGCATCTGTAACGCGGACGATCCGTTCGGCTTGACGCTGCTGGCCAGTTTGCCGCCGGGGGTGGAGCCAATTCTGTACGGCCTGACTCCCGCTGCCTGCCAGGTGCGTCCCGAGGTCCGCTGGCTGCGTGCCGAAGTCATCGAAACCCTGCCCAGGGGCATACGGGCCCGGGTGGCAGGTAGCTGGGGCGAGGGGGAACTCACCAGCGGTCTGCTGGGCCAATTCAATCTTGGCAACCTGTTGGCGGTATTGGCGGTACTCCTGACCCGGGGCTGGGAATTGGCGCCGGCCTTGGCGCGGCTGGGCCAGGTGCAGGGCGTGTCTGGGCGCATGGAGTGCTTCGGAACGTCCGGTCAACCCCTGGTGGTGGTGGACTATGCCCACACCCCGGATGCTCTGGAGCAGGCCCTCGGCGTCCTGCGCGCCCATGCTCCGGGGCGGCTGATCTGCCTATTCGGCTGCGGCGGTGACCGGGACCGGGGCAAGCGCCCCATGATGGGCGCCTCCGCTGAGCGCCTGAGCGATCTAGTGATCCTGACCGACGACAATCCGCGCCGGGAGGACGGGAGCCAGATCGTCGCCGACATCCTGGCCGGCGTGGCCCGGCCCAACCAGGTGCTGGTGGAGCGGGACCGGGCCACCGCGATTCAGCGGGCGATTGAGTTGGCGGAGCCGGGCGACACGCTGTTGGTGGCCGGCAAGGGCCACGAGACCACCCAGACCACCGGCACCCAAGTGCTGCCGTTCCGGGATCAGGACCAGGTGGTCAAGGCCTTGGCCACTTGGACAGGCGCGAGTTCATGAGCCTGTTCCGCCTGTCCCAAGCCGCCCAGTGGCTATCTGCCCGCCAGGTAGGCGGGGACCTGGACATTCAGTCGGTGGGCAGCGACAGCCGGCGCATGGAGCCAGGTCAATTGTTCGTCGCCCTGACCGGCCCCCATTTCGATGGTCACGCTTTCGCGCCCCAAGCGGTGGCGGGTGGCGCCCTGGCCCTGTTGGTGAGCCGGGAATTGCCCCTGGCCGTACCCCAACTGGTGGTTCCCGACACCCGGGACGCCCTGGGCCGCCTGGCCGCCGCTTGGCGCCGGCAACTGTCCGCCCAGGTGGTGGCGGTGACCGGTAGCAACGGCAAGACCACTACCAAGGAAATGCTCGCCGCCCTATTGGGTCAGGTCGGGCGGGTGGCCGCCACCCAGGGCAACCTGAACAACGACATCGGCTTGCCCCTGACCCTGTTGAGTGCCCGGGACCAAGACTTTCTGATCCTGGAAATGGGCGCCAATCATCCGGGTGAAATCGCCTATCTAACCGATATCGCCCGGCCGGACCTGGCCCTCATCACCAATGCGGGCCGTGCCCATCTGGAGGGCTTCGGCTCCCTGGAAGGGGTGGTGCGGGCCAAGGGCGAGATTCTTGGGGGGCTGGCGCCGGACGGTTGGTTTGTGCTCAATCAGGACGACGCCGGGGCCGCCCATTGGCGGGAACTGGCCGGCGGGCGGCGCCTGATGTCCTTTGGACTCGGCCCAGGGGCGGACGTCAGCGCCCGGCCCGGCCCGGACCAGCCCCGTCCGGACGGCACCGGATTCGAGGGCCGGCACCGGATCAGCACACCCCGGGGCCAGTTCGACCTGACCCTGGCGCTGCCCGGACGTCACAACCTGATGAACGCCCTGGCCTGCATCGCGGTGGGCGAGGCCCTGGGATTGAGCCACCAAGCCATGGCCGACGGCTTGGCGAGGGTCCGTCCAGTGGCGGGCCGGCTGCAATGGCGTCCGGCCCGGAGCGGGGCTGGACTGATCGACGACAGCTATAACGCCAACCCGGATTCCCTGGGCGCGGCGTTGCAAGTGCTGGGGGGCCTGTCCGGGCGGCGCTGGCTGGTGCTGGGCGATCTCGCCGAGTTGGGGCCGGGGGCGGTTGATCTGCACCGGCAACTGGGGCAGGGGGCGCGGGACGCTGGCCTGGACCGCCTATGGGCGGTGGGTCCTCTCAGCCGGGCGGCGGTGGCTGCCTTCGGTCCCGGCGGCGAGCATTTTGAAGCCCAAGGGGACCTGATCCAGTCCCTGGAATCCGCTCTCACGGCGGATGACTGGGTGTTGGTCAAGGGTTCCCGGAGTTCCGCCATGGACCGGGTGGTACGCGCCTTGGTAGTGGAGGGCGACTGACCATGCTGCTGTTTCTCACCGAATATCTGGCCAAGTTCAACAGCGCCTTCCATGTATTCCAGTATCTGACCCTGCGCGCCATCCTGGGGGTACTGACCGCGCTGTTGGTCGCCTTTCTGGTGGGACCCGCCATGATCCGTTGGCTCAGCCAGATGAAGGTGGGCCAAACGGTGCGGGACGACGGCCCCAAGAGCCACTTGAGCAAGGCGGGCACGCCTACCATGGGGGGCGCCTTGATCCTGGTGGCGGTCAGCCTATCCACCTTGCTGTGGGCGGATCCCCACAACAGATACACCTGGCTGGTGCTGGCGGTGACCCTGGTGTTCGGCGCCATCGGCTGGCTGGACGACTACCGCAAGCTGGTGCTCAAGGACCCCAAGGGCCTGCCGGCCCGGCAAAAATATCTGTACCAGTCCCTGGCGGGGGCGGCGGTGGCGATTTTCCTGTATGTGACGGCCACCGCGCCCCATCAGACCGCCCTGCTGATCCCCTATCTCAAGGACCTGTCCTGGCAACTGGGACCCTGGTCGATGCTGCTGAGCTATTTCGTCATCGTGGGTTCCAGCAACGCCGTGAACCTGACCGACGGTCTGGATGGCTTGGCGATCATGCCCACGGTGATGGTCGCCGGCGCCTTGGCAGTGTTCGCCTATGTGTCCGGCCACGCGGATTTCGCCGGTTATCTCAAGATTCCTTATCAGCCGGGCGCTGGGGAGTTGATGGTATTTTGCGCGGCCCTGGTGGGTGCCGGGCTTGGTTTTCTCTGGTTCAACGCCTACCCGGCCCAGGTGTTCATGGGCGACGTGGGCGCCTTGGCCTTGGGCGCGGCCCTGGGCACCGTGGCGATTCTGGTCCGCCAGGAACTGGTCCTGGTCATCATGGGCGGCCTGTTCGTGGTGGAAACGGTGTCGGTGATGCTCCAGGTGGCGTCTTTTCGGTTGACCGGACGGCGCATTTTTCGGATGGCGCCCCTGCACCACCATTTTGAGTTGATGGGCTGGCCGGAGCCCAGAGTCATCGTACGTTTTTGGATTGTGACGGTGATCCTGGTGTTGATCGGGTTGGCCAGTTTGAAAATACGCTGAGGAACGGCAAGGTGCCCGGATGATCCGGGCCTAGTTTGGGAAAGAATGTCCAACATGCACGCGCACGTGAGTCATTCCGTCAAGTTGCCGGAGCGCAAGACCCTCATCGTCGGTCTAGGCAAGACCGGGCTGTCCTGCGCCCGTTATTTGGCCGCCCAGGGTTTTCAGGTTGCCATCACGGACACCCGGGACAATCCGCCAGAGTTGGCCCGGCTGCGGGAGGAGCTGCCGGACGCAGCCCTGTTCCTGGGTGGTTTCCGGCCGGAAATCTTCGCCGTCGCCGAGCAATTGGTGGTCAGTCCCGGCGTCCCCTTGATCGATCCCCTGGTGCGCCTGGCCCTGGACCGGGGCGTGCCGGTGTTGGGCGATATTGAATTGTTCGCCCGCGTGGCTCAGGCGCCGGTGGTGGCGGTCACCGGGTCCAACGGTAAGAGCACGGTAGTGACCCTGCTGGGAGAAATGGCCCAGGACGCCGGTTTGCGGGCTGGCGTGGGGGGTAATCTGGGGGAACCCGCCCTGGATCTGCTCAATTCCCGCAACCGCTTGTATATGCTGGAACTGTCCTCGTTTCAATTAGAGACCACGCACTCGTTGCAGGCGCGGGCGGCGGTGGTGTTGAACCTGTCCCCGGATCACATGGACCGTTACCCCAGCCTGGACGCCTATGGGGCGGCCAAGGCGCGCATCTACCAGGGGGCCGAGTGGGCAGTGGTGAACCGGGATGATCCCTCGGTGCCGCCCATGGCGGTTGGCGCGCGGCATCAGGTGGGATTTACCTTGGGCCGGCCCGAGGGGCGGGACTTCGGTATCCAGACCTGTGATGGCCAACCCTGGCTCGCCCAGGGGGACCAGTTCCTATTGCCGGCCGGGCACTTGTTGATCCCTGGCCGCCACAACCTGGCCAACGCCCTGGCAGCCCTGGCCCTGGGTGACGCGGCGGGGCTGCCCATGGAATCCATGCTGGGTACCTTGCGCCAGTTCCGGGGCTTGCCCCATCGTACCCAGTGGGTGGCCGAGAAGCGGGGGGTACGCTGGTACAACGATTCCAAGGGCACCAACGTGGGCGCCACCCTGGCGGCCCTAGAAGGCTTGCATCAGCCCGGCACGCCCGGCCGCGCCCTGTTGATCGCTGGAGGTGACGGCAAGGGCGCCGACTTTTCCAGTCTGGCGCCGGTGGTGGAGCGCACCTGCAAGGCGGTGCTGCTGATCGGCCGGGACGCACCCTTGATGGCGGAAGTCTTGGCCGGCCGCGCCCCACTGGTGCAATTGCCGAGCCTCAACGCTGCCGTTCTCAAGGCGGCCCAACTGGCGGAAGCGGGTGACTACGTGCTGCTATCGCCGGCCTGCGCCAGCTTCGATATGTTCCGGGGCTTCGAGCACCGGGGCCAGGCGTTCGTGGAAGCGGTTGGGAGGTTGCCGGCATGATCGGCATGGCCGCCACCCTGAACCCGGCCCGGAGTTTACGGGGCGGAGCCCTGTTGGACCTGGATTGGTGGACCCTGTTCGCCGCGCTGGCTCTGTTGGGTTTGGGACTGGTGATGGTGACTTCGGCGTCCTTGCCCATTGCCTCCAATCCGGCCAAATTTTCCAGTCCTTTTTATTATGTGACCCGGCATCTGATCGCCATTTTTATTGGCTTGGCGCTTGGCGGCCTGGTACTCGCTACGCCGATGGACTGGTGGGCGCGGCGGGGTAATCTGTTGTATTTCACGGGCGTTCTGCTGTTGATCCTGGTGTTGGTACCGGGGGTCGGACGCCAGGTGAACGGCGCCATCCGCTGGATTCCCCTTGGCGTGTTCAATCTCCAGGGCTCCGAGTACATGAAGCTGTTCGCGGTCATTTACATGGCCGGCTATCTGGTGCGCCGGGGGCACGAGGTCTCCACCCGGGTGTTGGGGGTCATCAAGCCCCTGATCCTCATCAGCCTGGCCTGCTTGCTGATCCTGGCGGAACCGGACTTTGGCACCACGGCGGTGATCTTGGCCACGGTCTTGGGTCTGCTGTTCCTAGGGGGCGCGCCCCTCTGGCAATTCGGTCTGCTGCTGGGTTTGGTGGCGCTGCTGTTCGTGGGCCTGGTCCTGTTTGAACCCTACCGGGTGGCCCGCTTGACCGCCTTTCTCAATCCCTGGGAGGACCGGTTGGGCTCTGGCTATCAGTTGAGCCAGGCGTTGATTGCGTTCGGACGAGGTGAATGGTTCGGCGTGGGTCTGGGTAATGGGATTCAGAAGCAGTATTACCTGCCGGAGGCCCACACGGACTTCATCTTGGCGGTCATCGGCGAGGAACTGGGGTTGATCGGCACCTTCCTGGTGGTGACCCTGTTCGCCTTCATCTGTTACCGGGCGTTTCGCATCGGTGGCGTGGCGGAGCGGGCGGGCCGGCGCTTTTCCGGTTACGTGGCCTATGGATTGGGGTTGTGGTTGGGCCTCCAGACCTTCATCAACGTGGGCGTCAATGTGGGCCTGCTACCCACCAAGGGCCTGACGCTGCCCTTCATGAGCTATGGCGGCAACAGTGTCATCATGTCCTGCCTGGCGGCGGCGGTGTTATTGCGGATCGACTACGAGAATCATCAGCGGGTTCCGCCCAGCGAAACCAAGGAGAAGGCCCCATGGGACCCGTCATGATTATGGCCGGGGGCACCGGCGGTCACGTGTTTCCCGCTTTGGCGGTGGCCAAGCGCCTGACCGAATTGGGCGCCCAAGTATTTTGGATCGGCACTCCCAGCGGGATCGAGGCACGCTTGGTTCCGGCCCAGGGTATCGAGATCGAATGGATTCCGGTGCGGGGGTTGCGGGGCAGTGGTGTCGGCCGTCTGCTCGCAGCGCCCTGGACTGTGGGACGGGCGTTGCTGCGGGTGTGGACCGTGGCGCGGCGGCGGCGGCCGGCGGTGGCGCTGGGCATGGGCGGCTTCGTTTCTGGCCCCGGTGGTGTCATGGCGCGGTTGTTGGGAGTGCCCCTGGTGGTGCATGAGCAGAACCGGGTGCCGGGACTGACCAATCGCTGGCTGGCGCGGCTGGCGACCCGTCTATTCGAGGCCTTTCCCGGCAGTTTCGCTGCTGACGCCGGTGCCCAGGTGTCGGGCAACCCGGTGCGGGCCGAAATCGCCGCCTTGCCCGCTCCGGAGCAACGCCACTTGGGCCAAAGGGGCCGATTGCGCTTGCTGGTGTTGGGCGGCTCCCAGGGCGCCCTGGCCCTCAACCGGACCCTGCCCAAGGCGTTAGCCTTGCTGCCGCCGGCGCGGCGGCCTCTGGTCCGTCATCAAGCTGGCGCGGCGACCCTGGCGGTGACCCAGGCCGGCTACGCGGAAGCCGGGGTGGCTGGCGAACCGGTGGCCTTCATCGAGGATATGGCGGAAGCCTATGGCTGGGCGGATCTGGTGTTGGCCCGGGCCGGCGCCCTGACCCTGTCGGAGTTAGCGGCGGCTGGCGTGGGTTCCTTGCTGGTGCCCTATCCCCATGCGGTGGACGACCATCAAACCCGCAACGCCGCTTGGCTGGTGGAAGCCGGCGCGGCGCGCCTGTTGCCCCAAGCGACCCTGAGCGCCGAGGGACTGGCCGCCCAGTTGGAGGAATTGGACCGGGATCGGGACAGCCTGCTGGCCTTGGCCCAGGCGGCCCGGGCCCAGGCGCGGATCAAGGCGGCAGACCTGTTGGCGCGAGCCTGTCTGGAGGTGGCAAAATGACAAGCTGGGGGCTGGACCGGGAACGGATGGGGCGGATCCGCCGGCTGCATTTTGTTGGCATCGGCGGTGCTGGCATGAGCGGTATCGCCGAAGTTTTGTTGAACTTGGGCTATGAGGTGTCCGGATCCGATCTCCGGGATACCCAGGTGACCCAGCGTCTACGCGGGTTGGGCGCCACCACTTTTGTGGGCCACGCGGCGGAACAGGCGCGGGGCGCCGATGCCATCGTGATTTCCAGCGCGGTCCAGGAAGACAACCGGGAACTCATGGAAGCCCGCGCCCTGCGTATTCCGGTGGTGCCGCGGGCCGAGATGCTGGCCGAGTTGATGCGTTTTCACTACGGCATCGCCGTGGCTGGCACCCACGGCAAGACCACCACCACCAGTCTGGTCACCAGCCTTTTGGCGGAAGCGGGCCTGGATCCCACCTTCGTCATCGGCGGGCGCCTCAATAGCGCCGGCGCCAACGCCCGCCTGGGCGCGGGGCGGTATCTGGTGGCCGAGGCGGATGAAAGCGACGCGTCCTTCCTCTATTTACAGCCCATGTTGGCGGTGGTCACCAATGTGGACGCCGATCACATGGCCACCTATGGCAATGATTTCAACCGGTTGCGGCATACCTTCGTGGAATTTCTGCATCATCTGCCGTTCTACGGGCTCGCAGTGCTGTGTGCCGACGATGACGAAGTACGCTCCCTGATCCCCATGGTTAGCCGCTCGGTGCGCACCTACGGCATCGAGCAGGAAGCGGATCTCCGGGCGGTGGAGATCCATCAGAGCGGCTCCCAGACCCATTTCCAGGTGGTGGGGGAGGCGGTTGGCGAACCTCTGCCGGTCACTCTGAACTTGCCCGGCCGCCATAACGTGCTCAATTCCTTGGCGGCCATTTCCGTGGCCCTGGAGTTGGGCGTGGGGCGGGCGCCGATCCAGGCAGCGTTGCGCGGTTTTCAGGGCATTGGCCGGCGCTTCCAGGCCGTTGAAGGGGTGACGCCGGACGGGCGGCGCCTCATGTTGGTGGATGACTATGCCCACCACCCCAAAGAAATCGCCGCGACCCTGGCGGCGGCCCGCCAGGGCTGGCCCGGCCGGCGCATCCTGTTGGTGTTTCAGCCCCATCGCTATAGCCGCACCAAGGACCAGTTCGAGGATTTTGTGCTGGTGCTGTCCCAGGTCGATGTATTGGTCTTGGCGGAAGTCTATGCCGCCGGGGAAGCACCCTTTGCCGGGTACGACGGGCGCGCCCTGACCCGCGCCATCCGCGCCAGGGGACATCTGGAGCCCGTGTTCCTGGATCCGCTGGCGGAGTTGCCCGAGTTGCTCGGGCGCTTGGCCCAGGATGGGGATCTGGTGCTCTTGCTGGGAGCAGGCGACATCGGCGCCATGGCGCACCGTTTGCCTGGCCTGTTACTGGAGCCGGGTCCATGATTCGAGCACCGGGCGGAAATTTTGCGCGGGCCGGCACGGGGCGGCGGCGCCGGTGATGGCGGCGATGGAAGTGGATCTGGACCTGTTCCGGGGCCAACTGCTACGGAACGAACCCCTGGCCCGCTATACCAGTTGGCGGGTCGGTGGCCCGGCGCGGCGCCTGTATCGGCCAGTGGACCGGGACGACCTGATCCAGGTATTGCGGAGCCTGGATGGGGGGGAACCCCTGCTGTGGCTGGGTTTGGGCAGTAACCTGTTGGTGCGGGATGGGGGCTTTCCCGGCACCGTGATCGCCACCCAGGGCTGCCTGGACCGGTTGGAAGACGCCGGCGCCACCGGGATTTACGCAGAAGCCGGGTGCAGTTGCGCCAAAATCGCCCGGCAAGCGGCACGCCGGGGCTTGGTGGGGGCGGAGTTTCTGGCCGGCATTCCCGGCACCCTGGGGGGCGCCCTGGCCATGAACGCCGGCGCGTTTGGGGGGGAGACCTGGCCCCTGGTGCGGGCGGTGGAAACCCTAGACCGGGCCGGTAACCTGCGCACTCGGGCCCCGGACGAGTATCGGGTGGGCTACCGGGAGGTCCAGGGTCCGGACGGCGAATGGTTTTTGGCGGCCCGATTGGAATTAGGGCGGGGGGACGTGCATTCCGGTCAGGCGCGGGTCAAGTCCCTGCTGGAACGGCGTGCCGCGACTCAGCCGGTGGGTCTGCCCAGTTGTGGTTCGGTGTTTCGCAATCCCCCCGGCGACCACGCGGCTCGCTTGATCGAGGCCGCCGGTCTCAAAGGGTTGACCATTGGCGCGGCCCAGGTATCCGGGAAGCACGCCAACTTCATCATCAACCTGGGTGGAGCGCGGGCCGCAGACATCGAGGCGCTGATCGAGCAGATCCAGGAGGAGGTGGCGGCCCGCTTCGGCGTGGAGCTAGTCACCGAAGTACGGCGCGTCGGCGTGCCCACTTGACGGGCGACAGAAAATGGATGAGTTGGAATGAAAGCGACAGATTTTGGCAAGGTGGCGGTACTGCTTGGGGGCAACTCGGCGGAACGGGAAGTCTCCCTGCGCAGTGGTCAAGCGGTTTGGGAAGCCCTGTGCCGGCGGGGCGTCGACGCCCATCGGGTGGATCCGGGCCAGGATGGCTGGGAACGCCTGAATCGAGACGGCTTCGACCGGGTTTTTATCGTTCTGCACGGCCGGGGTGGCGAGGATGGCGTCATCCAGGGCGCCCTGGAAACTATCGGCTTGCCCTATACCGGCTCCGGTGTGCTGGGCTCCGCGCTGGGCATGGATAAGTATCGGTGCAAACTGGCCTGGCAAGGCTTGGGCCTACCCACCGCGCCCTTTGTCGCGGCACGCAGCGCCGCCGATTTGGAGCGGGTGCCGGCGGAACTGGGTTTCCCGGTCATGGTAAAGCCCGCCCGGGAAGGGTCCAGCATTGGCCTGGCGCGGGCGGAAAACCGAGACGAACTGGAGGTTGCCTGGCAGGCGGCGGCGGCCTATGACGAGTTGGTCTTGGTGGAGCGTTGGGTCCAGGGTACCGAATATACCTGCGGCATCCTGGGGGACCTGGCGCTGCCCCTGATCCGGGTCGAGACGCCCAACATTTTTTACGATTACCAGGCCAAATATCTGGCGGACAACACCTCTTATCTCTGTCCCTGCGGGTTGAAACCGGCGCTGGAACAGAGTTTCCAGGAGTTGGCCCTGAAGTCGTTTGCCGCCATCGGCGGCTCCGGCTGGGGCCGGGTAGATATGTTGGTGGACGGGTCGGGCACCCCTTGGCTGTTGGAAGTCAATACCGCTCCGGGTATGACCGATCATAGCCTGGTGCCCATGGCCGCCCGCGTAGCCGGGATCGACTTTGATTCACTGGTTTGGAAGATCCTGGAAAATAGTGTCCAGGCGGGTGCCGGGAGTGGGGCAAGGGCGTGATTCTGGGACTGCTAGAGCCCGCCGACCTGCCGGAACCCATGGCACTCCGGCGGGAGGCGCCGAAGGAACCGGGTACTCCCTGGTGGGTGCGGGTGGGGCATTGGGTTCTGGCACTGATCGTCCTCGGCGTGCTGGTGGGTGGCACCGGCTGGGCGCTGAGCCGGATTCTGGAACCGGACAATTTGCGCATGGAGGGGGTTCGCCTGGATGGCGAAGTCCATCATCTGACCAGGGAACTGCTTAAGCGGACTCTGGCCAATGAGATGGGAGAAAATTTCTTTCGGCTGGACCTGGCTCAAGTGCGGACCGTGCTAGAAAAATTGCCCTGGGTGGCGCGGGTCAGTGTGCGGCGGGTCTGGCCCCGGACCCTGGAAATTTGGGTGGAGGAGCGGCAGCCGCTGGCGCGGTGGGGAGATCAAAGTCTGGTGACCGCCAATGGTGACATCTTCACGCCGGAGCCGGATACGCTTCCCAAGGAACTGCCGCGCCTGATGGGTCCAGATCAAAGCGCTAAAGAAGTGTGTGATCGCTATATCTGGCTGCGGGATCGGTTGCGCGGTCAGGGGCTAGACATCGCCGGGCTGACCCTCAGCGACCGCCATGCCTGGACCCTGGCATTGTCCGGGGGGGGCTTGATGGTGCAGTTGGGCAGTCGTGATTTTGAGTTGCGGCTTGAGCGCTTCTTGCGCTACCGGGAACGGTTGCAGCGGCAGGGAGACATCCAATCGGTGGACCTGCGTTACAGTAATGGCTTTGCTGTCCGGCTGTTACAACGGCCGCCCGAACCGGGTCAGAAGGCAGCGCGGAAGGAAGGGGGAAGGGCATGACCCGCAAAAAGGAAGAAAATTTATTGGTCGCCTTGGACATAGGTACGTCCAAGGTGGCGGCCCTAGTGGCGGAGATTCGTGACGATGGTTCGATCGAAGTCATCGGCGTCGGCTCCCATGCGTCCCACGGCCTGAAAAAGGGCGTGGTGGTCAACATCGAGTCCACGGTTCAATCCATCGAGCGCGCTGTGGACGAGGCGGAGCGCATGGCGGGCTGCAAAATTCAGTCGGTGCTTTGTAGCATCGCCGGCAGCCACGTCCGGAGCCGTAATTCCCATGGCATCGTGGGAGTCAAAGATCGGGAAGTGAGCCAGGGCGACGTGGATCGCGTGATCGACGCAGCCCGGGCGGTGGCCATTCCGGCGGACCAAAAACTGCTGCACATCCTGCCCCAGGAATTCATCATCGACGACCAGGACGGCATCAAGGAGCCCATCGGCATGTCCGGGGTGCGCCTAGAGACCCGGGTCCACATGGTCACCGGCTCAATTACTGCTGCCCAAAATATCGAGAAATGTGTGCGCCGTTGCGGTCTGGAGGTAGACGATCTGGTGCTGCAACAGGTGGCGGGCGGCTACTCGGTGCTAGAGGACGACGAAAAGGAATTGGGCGTGTGTTTGGTGGACATCGGCGGCGGCACCACCGACATCGCGGTGTTTACCAACGGCTCCATTCAGCACACGGCGGTGATTCCCATCGCCGGCGATCAGGTCACCAACGACATCGCGGTGGCGCTGCGTACGCCGACCCAGCACGCCGAGGAAATCAAGATCAAGTACGCCTGCGCCTGCCGTCAGGTGGCGGGCAGCGCGGAGACCATCGAAGTGGCCAGCATCGGCGACCGGCCGGCCCGCAGCCTGCATCGGCAAAATCTGGCCGAGGTGGTGGAGCCCCGCTACGAGGAATTGCTCGACCTGGTCAAAGGCGAACTCAGGCGCACCGGATTGGATGGGACGGTGGCCGGGGGTGTGGTGCTGACTGGGGGCAGCGCCAAGATGGATGGCCTAATTCAATTGGCTGAGGGCGTGTTTCAAATGCCGGTGCGGCTTGGGGTTCCCAAGTACTCCAGTGGACTCGCAGACGTTTTGCGTAACCCCATTTATGCCACTGGCATGGGCCTGTTGGTCTTCGGTCAACGCAACCGCATGGAGCGCAAAATGGATGCGGGTTCTCTTGGCGGTACCCCAGCGGTTTGGGGACGCCTCAAGGCTTGGTTTCAGGGCAATTTCTGAAGTAGGTACGGGCGAGCCTTGGATGGCCTCGCGCCGGGGGGGAGAGGGTAGCTATTACCCTTGGAGATGGGGCAAATAAAGGGGGCTAAGGCCCGCCTAAAAAGGTCGCAAGATCCAAAATTAACCAGGGTTATCCGGAGGGAGTGAGATGTTTGAGTTGGTAGACACACAGACGCAACCGGCGGTGATAAAAGTCATTGGCGTCGGCGGTGGCGGCGGCAACGCGGTCAATCACATGGTGGAAAAATCCATTGAGGGGGTTGAATTCATCAATGCCAATACGGATGTTCAGGACCTCAAAAGATCCTGCTGCCGTACCATTTTGCAATTAGGCACCAATATCACCAAGGGTTTGGGGGCCGGTGCCAATCCGGAGGTTGGGCGCCAAGCCGCCCAGGAAGACCGGGAACGGATCAAGGAGGTGTTGGAAGGCGCCGATATGCTGTTCATTACCGCCGGCATGGGGGGCGGTACCGGCACGGGCGCGGCGCCGATCGTTGCCCAGGTGGCCAAGCAAATGAACATCCTGACCGTCGCCGTCGTGACCAAGCCCTTTCCCTTCGAGGGCCAGAGGCGCATGCGAGTGGCCAGCGAAGGGATCGAGGAACTTGCCAAAAATGTGGATTCCCTCATTATCATCCCCAACGAGAAATTGCTCGCAGTACTCGGCAAGGAAATGAGTTTGCTGAATGCTTTCAGCGTCGCCAATGATGTGCTCTATAACGCCACCCAGGGCGTTGCCGAATTGATTACCGGCCAAGGCCTTATGAACGTGGACTTTGCCGACGTTAAGACCGTGATGGCCAACATGGGCATGGCCATGATGGGCATGGGCAGTGCCACCGGACAAAATCGCGCCCGGGAAGCCACTGAAAAGGCGATCAAAAGCCCCTTGCTGGCCGACATCAATCTGGCGGGGGCCAAGGGTGTGCTGGTCAATATCACCGCCGGCCTTAACCTGTCGATCGGCGAATTTGACGAAGTTGGTAACACGATTCGAGATTTCACCGACGACGACGCGACCTTGGTGGTGGGTACGGTGATCGATCCCTCCATGCAGGAAGAATTGCGGGTGACGGTGGTCGCCACCGGTCTTGGACAGTCTAAGTCCACGGTACAACAGCGCCCTGGCGCTCATGGGGAGGAACCGGCCATTCGCCTAGTGCCTACTGAGCGACCGGATCCGAGCACGCCGGATTACACCACCCTAGACATCCCGCCGGGCCTACGCAAAGGTCGGCCAGGACGTGCGGCGGCGGACCGTGGTGGCGAGCAAGACATGGATTATCTGGATATTCCGGCCTTCTTGCGCCGCCAAGCGGACTAATCGAGTGGTGAAAATCCACGGTAACTAACCGCCTGGGTTGCGGACAGGGTGAACCCAGGCGCGTTACGGCATCCGCCGTCGGTGAATTGCTTGCAAACCTTAACGAATCCTGGTTAAATTCGGGAAAACCCTAACATGGATATCGGGGCGCGGTCGTCAGGCCGAGCCGTGCTCAGGCGGGAAGCCAAAATGCTAGCGAGCTGATTCGTCATGGTCGTAAGTGGGCTAGGCGGATTTGCTGTGCAACGGGTGCCAGCCCACTCAATCCAGGGAGATATAGTCGGCATGATCAGGCAGCGCACGCTAAAAAATATCATTCGTGCCACCGGCGTTGGCCTCCACACGGGGGAGAAGGTCTATCTGTCGTTACGACCTGCGCCTGTGGATTCCGGAATCGTGTTTCGGCGCGTGGACCTGAAAACGCCAGTCGAAATCAAGGCACACCCGGATAATGTCGGTGATACTCGCCTTTCCACGACCCTGGAGCGGGGGCCGGTGCGAGTGTCCACGGTGGAGCATTTGCTTTCGGCCTTTGCCGGTCTCGGTATCGACAACGCTTTTGTGGATGTGAGCGCCCCGGAAGTGCCGATCATGGACGGTAGCGCGGGTCCGTTTGTATTCCTGATCCAGTCCGCCGGCGTCGAGGAGCAAAAGGCGCCCAAGCGTTTCATCCGCATCAAGAAGCCAGTGCGGGTGGAAGACGGCGACAAATGGGCCATGTTTGAGCCGTTCGACGGATTCAAGGTGTCGTTCTCCATTGATTTTGACCATCCCGTATTTACCAGCCGGGCCAGTTCCGCCTGCGTTGATTTTTCTTCGACGTCCTTCGTCAAGGAAATCAGCCGGGCGCGGACGTTTGGCTTCTTGAGGGATATCGAAATGCTGCGCCAGCACGACTTGGCGCTTGGCGGCAGCATGGCGAATGCCATTGTGGTGGATGACTACCGCATCTTGAACGAAGATGGCCTGAGATACGAAGACGAATTCGTAAAACATAAGATTCTCGACGCCATTGGGGATCTCTACCTGTTGGGCCATAGCCTTATCGGTAGCTTCACCGGACATAAGTCCGGGCACGCCCTTAACAATAAGCTGTTGCAGGTTTTGCTGGCCGATGTGAAGGCGTGGGAGGCGGTGACTTTCGAGGATGCGGCCCAGGCCCCCATTTCCTACATGCGGCCTGCGGCCGTCGTTTAGATCCCGCGCGACATCAGTCCGATTTTCCCGCTCGGGCGAGGCGCCTAAGGGCTTCCCCGAGCGGTTCGTCTTGGAGCGAATCGGCAAGTTGCTCGATTAAGATTGCCGATTCCTCAGATAGCC
This sequence comes from uncultured Chromatiaceae bacterium, assembly GCA_964538875.1. Taxonomy (GTDB): domain Bacteria; phylum Pseudomonadota; class Gammaproteobacteria; order Chromatiales; family Chromatiaceae; genus CAZIHO01. The sequence continues at coordinate 36,489 of CAZIHO010000002.1, forward strand.
TCCGGGGCCGGGACCGCTTAGGTTGGGGTCCCACCGATCGTGGGGGTAACAGTACCCGGACTCTGAGTCGTTCAATACCCGGCAGGTTTTGCAGCAACCCAGGTGCGGTAAACCGCAATCGACTTGCCCACACGGAACTGTCCGCCCATAGCAGCAAGGACCCCGGTGTCGCTGCGGCCCCAAGACAATGATGGGCCATTTCCTGGGGTAGGCGGCCCCGGATACGATTCAATAACTCTCGATGCTCCGTCACCTTGGCCGTCAAAAAAGCCAAGTCAGAGTCGGTGCCTAGTACGCGATTGATTTGGATCGGATCAGTCGTCATTTCTGGTATCCAAGTTCTTGCCTGGCACGGTTTTAATGATATGCACCATCAAAAGGCCCCAGTTCTCGACGTAGTTGCGGGCGTCATTCAGGATGCCACTGGGCGGGTGCTCATCAGCAAGCGGCATCAACACCAGCATCAAGGGGGGCTTTGGGAGTTCCCTGGCGGTAAGCGGGAACCAGGAGAATCCAAACGACGGGCGCTAGCCCGGGAATTGTACGAGGAAATCGGTATACGCGTGATCTCCAGCGAGCCTCTGTTGCGAGTTTTCTACCGGTATCAGGATCGGCAAGTCAGACTGCATTTCCGCCAGGTGACCGGTTACCAAGGCAAGGTTAGGTCCAGGGAGAAGCAGCAAATTGATTGGAGGCTGCCAATCAATCTGCCAATCGATGAATTTCCCGCCGCTGATCGTCCGTTGGTAAATCGATTGCAGTTACCGGATCGCATGCTGATCGCTGGCCCAGTCGCGGATGGATTGCCTGCATTTCTCCTTGGACTGGGCCAAGCCTTGGCAAGCGGTATCAAACTGGTGCAATTACGGGCGCCCCAGCTTGATCGGGAAACCTATGGGCGATTGGCCCAAATGGTTGCTAAGCTGTGCCGCCAGCATCGTACCTATTTAATGCTGAATCCGCCCGCTGGAATGGCATATCCCAGTTTGGGTGATGGGTTGCATCTGAATAGCGCGCGCCTGATGCAAACTAAGGTACGCCCCGAGGAGGGCCGGTCCGTCCGGATTGGCGCCTCCTGTCACGATCTAGTTGAATTACGGCACGCGGAGCGTATGGGGTTGGATTACGCCTTATTATCGCCGGTTAAACCAACCGCCAGTCATCCGGACGCCATTCCTATGGGCTGGAAGCGATTTGCCGAATTGGCTAGACAGGTGTCCCTGCCGGTCTATGCCCTGGGGGGAATGGGCGCTAAGGATGTTCGACGGGCAATTTGTTGTGGCGGGCAGGGTATCGCCGCTATGCGGGGGCTTTGGCCGGGCTAATCGCTTCGGCCAACGGGTTCTGATGGTTCTGGAACTGGGTCGGCCGGAATGCGATAGTTTTCTCCAAGCCATTCACCCAAATCGATCATGCGGCAGCGCTCACTACAAAAGGGTCGCCACGGAAAATTTGTAGACCAGGCAGCGGTTTTTCCGCAGGTAGGGCAAGCTATCCGGCGTTTTCCGGCAGTCTTGACTTGCAGATCCCTTGGTTGTGCCATCTCGGGTCAGAAAGCGCAGGCAGTCAACAGGAACTCGACGTCCCTATTGGTTTGGTTAGCTCGATCGGACCCCGCCATTTCCAAAAAGCGAATACTGTAGCGACTGCGGTGACCGCTAACTTCCGGGTACAAGGGGGCGCTAGGATCTAGGGCGATGCGCACCATTTGCGCGGGAGCTTGAGCATCCAGGTTGCCCTGGAAAAAGCCGTTTTCAGCGATTTCCAGCCGAGGATCGCTGCTATCCCGGGCGAGGGACAGCAGCAGTTCGACACCCTCCCGCACCGGTTGTAATTCTTCTAGCCAACTTTGGATCTGTTCGGCACGCAACGCATGGGGCCGTCCCAGCCAGTGGTGTAATTGAGGGAGGTCGAAGCTACAGGTGCCGCCCGGAATGCTGCTGCGCTGAATGATATTTTTGAGAAAATCATTTTCACGCAGTGCCTGACCCAATTGTCCGTTGAGTTGGTAGACCTGATTGCCGATTTGCTCCATGCGGCTAAGAAGCTCCTGTAACCTTTCCGTGTCGACGCCTCGCTGATGGGCTAGACGGGTCAATACGGCGGTATGCCGATCGATTTCCTTCAAAATCTCCGTTTTTATGTCCGCACGCGCGGTGACATTCAAAATATCCAGCAGTGCTTCGACCACCGCCCTTGTTGCCCATACTTCTTCCTGAGGCAGAAAGTACGCCAGCTTGCCGAACAGATGCTCCAAACGCAGAAAGGTGCGAATCCGCTCGTTAAGGGGGTGTTCGTAGATTAGATAGTCCCGCACGCTGACTTTGCTTTTAGTGGGGTGGAGAGGCGCGAAACCCTAATTTTCCCTGATTTGGGAGACTGAGGCAAATGAAGGAAATAGTTGATCACTGGTGGGTGATGGATAGATAGTACTGGTGCATCTGGTCCGTCAACCGGTATAAGTCGTCTAAGGAACCATTGTTTTCGATGATTTCGGTCGCGACGGCGCGGCGCGCGCTGGGGTCCGCCTGTGCATTAAGAATTGCCAGGACTTGGTCGCGAGTCTGTCCATCCCGTTGCACAACCCGGGCGATCTGGGCGTCCGGATCGCTGTCCACCACCAGAATACGATTCGTCAGCTTCGTTTGCCCCGTCTCAAGCAGGAGCGGTATGACTAGAACGGCATAGGGGGCGTTCCCTTGACATGCTAACCAGTCTTGCATGTGTGAAAGCACCCGGGGATGCAGAATGGCCTCCAGTATCCGGCGGCACGACGGATCCCTAAAGATAATCTCCCTCAGTGCCGATCGATCGAGGGTTCCATCCTTCTCAAGGACAGGAGGCCCAAAATGATCCAAGATCTCCTGATAAGCGACCTGGCCCGGAATCACTAACTCACGGGTCACTTGGTCGGCGTCGAGCACTGGAACGCCCTTTTGGCTGAGCCGTGCCGCCACAGCCGATTTGCCACTGCCGATACCGCCGGTGAGCGCCACACTGATCATTGTTCGGGGGCCTCAGTGGAAAGAGCCCATGCCGACCCACAGAAGATAAGCCTGATTGATTTGGTCACCCCAAAGGAGGCTGATCCAGCCGGCGATGGCAAGATACGGCCCATAGGGAATGGGCAGGTTACGATCCCGGCCCAACGCCAAAATCAAGCCGATCCCAATAACGGCGCCAACCACAGCGGATAACAGGATGATTTGGGGAATATGGCTCCAGCCCAGCCAGGCACCTAGCAGTCCCAACAGCTTGAAGTCGCCATAGCCCATGCCTTCCTTGCCGGTCAAGGCTTTGAATAACTGGTAGACGGACCAAAGCGATAGGTAGCCCACCGCTGCACCAATGACCGAGGAGGTAAGGTCGGTAAATAAGCCCAGGGTGTTTGCCAGCAGACCCACCCAAAGCAGTGGCAGGGTGATGTCGTCCGGCAGCAAATGGGTGTCGTAATCGATCAAACTGAGGGCGACTAGCGACCAGGTCAGCAACATTCCGCCCAACGCCTGCCCGGTGGGCCCGAATTGATGGATAACCATCAGGGTCAGCAACGCCGTGCCGGCTTCCACCAGTGGGTAGCGAAAGCTGATGCGCCCCTGGCAGTGGGAGCAGCGCCCCAACAAAAACAGAAAGCTCAATATAGGAATATTTTCCCAGGCTCGAATAGCATGGCCACAATGGGGACATTGGGACCTGGCCCAGACGATACCGGGTGGAGCTGGCTCTGGGTCCGAATCAAGCCCGGTGCCAAGCACTTCCCGGCATTCACTTCGCCAGCGGTATTCGAGCAATCGGGGCACGCGAAACGCGACCACGTTGAGGAAGCTGCCAACAAAAAGTCCCAATAAGGTTCCCACGCCGTATAGGAGGACGGGATCAGCCAAAAAAATATCCAATGGAATACCAGCAGAGGGTTGAGTGGACAGGATTCCCGGGTCGGGGGTGGCGTTCCCCGACCCTGGGGCAAAAGACCCAAGAGCCTAGATTCTTATACCACCGCGGCCAGCTTGAAGATGGGCAAATACATGGCGATGATCAAGGAACCCACGAGGCCTCCAATGACCACCATGATGAGGGGTTCCATCAGGCTGCTCAGGGCATCAACCGCGTTATCCACCTCTTGTTCATAAAAATCGGCTACCTTGCCTAGCATCTCATCCAAAGATCCGGACTCCTCGCCAATGGCGGTCATTTGGATCACCATGTGAGGGAAGAGTTGTTGTTGTCTCATGGTGAGTTGCAAGGATTGACCGGTCGCCACGTCCTCTCGCATGCGCAGCACCGCATTGGAATAAATAATGTTGCCCGTTGCTCCGGCCACTGATTCCAAGGCTTCCACCAAGGGTACACCGGCGGCGAATATGGTGGATAGGGTTCTGGCGAACCGGGCGATCGCGGACTTATGGATAATCATGCCAATGACGGGCACCTTAAGAATAGTGCGGTCAAGTATCTCCCTGAATTTGCGGGAGCGCTTATAGAAGTTGGATATGCCATAGGCAGTCCCGAGGGCGGCAGCCAGAATCGCCCACCACCAGGCCTGCATGAACTCCGACGCGGCGATGACGGCTAGGGTGAACGCCGGTAAGTCAGCACCGAAGCTGGAAAACAAAGATTTAAATTGGGGTATGACGAAAATCATGATGACCGCCGTCACCACGATTGCGACCACGATAACCGCCGCCGGATAAAATAGCGCCTTCTTGATTTTACCCTTGATGGCCTCGACTTTTTCCTTGTAGGTGGCGATCTTATTCAGCAGGGTGTCTAGGACACCGGCCGATTCACCTGCCTCCACCAGATTGCAATACAAATCATCAAAATAAAGGGGATGCTTGCGCAAGGATATCGCCAGGGATGTCCCGCTTTCCACATCTGCCTTGATCGATAAAATCATATCTTGCATGCTGGGGTTTTCATGGCCCCGGCCCACGATGTCGAACGCCTGCACCATGGGCACACCGGCGGCCATCATGGTGGCGAGTTGGCGGCTGAATATGGCAATGTCGCCGGGGGTGATTTTCTTCTTTCTGGCGCCGAACAGTGACGCCATTTTTTTGGATACTTTGACCGGCGTAACGCCCTGGCGACGCAATTCGGCCCGGACCGCTGCCTCGTTGGCGGCTCGGGTTTCCCCCTTGATGCGCGCGCCTTTCTTATCGGTTCCTTCCCAGGCGAACACCAAGGCCTTTTCAGGCTTGGCTTTGTCGGCTTTAGCGACAGCCGCCGCTCGTGACGTCGCGCGGGGTTTGGTGGTAGCGGTAAGGGCCATGGTCTTAGTCCTTTGTTACCCGATTGATCTCTTCAAGGCTGGTTATCCCCGCCTTGACTTTGCGTAAGCCCGAGGTGCGTAGATCTGCAACGCCTTCTCGGCGGGCCTGGTCGGCCAATTGAATGGAGTTGCCCCCTTCCATGATGAGACGGCCCATGCTTTCCGAAACCGGCATGACTTGGAACAAACCCACGCGGCCCCGATAACCCTGGTTGCATTGAGCGCAGCCGACCGGCTTGAATATTTTGAGTCCCTCATCTATTTCAACCTGGGTGAATCCCTCTTCAAGCAGGGCTGCTGAAGGAACGCTATCCTTCGCCTTGCAATGCTCGCACAATCGTCGTGCCAGACGCTGAGCCATGATTAAAAGCACTGATGACGCGATATTAAAGGGCGGAATGCCCATGTTAGCCAACCGGGAAAGTGTCTGGGGCGCATCGTTGGTGTGTAGAGTGGAGAGTACCAGGTGTCCGGTTTGGGCAGCCTTGACCGCGATTTCCGCAGTTTCTAGATCCCGTATCTCACCGACCATGATGATGTCGGGGTCCTGGCGCAAAAACGACCGCAGCGCTTCGGCGAATGTGAGACCGGTCTTGGGGTTCAGGTTGACCTGGTTGATGCCAGCAACCTGAATTTCCACGGGGTCCTCGACCGTGGAAATATTGACGTCGATCTTATTCAGCATGTTAAGAGCGGTGTACAGGGTCACCGTTTTGCCGGAGCCGGTGGGGCCGGTCACCAAGAGCATGCCGTACGGCTTGCTAATGGCGTTGACGAAGGCCTTCATTTGGGCCTCATCAAACCCCAACTTTTCGATGCCCAGCCTAGCGGTGGCAGAATCGAGAATACGCAAAACTACCTTTTCCCCATAGAGGGTGGGGAGGGTGTTTACGCGAAAGTCAATGTCTCGATTACGGCTTAATTTGAGCTTGATGCGTCCGTCCTGAGGAACGCGCCGTTCCGCGATGTTCATGCGGGACATGACCTTGAGCCGTGCGGCCATGCGCGATGCGAGATTGACCGGCGGGCTGGCCACCTCCCTGAGTAAGCCATCCTGTCGAAATCGAATGCGAAATTGCTTTTCGTAGGGCTCGAAGTGAATATCCGACGCTCCGGAGGTCAATGCATCGACCAAAATTTTATTGACGTAGCGGACGATGGGGGCATCGTCCACGTTGAGGTCCGCGTCTTCTCGAGGTTCGTCGTCCCCGGAGACATCGATATTGTCGAGGTCCGTATCTGTTACGTTGGGGACATTGGTTTCATGGGCGTCCTGGGACCGCTGAATCGCTGCCGCCAATTTGTCTTCTTCCACCAGAACCGCTTCCGTTGCCAGTTTGGTGTTGAAGCGTATTTCCTCCAAGCCCTGGTGATAGGTGGGGTCGGAGACGGCGACATATAGACGGTTGCCCCGTTTGAACAGGGGCAGAGCATGGTGCTTTTGGATCAGCTTTTCCGGCACCAGCCCGACCGGGATTTCAGTAAGATCAATGGCATCTAGGTCCAGCAAGGGGACCCCGAATTCCTGGGACGCGGACACCGCAATGCGACGGCTATCCAGGATTTGCTGCCTGACTAGATATTGTACGAAGGGTACGCGATCCTTTCCCGCTTGGGAAAAGGCGGTTTCTACCTGGTCTTGGGTCAGGAGTTGGTCTCGAACCAGACGGTTGCCTAGACCGGATAAGCGAAATTCGGGTTGGGTAATCGCCATGGTCGTAGCCGCGCTGACTAGTAGTACATTTCCTGAACTACACGAACTGAGTTTTCGCCGGACTCCATCGTTGGGCTGGCATCCCACCGTGTCTCGCCTTAATCTTTCAGAATCTTAGAAGCTTGGCCCAAAATAACCAAATCTATTATTAACCAACCCCTGGTCACGGACGGCGAGTCCAAGCAACTCCTGGCGGCAACCGGGCCGAGGATTCTTGCGCGTGGTATCCGGGCCATTTCGGAGGCCGGCGCCTAGGGCGGTTGGCTTAACGCCAGCCTGGCAAAATTCAATCAAAGGATAATATGTCGTGACTGAAGAAATAAATAGCGGGCTAGACATGGAACTTAGCAGCGGAATCGCCGCGTTTGAGGCGAAGCATTTTTCTCGGGCAGTGCAACTGCTGTCGCCCCTTGCCGAGGCCGGTGACGCGGAGGCTCAGTACCGGGTGGCGATCATGGCCCAGAACGGGTTGGGATTGCATCGGAATCCGGAACTGGCGGTCCGCTGTATGCGTGCGGCGGCAGCGGCCGGGCACGCCCTTGCCCAGCATGGCATGGGGTTCATGTACTTGGAAGGCGATTGTCTGCCCAAGGACCCGGCGGCGGCGGTCCCTTGGTTCAAAAAGGCGGCCGCCCAGGGGTTGGCCGGTTCCCAGGCTATGCTGGGAATACTATTTGCTGAGGGGCGTGGGGTGCCCCAGGACCTGGAGCAAGCCCAATATTGGAATCGCTTGGCAGGCATGGAAGAGGGCTGATGTCCGCATTTGCTATCCAAGTCTGGCATTGCGAACCATCAAGGACCCTGTCCTGGTTCTGAGCTACGCTATTTCGATGTTGGGACCGGAGGCGCCGCTGTCATGAACTTCCAGGTGTCAAGCGCGGAGTTGGGCCAAGCTCGGGCGCCCCATGAGTTGCTGCTGTTCAACCTCATGTTTTTCCACCTGTTGCTGGGCGCCGCGACCGTGGTGCTTCTGCTGACCCGGGCGGACTATTTGCATTCCTTAGGCCATATGGCATTCGCGGTTCCCCTGGGCGCATCTCTGTTGATTATTGGGTACATCCATTTCAAAGCCCATCAGGCGCGGGGACAGGGGTCTTGGTTCGTGGCCGCCCATTGGCGCTTGGCCATGGGGCGCGGCCGGTTGCTGCTAGCCGCCTACGGTTTGACGGGTTTGATTCTGGGCGTGGGGTTTCTGGTGGCGGCGAGCGCGGATAAGCCGTCCATGCAGAATATCCTGCTCACTATCGCCACCCGGATTGGGGTGGTGCCGATCTTGCTCGCGGTGATGGTTTGCTTCGTGCTGGAATCCAGCGGGCTGTACCAGGCCAGGCGGGGCGAAGTTCCCGACTCCTTGCTTAAGCGATTTCCAGCACCGGCCGATGTGGCATGAACGCTGGCGCTTCTGCCTCGTTGGGGCGCCGGGCAATTCAAGACTAGAGGGATCCCCAGGGGGTCTTGCGGCGTTGAAAGCGCAAGTGGGGCAGGAGTAGTCCAAATAGAATGCCAGCCCCGAGGACTCCGGCGCCAATCAGAAACCATTGTTGGGTGGTGCGATTGCCGAGATCCCGATTTTCCTGTTTCAGATCCTCCAGTTCCCGGGTTAGGTCAGACACACTCTTGCGTAATTCCGCCCGTTCGTTAGCGATGCGAACCGCGTCGGACGATACCCGATGAATCGCCTCAAGTTCCTGCTCTAGTTGCTGCTTGTCTTTCTTGATTTGGTCATGACTGGTCTGAAGGGCACGAAAGTCCTGCTGGACCTGCATGAGCTTGGCGGTCAGTTGGTCCGGGGATTGCTGTAGCTCCGCTAAGCGGGTTTTGAGGGTTTCAACTTGATCCCGGGTGGCGGGTTCCCCAATCAGTTGGTAAGTCAGTACATAGCCCTCCTGCCCTTTGTAGCGGATCAGGCTGAAGCCGCTGTCCTTGTTGGAGCGAACCACCTCGACCTGGGTGCCACTCGGCAACATACGCAGGATCCGGTGGTCATTGGACTCACCGCTGCGCATGTGGATCGACAGCCGGTCGGTGACGTACATGGTCTCCGCCGCCTGTCCTACCGTGAGATAGAGTCCAAGGATCAAGAGTAGAAATTTTTTCATGAGTGCTCCTCGGCTCATCGGGATTGGGCTCAACCCTAGTCAAGCCAACAAAAACTCTAACAAGGCCTTTTGGGAATGTAAGCGATTTTCTGCTTCGTCCCAAACCACGGATCGAGGACCCTCGATGACGGCGGACGCGACTTCCTCGCCGCGATGGGCCGGTAGACAGTGCATGAACAGGGCGTTGGGCGCCGCCAGGTCCATCAAGGATTGGTCCACCTGGAAGCGGGCAAAGTCCTGGCGCCGTTGTTGCTGCTCCTGTTCCTGACCCATGCTGGCCCAAACGTCGGTGACCACCAGGTCCACCCCTTCTGCCGCTGTTAGGGGGTCCCGGAAAATCGGGCAGCGCTTTGCCTCTGGTTCCCAAATGGCCCTGTTGGGTTCATAGCCATCTGGGCAGGCAATGCGCAACTGGAAGTCCAATTGACTGGCGGCTTCGATATAAGAATTGCACATATTGTTGCCATCGCCGACCCACAGCACTGTCTTGCCGTTAATGGACCCCCGGTGTTCCTGGTAGGTCATGAGGTCCGCCAGAAGCTGACAAGGATGCACCAAGTCGGTCAATCCATTGATGACTGGAACTCGGGAATAGGCCGCGAAACGCTCCACCAGTTGGTGGTCGAAGGTTCGGATCATGAGTCCGTCCACCATCCTGGATAACACCCGGGCGCTGTCTTCCACCGGCTCGCCGCGCCCAAGCTGAGTGTCCTTGGAGGACAGAAATAGAGCATGTCCCCCCAATTGCAGCATACCGACCTCAAAGGAAACCCGGGTGCGGGTGGACGATTTTTCAAAAATCATCCCCAGCGTCAGGCCCTTGAGGGGCTCATGGGTGGCACCCGAGTAACAGAGCGCCTTGAGGTCTATGGCGCGCTGGATCAGGGCGTTGATTTCCTGGCCGCTGAGATCCGTCAATCGCAACAGATGGCGAGGGTTGGAGGGGGGCTGGCGCATGATGGACCTCTTGTCCGTGGCACGACTTACTGAAGAAAGCTTTCGATCAGCCCGCCCAAGACATCGACCAGTTGGTCAGCCTCGGCGTCGCTATAAATAAGGGGCGGCAACAGCCGTATCACCCGTTCTGCGGTGACATTGATGAGCAGCCCGGCGTCCAGCGCCCGGGCGACCAACTCCGCGCAGGGGCGATCCAATTCGATCCCGATCAAGAGGCCCAAACCGCGAATGTCCTTGACCCCGGTCTGGCCGGCCAAGCGGGCCCCTAGACCAGACCGGATCCGGATGCCTAATTCGGTGGCCCGCTCCAGGAGCCCATCCCGTTCAAGCACCTCTAGGACACTCAAACCGGCACGACAGGCCAGCGGATTGCCGCCGAACGTGGAGCCATGACTACCTGGTCCAAACAAGCTCGCGGCCTCGCCCTGCGCCAGACAGCAACCGATGGGGACCCCATTGCCCAACCCCTTGGCTAGAGTCATGACATCCGGAACCACTCCCTGGTGCTGATGGGCAAACATACGCCCGCTCCGGCCCATCCCGGTTTGGATTTCGTCCAACATCAGCAGCCACTGCCGGGAATCGCACAGGGATCTGAGTTGGTTCAAGTAATCCTTGGGCGGGATGTTGATGCCGCCCTCGCCCTGGATCGGCTCCACCAGTACCGCCACGATGTCCGGCCGGGTTGCCGCCAGGGCTTCCAGCGGGCCTATTTCGCCGTAGGGCACATGAATGAAACCTTCGACAAGCGGTTCAAAACCCTGTTGGATCTTTCGATTGCCAGTGGCGCTCAGGGTGGCCAGGGTACGGCCGTGAAAGCTCCCTTCCATGACCAGAATGTGGGGCCGTTCCACACCCCGGCGGCGCCCATGCAGGCGCGCCAGCTTGATGGCCGCCTCGTTGGCCTCCGCTCCGGAGTTGCAAAAAAACGCCCGCTCCATGCCCGCCGCCTGGGTAAGACGATCTCCGAGGGCCTGCTGGTTGGCAATGCCGTACAGGTTGGAAGTGTGGATCAGGGACGCTATCTGCTCCCCCAGCTGGCGGGTGACTTCCGGATGGCTGTGTCCCAGGCCAGTCACGGCAATGCCAGATAGGGCGTCCAGATAGCGGCGGCCGACCGTATCCCAAAGCCATGCCCCCTCGCCCCGGACAAAAGTGACGGGAAGCCGATTGTAGGTCGTCATCAGGGAATCGGACATGGCGCAGTGGTTTGGCTGATCCAAAAAATAAAAAGCACCCCTGAAAATATTTTTTCAGCGGTGGACTCGAATGCGTGGTGAAGAAAAGCTGGTGAATATACCAGGCTAGGTTGGATACGCAACTCCTTTTGAACCGATCTATCCAACCAATGCCGTATAAAACTTTGGCGCCACTTAGGGGTTGCCTTTGTCCAACGGCTGGGCATAAGCCTGGGCGAGACGGCGATTGGTGGCCGCTAGGTCAAACCGGCTGGTGGCGATTTCCTGTCCCCACTGTTCCCAGGCGCCAGCATATTCCCGGTGGCCGGGGTCCGCTAGTACGTTGCGCAGGTGCTGGTAATGGCGCGGCCCGCCACTCTCCTCGGGCGGGCAGGGTTGGCGTCCAGCCAGGCATCTAGGCTGGACAAGTGGCTCATTCCCGGTCTGGATGGCCTCCACAAGAATTTCATGGTCCCAAGGCTCAAGAAGGTCGTAATAGTAATGAAAGCGCAGGCCTGGGGTGGCGATTTGGGAGAGACGGGTCCATTGCTCATTACGCAGGGGGGCTCCCCAAAACAGATCGGCGCTGGGGTCCGGGAACCCGTAGTGGGTGTCACCCACCAGAAATTCATGGTCGAAGGCACCAGTCCAGCCCATGACCATCTGGATGAGATCGTGCAGTTGCCCGAGGTTAAATTGGTCCCGCACCAAGACGCGGCGCCAAACCAGGGGTTTAGTCCCCTTCAATGTCAGTTTGATTTGCATGCTGGGGGAGCCTGTCCCAGGAACAATATCCCTGAATTTGATCCGCAGGGGTCTATAAATCTGGCCCATTATAAGGGCTAAATCTCATTACCGCCGCACGGCCGGGGGGGAAGGTTCGGTGGTGGGCCGTGGCGGCCCAATCAGCTTGGGCGCCCAGCCCGGCATCCTGGTGAGGATTCCGGACTGGGGCACCAGGTCCCTAGGTTAGCTGTGTTCGTTCAGCCATTTGCCGATGGCGGGCGTCACTTCCTTTTGCGCCTTGCCAGATACGTAGATACCAATATGGCCGCCGGGGAAGGCTAATTCGCTGTAATCCGACGAGCTGGTCCGGTCCCGCAGGGCCCTGGAGGCATCCGGAGGAACCAGGTGGTCTTGGAGCGCATAGATATTCAGCAGGGGACAATGAATGTTGCGCAGGCTGACTTCCTGGTCGCCGATGGTCAGGCCGCCGTTAATCAACTTGTTCTGCTGGAAGAAATCCTTGGCGAATTGACGGAAGGTTTCGCCCGCTTGGTCCGGGCTGTCGAAAATCCATTTTTCCATGCGCAGGAAGTTCTTGATTTTGTCCGGGTCGTCCAGCAGGTCAACCATGTTGATGTATTTCTGGCCGGTGAGGCTGAACGGCTTGAGGGAGAGGAACGTCCAGTTCAGCATTTCGCCCGGAACATTGCCCAGCGTGTCCACGATCTGGTCCACGTCCATGGTCTGAACCCAGGCGGACAGCAGGTTGTCCGGCGTCTTGAAATCCACCGGGGTCACCATGGTGACCAGGTTGCGGACCTTATCCTGGTGCATGGACGCGTAGCACAGGCTGAACGCGCCGCCTTGGCAAATGCCCAGCAGGTTGATCTTGTCCAGGCCGTGCCGCTTGCGGATGACATCCACGCAGGAGTCGATGTAGCCGTTGAGGTAGTCGTCCAGGGTCAAGGCCCGATCCGCGTGATCCGGGTAGCCCCAGTCGATCAGGTAGACATCCTGGCCGGTGGCCAACAGTCCCTTGATGGTGGAGCGGTCTTCCTGGATATCGGTCATGTAGGGACGGTTGACCAGGGCGTAAACCACCAATAGCGGGACGGGATTTTTCTTCACCCCTTCCGGCCCTTGGTAGCGGTACAACACCAGCTTGTCTTCCCGGTATACGGCTTCCCGGGGTGTCACCCCGGTGTCGATCTGCTGGGCATTGAGCAAATTCTCAGTGCCCTGGCCCAGTTTACGGGCAAAGTCCATCATCTCGTCATAGAGCGCTTCCGGGCGAATCTCGATGGGTAACACGGTCTCTCTCCTCAATTGGGTGGTGCGGGCGGGCCGTTAAGGCCCGGCTGGGCTAGCGGGCAGCGCCTAGGCCGAACCGTCGGCGGAATTTTTCCCGGCGGCTGGCTTACGCGGCGCGGCTGTCCTAGTGGCGGCGGGTTTGTCCGCCAGACCAGCCAGTTGCTCCTTCAGCGCGTCCAGCTCACGCCGGAGCCGCTTGTTTTCCCGCCGGGTTTCTTGGACCCGGTCTTCCAGAGTGCGCAATTCCGTGCGGGTGGGCATGTTGAGGGCGCCCAGGTTCTCGTCCACCATGATGGACATGCGCTTCTTGAGAGCCATGAGGGCGTTGACCAGGGCGCCATGGACCTGGGCGTGCTCCGGCGTTGCCACCTGCTCGCCATAAACCTGCTCGCAGCATTCCACCCACAGATCGTATAGGGCCCGATAGGAAGTGATGGACTTGCCGTCCGCCGCCATCTTGGCCAACCGCTCCCGCAGTTGTTCCAGGGACATGATGCCCAGGCCAGAGAAGAACTTGAAATAATCCTGGCTAGCCTTCTGATAGGCCAGGCCGCGCCGGGCCAGGTCTTGGTACTGGGCCTGCTCTTCCCGGGAATAACCGAGGCCGGGCGCCGACAGGAACCGGTTGAGCTTTTCGCCAACCTGGTCATGAGGCATGTTGCGCAGCATGTCGCCGGGAGTGAGGGACATGGACGAGGCAAAGCGTTGCCAGTTATCGAACGGCATCTCCCAAAAGGCCATCATCTTATGGAGATTGTCGTCGCCGGGGTTCTGAATGCTCAAGCCGAACGCTTTTTGCATTTCATTGATGGTCTTTTCCATGGCGGCGGCCCAGTCGCCGCCCTGCAGATTTTGGTTGAGGTTATCGGCCAGGTGGAAAAAGGCCTTGCCTTGGTCAAGCATACGATCGACCAGCAACCGTCCCTCCTGGGGAACACCAGCGGATACTGCTTGCCACCAGTGATCCATGGCTCCCTCCCAGGAGGGGAATGCGGGCTTGGCGAGACCCAGCGCCTGGGAGTTCATGGAAGTCCATGTTTCCCAGTATTTGCGTTGTGTCTCAAGCCAGTCGTCGCTCCAGAAGCCTGTTTTACTCATCTTTTTTGGGTCCCTGTTGGTTGACGTGGAGAATACCCTAGCACGCGGTTTTGTGCAGCGCAACAATTTAGGCTTGATTGTACTGAGGTGAAGCTAAAGCCTATGGGTCTGATAATAAGGGTATCAGTAAAGGTTATGCAACCTGGGTCTGACCGCGCTGCCGGGCGTCAGGCGCCCGGCTGGTCCGGCGCCGGGCATTGCGGGTCCGAACTCCGCCTGGATGACCGGGCATGAGCATAAGGGAATGAAAAACCAAGCGTTTTTCCGCATTTCCGGGGCTCGCGAGACTGATATGGCCTCCATGTACCGATGATCCAGTTGCTCGATCGTTTGCGCAGCCGCACCTTTGCCTTCACCCATGACCTCGGCATGGTTCCCCTAGCTTGGCTGGGGGCCTATTGGTTGCGCTTCAATCTGGGACAGATACCAGATCCCTATTGGGATGCATGCATTATGGCGCTACCGGTGCTGGTGCCGGTCCAGGGGGCGGCGTTCTGGGCGTTCGGACTGTATCGGGGGGTGTGGCGCTTCGCGTCGGTCCCGGATTTGGAACGGATCCTGAAGGCGGTGGCGACTGGCACCATATTGTCCCTCGGGGTCTTGTTCGCCTGGACCCGCCTGGCGGATGTGCCTCGCTCGGTGCCGGTGCTGTTCGCGCTCCTGCAACTGACCTTGCTGGCGGGACCGCGCCTGTTGTACCGATGGGTGCGGGACCGGCGACTGGATCTGAGCAAGGGCCCGCGGGTGCTGATCGTCGGCGCCGGGCGCGCCGGCGAAATGCTGGTGCGGGACATGCTGCGGGACCCCGAGCGCCCCTATGTGCCGGTCGCGTTCGTGGACGATCTGCCCCGTCGCCAAGGCAGCGATATCCAGGGCATTCCGGTAGTCGGGGATTGCGGATCTATTCCCCAACTAGTGGCGGAACAGGCCATTGACTTGATCGTACTGGCCATTCCCTCCGCCAGCAGCCGGCAAATGCGCCGCCTGGTGGATCTGTGCGAACAAACCGGCGTGGCCTTTCACACCTTGCCGAAATTGAACAAACTCATTACCGGCCAGGTGAGTTTGCACCAGGTGCGGGCAGTTTCCATCGAGGATTTGCTGGGCCGGGAACCCGTGACCCTGGACTGGGACGCCATCGGCCGGGGTGTGTCTGGACGGGTGATCCTGGTCACCGGCGGTGGGGGCTCCATCGGCTCCGAACTTTGCCGGCAGATTGCCCGCCAGGGACCATCCCGGCTGGTGATCCTGGATAATTGTGAATTCAACCTGTATTCCATCGAGATGGAATTGCGCCAGGCATTCCCGCTGCTGGATCTGGTCATCCGCCTGGGCGACGTGACCGACGCGGCCGGTTTGCGGCGTTTGTTTACGGAGCAGCGGCCGCAAGTGGTCTATCACGCCGCTGCCTATAAGCATGTGCCCATGCTGGAAGGCCAGGCCCGGGAGGCGGTGCGGGTCAACGTGCTGGGCACCCGGCAAGTGGCGGATGCCGCCGGCGAGTTGGGTTGCGGAGAGTTTGTGCTGATTTCCACCGATAAGGCGGTCAACCCAACCAACGTCATGGGCGCCAGCAAGCGCCTGGCGGAACTCTATTGCCAGACCCTGGGGGACACCCACGGTACCCGCTATATCACGGTCCGGTTCGGCAATGTGCTGGACTCGGCGGGCAGCGTGGTGCCCCTGTTCCGGCGCCAAATCCAGGCGGGCGGCCCGGTGACGGTGACGGACCCGGACGTGGAACGCTATTTCATGACCATCCCGGAAGCCTGTCA
>CAZIHO010000002.1:52718-99267 GCA_964538875.1 uncultured Chromatiaceae bacterium
CACCTGCGGGCGGACCGGGAGCGGATCAGGGCCGGGCTAGAACAATTGGCGCTGTTGGTGGTGGAAAATCAGGGCGCGGCGTTGGGCCGGTGCCTGCAAGAACTGGTGCCCGAGTGGCGCGGTGAGCCCCCTGGAGCGGGGCCGGCGGCATGAGGGAGCCTGGGCTAACGACCCTGGCCCGGGACGCGGAGCGTCTGCTGGCGGCCGGCGACCACCGGGGTGCGCTCGACCCCCTGCGGGCCTGGTCGCGACTGGCGCCCCGTGATGCCAGGATGCACCTGCTGATGGGCACCTGTCTCGCCCAGACGGGTCAGCCCAAGGAAGCGATGCGCGCTCTGCGCAAGGCGCTGCAACTGGATCCCGGTTGTCGGCCGGCGCGGCTCAAGCTAGCGGACCTGCTAGCCGATGCCGGACAGGGGGATCAGGCGCTGGCCTGCTGCACCTATTGCCTAGCCGAGGATCCCCGCAACCCTCAAGCCCTAACGCGAGCCATAGCCTTGCTGGAGCAACTGGATCGTCTAGCCGAGGCCTTGCCCCTCCTGGAGCGGGCGCGCCGTCTGCCACCCCAAGATGCCAATTTGGAAGCTTTTTGCGCCGAGGTGCAGATCAAGGCGGGCGATATTCCGGGGGCCGTCCAAACCTACCAACGCCTGCTCCCGCACGCCCCGCCACCCCGGTTGCTCAACAACTTAGGGGCCCTATTGCTGCAACTGGACCGGGTGCAGGAAGCCATCCAGGTGCTGACCCAGGCCGTCTCGGCAGGAGCTGCGGGCCTGTCCCTATATGGGAACCTGGTCAAGGCGTTGCTGAAGGGCGGCGACGCGCGGTCGGCCCTGGACTGGGCCGGCCAATTTGTGCAGGCGTATCCCGCTGAACCCGAAGCCCATCTGGCGCTGGCTGTGTGCCAAGCCGCCTTGGGCCGGCTGGGTGCCGCCCGCGAAGCCCAGGAGACGGCGCAAGATTTGAGTCATCGCGCCGCCCTGCCCGCGACCCTGGATGGGGCGCCAGTCGCCTTACCCCAGGATAGTCGCCGGGACCTCTGGGACCCCCAGGTCGAATATTTCAGTCAGTGGTTCAACCGCCTAGGGCTGTGCGATTGGTCCGATTATGGAACCCGGCAGGCGGAACTGCTCGCCGCTTGTGGTGGCGATGCAGCCAGGGGTCCCATTCCCCTGGTGCCGGTCTTCAAAGCGCCGCTCCCTGCCGAGTTAAAGTTGAGGATTGACCGGGCGCGGAGCCGGCGGATCGAGGCCCATGTGGCGGGCTTGGGCTGGCGTGGGGGACATCGCCGGGACAGTTGGCGGGGCCAGAGGATCCGGGTGGGTTATATCTCGGCGGACTTCCGGGAACACGCGGTGGGGTTGCTGATTAAGGACCTGTTTAGCCGTCACGACCGGCGAGGGTTTGAGATTTACGCCTACGACCTCTGGACGGGCCGCAAGGACAAGATCAGCGCTGAAATTGCGCGGGGAGTGGACCGTTACCGGGAATTGCAGGGCCAGACCAATGTAGCAGCGGCGCGACGGATTGAGGCGGACAAGATCCAGATCCTGGTGGACCTGATGGGCTACACGGCCCATGGCCGGCCGGAGATCCTGGCGTTACGGCCGGCGCCGGTGCAGATCAACTACCTGGGCTATCCGGGGAGCCTGGGTGCGGAGTACATGGACTACATCGTAGGGACGGAACTCCTGATTCCCCGGGAACACCAAGCCCTGTACGACGAACAGATCATCCGGCTGCCCCACAGCCACAACATTGTGGGCCGCTGGCCGGAGCCTGGCCGGCGGCCGGACCGGGAAGAGCTGGGATTGCCGGCCGGGGTGCCGGTTGTGGCGGCGTTTGGAGGAGCGGACAAACTCGACCCGGGCGTTTTTGATGTCTGGATGCGGATCTTGGGCCGGGTGGCGGACAGCCGGTTATGGCTGTACGCCAAGAGTCCGGACATAGAACGCAACCTGAGCCAAGCAGCCGGGTCCCGGGGGATTGACCCCCGGCGGCTCATATTTGCGTCCCGGGTCGATCCGGACGCCCACCTGGCGCGGCTGGGCGCGGCGGACCTATACCTAGACACCCGGATCTACAGCGGCTTTACCACCATTGCCATGGCCCTGTGGGCGGGCCTGCCGGTGCTGAGTTGTCTGGGCGATGGCTACGGGACCCGGATGGGGGCGGTCGCGGTCCAGGCGGCGGGGCTGGGCGAACTGGTGGTGGACGACTGGCAGGCCTACGAAGACCTGGCGGTGGCGTTGCTGGGGGACCCGGACCGGTTGGCGGGCCTGCGCCGGCGCTTGGAGACGGACGGGCGGCGATCGCCCCTGTTTGACCAGGCGGGTTATACCCGGCATTTAGAGCAGGCCTACACCCAGGCTTGGGCGCTGTATGCGGCGGGGGAGGCCCCTCGCCCGATTTGGATCCCCGCCTGACGGCGGCACATTCTCATCTAACCCATTAAGTCGATTGAAATGCATAACAACCCGAGGTTCCAGGTCGCGGCTGAGGCGGATCGGCTGTTTTCCGCCGGAGAATACGGGGCTGCCCTGGAGCATTTGGTTTCCTTGGCCCAGGCGGAGCCCAGGAATCCCCAGGTATTCCTGATGATCGGCGCTTGCCATACGGCGCTGGATAATTCCCATGAGGCTATCCGAGCCCTGCGCCGCTGCTTAAAGGTGGATCCCCGCTATTGGCCAGCGGAATTTAACCTGGGCGACCTGTTGGAACGGCTGGGACGGCTGGACGAGGCCCTCGGCTGTTACCGGCGCTGCCTGAACCTGGAACCCGGCAACGAAAAAGCGGCGGGCCGGATCGCGGATATTTTGCAACGCAAGAACGGGCCGCCAAGCGCCTTAGAATTTCTTCGTTCCCTGGGCCAATTCCTACCCGGTAGCGCCCTGCTGCAAGCCAAGTTGGCGGAAGTCCAGGTCGCCAACCAACAGGTGGAGGCGGCGATAACTATTTACCGGGATCTGCTGCGCCAACAGCCTGGCCAAGTGGAATATCAAAACAATTTGGCCATGCTGTTGGATAGCACGGACCATTACGCCGAGGCAGGGCGCTTATACCGGGAGTGCCTGGCCAGCGGTCAGGCCGAAAAAATAACCTATGCCAACTATATCGGCTGGCTGCTGCGTCAGGGGAACTTGGACGAAGCCCTAGCTTGGAATGAGCGTCTTGGGCAACGATTTCCCGGCTGTTTTGACTATTTCGTTAGCCTAGCCCGAATCCAGGCGGCCCAGGGGCAGTTCCATGAGTCCCAGGCAACATTTGACCAGGCGATTCAGGCCGATCCCGGGTTAGCAGCGGAACTTCTGGCCGGGCAGGCGGCCGCCGATCGCATCCAGGACGCCTATCCCCGGCGTTGGGACCCGAGGGCCGCCTTGCTCTTCCAGGGCTTGGACCGGTTGCGCGTTTGTTGTTGGGAGGGTTACTCCCAGTGGCGTGCCCATCTGGAACAGGGGATTCGAGAAGCGGCCAGCGATGCCGAGATGCCGGACTACTCGACTCTCAAAGCGCCGCTCCCTGCCGAGTTAAAGTTGAGGATTGACCGGGCGCGGAGCCGGCGGATCGAGGCCCATGTGGCGGGCTTGGGCTGGCGTGGGGGACATCGCCGGGACAGTTGGCGGGGCCAGAGGATCCGGGTGGGTTATATCTCGGCGGACTTCCGGGAACACGCGGTGGGGTTGCTGATTAAGGACCTGTTTAGCCGTCACGACCGGCGAGGGTTTGAGATTTACGCCTACGACCTCTGGACGGGCCGCAAGGACAAGATCAGCGCTGAAATTGCGCGGGGAGTGGACCGTTACCGGGAATTGCAGGGCCAGACCAATGTAGCAGCGGCGCGACGGATTGAGGCGGACAAGATCCAGATCCTGGTGGACCTGATGGGCTACACGGCCCATGGCCGGCCGGAGATCCTGGCGTTACGGCCGGCGCCGGTGCAGATCAACTACCTGGGCTATCCGGGGAGCCTGGGTGCGGAGTACATGGACTACATCGTAGGGACGGAACTCCTGATTCCCCGGGAACACCAAGCCCTGTACGACGAACAGATCATCCGGCTGCCCCACAGCCACAACATTGTGGGCCGCTGGCCGGAGCCTGGCCGGCGGCCGGACCGGGAAGAGCTGGGATTGCCGGCCGGGGTGCCGGTTGTGGCGGCGTTTGGAGGAGCGGACAAACTCGACCCGGGCGTTTTTGATGTCTGGATGCGGATCTTGGGCCGGGTGGCGGACAGCCGGTTATGGCTGTACGCCAAGAGTCCGGACATAGAACGCAACCTGAGCCAAGCAGCCGGGTCCCGGGGGATTGACCCCCGGCGGCTCATATTTGCGTCCCGGGTCGATCCGGACGCCCACCTGGCGCGGCTGGGCGCGGCGGACCTATACCTAGACACCCGGATCTACAGCGGCTTTACCACCATTGCCATGGCCCTGTGGGCGGGCCTGCCGGTGCTGAGTTGTCTGGGCGATGGCTACGGGACCCGGATGGGGGCGGTCGCGGTCCAGGCGGCGGGGCTGGGCGAACTGGTGGTGGACGACTGGCAGGCCTACGAAGACCTGGCGGTGGCGTTGCTGGGGGACCCGGACCGGTTGGCGGGCCTGCGCCGGCGCTTGGAGACGGACGGGCGGCGATCGCCCCTGTTTGACCAGGCGGGTTATACCCGGCATTTAGAGCAGGCCTACACCCAGGCTTGGGCGCTGTATGCGGCGGGGGAGGCCCCTCGCCCGATTTGGATCCCCGCCTGACGGCGGCGATTGGGAGAACAAGGCATGGCGACGGCGGAGGTTCGAAAAGATGCCGGGGCGGACGATCAGGAACTTGGCGCGTTGCTGGAAATCAGCAACCGGATCGCCCGCTACCTGGTGAGTCACGGCCGGCTCAGCGAAGTGGATCTGGCCCGGGGGCGGCGGTTGTCTGAGGAAAACGGCGAACCCGTGCACCGGTTGCTGCTGCGCTTAGGGCTGGTGTCGGAGCGGGATCTGGCCCAAGCCCTGGCGGAAACCCTTGGCCTGCGCCTGGCCACGGCGGAAGACTATCCGCCCACGCCCAGCCTGGAGCCCGCCATCAGCCTGAGGTTTATGAAGGACGCCCATTTGGTGCCCCTGCGCCAGGACGAGGAAGGTTTGGTGGTTGCGCTGGCGGATCCCACCGATGCTTACCCGGCCCAGGCCGCCACCCTCGCCACCGGACTGCCGGCGCGGGTGCTGGTGGGGTTGCCCGGCGATATCGACGCCGCCATCGAACGCCTGTATGGCGAGGGCCGCAGCGCCATGGGTAACATCGTGGACCGCCTGGATGGCGCGGACTCCGAGGCGGAGGAGGACATCGAACACCTCAAGGACCTGGCCAGCGAGGCGCCGGTGATCCGGCTGGTAAATCTGCTGATTCAGCGGGCGGTGGAGAACCGGGCCTCGGACATTCACATCGAACCATTCGAGGACAGCCTCAAGGTCCGCTACCGGGTGGATGGAGTACTGCACGAGGTGGAAGCGCCGCCGGCCCGCTCCACCGCCGCGGTCATGTCCCGCATCAAGATCATGGCCAAGTTGAACATCGCCGAACGCCGTCTGCCCCAGGATGGGCGCATTCCCCTGCGGGTGCAGGGCAAGGAATTGGACCTGCGCGTATCCACGGTACCGACCCTGTACGGGGAAAGTTTGGTGATGCGCCTGCTGGACAAGGAGAGTGTGCGCTTCGACTTCGGAGCCCTGGGCTTCGACGGTATGCCCCGGGACCGGCTGTTGAAAATCCTGGACATGCCCCATGGCATCGTGCTGGTCACCGGACCCACCGGCTCGGGCAAAAGTACTACCCTGTACACGGGTTTGAGCCGCCTCAATACCGCCGAGCGCAAGATCATCACGGTAGAGGATCCGGTGGAGTACCAGTTGAATGGCATCAACCAGATCCAGGTCAAGCCCCAAATCGGCCTCAATTTCGCCGGCGCTCTACGCTCCATCGTCCGCCAGGACCCGGACGTCATCATGGTCGGCGAGATGCGGGACCTGGAAACGGCCCGCATCGCGGTTCAGTCCGCCCTGACCGGCCACCTGGTGTTGTCCACCCTGCATACCAACAACGCCGCTGGCGGCGTGACCCGCATGTTAGACATGGGCGTGGATGACTATCTATTGACCTCCACGGTCAATGGCATCGTGGGTCAGCGCCTGGTGCGACGGCTTTGCAATAGCTGCCGGGAGCCCTATGTTCCCTTGCCCGAGGTAGCGGCGGAACTGGCAAGCATACCCGGGGTGCCGGATGGCGAACGCCTGCTATACAACGCCAAGGGCTGCGAGCAGTGTGGCCCGACCGGCTATCATGGGCGGCTGGTCATCGCCGAGGTGCTGTTGATGTCCGACCCCCTTCGGCAAGCGGTATTGCGGCACGCCACCGCCGGCGAAATCCAACGCCAAGCCCAGGCGGAAGGTATGGCAACCATGTACCAGGATGGGATGCGCAAGGCGTTGTCCGGCCTGACGACCATCGAGGAAGTGCTGCGCGTAAGTCAGCAGGAGGCTTGAATGGCGGCCTACCTTGTAGCGGCCGGGCAACTCATGCGACCGGATTGGGAACCCTAAAAAATGCCCTTATTCGTTTTCAAGGGCGTCCGGGTGGACGGCCAGGTTCAGGAAGGGGAGTTAGAGGCCGCCGATGAAGCGGCGGTGGTGGCCGCCCTGCAAAAGGAGGGGCTGATCCCCATCAAGGTGCGTCCGGCCGGAGGTGTGTCCGGTTTGTTGGGCCAGTACCGGCGCCGCCGGATCAGCGACCAGGATGTGCGCCTGATTACCCGGGAACTGGCGACTCTGCTGGAAGCGGGTATGCCCCTGGACCGGGGTTTGCAGACCCTGATCGAGCTCACCGAGGATCCGCCGCTGCACCAGTTGTTGACCGACATCCAGGAGCGGGTGCGGGGCGGTCATAGTCTGTCCAAGGCCCTGGAAGACCAGCGCGGTACTTTTTCCGCCCTGTACGTCAACATGGTGCGGGCCGGCGAGGCCAGCGGGTCCTTGGAAGCGGTGTTGAGCCGTCTGGCGGATTATCTGGAGCGGGCTGGCGATCTGAAGGAGACCGTCAAGTCGGCCCTGATTTACCCGGCCATCCTGTTGGTGGTGGCCAGCTTGTCCGTGATTCTGTTGCTGGTGTTCGTGGTGCCCCAGTTCACCCAAATGTTTGCCGACATGGGGGCGGCGCTGCCCCTGCCGACCCAGATTGTGATCGGCTTGGGGGATCTGTTCCGGGGTTACTGGTGGGCCATCTTGGCGGTCATCACTCTGACCACGGCGACGCTGCTCAAGCAACTGGAGCGGCCGGAATTTCGGGAGCGCTGGGACCGGCGGGTGTTGTCCCTGCCCCTGTTTGGGGACCTGATCTGGAAGATGGAGACGGCCCGTTTCTGCAATACCCTGTCCACTCTGCTGGAAAACGGCATGCCGTTGCTGGGTGCCCTGGCGCTGGCCAAGGATGTGGTCGCCAATCGCAAGATTCACGGCCAATTGGAGAAGATCGGCGAGGCCCTGAAACGGGGCAAGGGCTTGGCGGGTCCCCTGAGCGAGGAGGGGGTGTTTCCCAAGCTGGCCCTGCAAATGATCCGGGTCGGGGAGGAATCCGGCGCTCTGGATCCCATGCTGGGCAAGGTGGCGGTGCAGTACGACCGGGAGACCCGGGCCACGGTACAACGCCTGTTGACCTTGCTGGAGCCAATCCTGATTATTGGCATGGGAGTGGTGGTGGCCGGGATCATCATTTCCATTCTGATGGCCATTCTGGGTGCCAATAAGCTGTTGTTCTGACGCAAGCTGGCACCGGCCGGGAACTTTTTCCAGGTGGCGGGTTCTCCGGATTGGGTATGCCGGACCCCCGGCCGCCAACTTTCAACGCACAGCCCATTTATCAAGGTAGGTAGATATGAACAAGTTCGGCCGCCGCCGTCGTGGAACTGGCTTTACCCTGATCGAGTTGCTGGTGGTGCTCACCATCCTGGGTCTATTGGCCGGGTTGGTGGGTCCCCAAATCTGGGGTGCCTTGGGCGGGTCGAAGCGCAAGACTGCCAAGATCCAAATTGAAGAATTCAGCTCCGCCTTGGATCTCTATCGCCTGGACGTGGGGCGCTATCCCAACAGCAGCGAAGGCCTGCGCGCCCTGGTGGAGCGGCCAGGTAGCGCTAGCAATTGGAACGGACCATACCTTAAGAAAAAACAAGTTCCGAAAGACCCCTGGGATAATGAATATCAATACCGGGCGCCCGGCGAACACGCCCCCTTTGACATGATCTCCCTCGGCGCGGATCACGCGGTCGGCGGAACGGGCGAAAACGAAGACGTGGTGAGCTGGAACTAACGGAATTCCGATGAGGCCGCTCCCGCACTGCCGCTGCCAAGACCGGTCCCGCTGGCCAGCGGGTTTCACCCTGTTGGAGCTAGTAGTGGTGCTGGTCATCGCCGGACTGCTCATGGCGGTGGTGCCCCCCATGCTGTCCGCCGCCATGCCGGGATTACAGCTCAAGGGGGCGGCCCGTCAACTGGCGTCCGGTCTGCGTTATGCCAGGGAGCGGGCCATTGCCGGGCGGGTGGAAACCACCGTGTCGGTCAACGTGGAAAGCCGGGAAATCCGGGTGAGCGGCCAGCCCCGGCCGATTGAGGTCGCCAAGGCGCTGGAAATCGGTCTGTTTACCGCCGAGAGCGAATTGGAGGGGCCGGGCCACGGCAATATCCGTTTCTACCCGGATGGCAGTTCCACCGGCGGACGGGTTTCCCTGACCTATGGCGACAGCGGCTTTGAAGTGGACGTGGACTGGTTGACCGGGCGGGTGGAGATTCTCAATGGAGCCGGTGGCCGTGGCTAACCCCGGCCGTCCAGGGTCCGGCGGACCGGCGGCCAGCCGGGGCTTTTCCCTGCTGGAGGTCCTGGTGGCCTTTTCGGTGTTGGCCCTGTCCATCGGTGTCTTGATGCAGGTTTTTTCCGGCAGCCTACGTAATCTGGCGGTGATGGACGGCTATTCGGACGCAGTGGAAATCGCCGATGGACGCATGGCCTTGGTAGGGAATGAGGTGCCAGCCCAACCGGGTTACTACGAGGGCACCGAGGGCGGATATCGCTGGTCGATCACCCTCAACCCCATCCAATTGGCGGAACTGCCAGCTCTGCAGAACAATCTCGCCCTGCTGCATGTGGCGGTGCGGGTGCAATGGGCGTCCGGGGACGGCGACCGTTCCTTTGAATTGGAATCCCTGCGGTTCCAAACCCAACAGGCGGGCGGCTGAGTGCCGGTGGGCCAGATGCCTCGGCGGGGGCGCGGCCGGGAGGCCGGTTTTACCCTGATGGAGTTGATGGTCGCCCTGGCGCTGGTCGCCCTGATGACGACCTTGGTGTATGGTGGCCTGCACCTAGGAATTCGTAGCTGGGATAGCCTGGACCAGCATGTGGCGGAAACCAACGATTTCCGCTTTGCCAGGGGCCTGCTCCAGCGCCTGTTGTTGGAAGCCCGCAGTATCAACAAGGTGGTGGAACAGCGCCTGGAGCCGGTGTTCTTCGGAAACAAATACCAAGTGGAATTTGTGACGCCCATGTCGGAATACGCGGGTACCGGCGGCCTGTATCTGGTGCGCGTCTATGCAGAATCGGGCAAGGGGGGCGCCGGGACCCTGAAAATGCAGCGCTGGCTGCTGCATCCCGACGTTCTAGCGGGCGCAAAGGGGATTCCGGAATGGCAACCCCTGATCTACCCCGGCAAGCTCAAGGAAGACTCGGACCCCGGCGAGGGTCTGTACAGCGTGAACGTGCTGGCAAGGGAGGTGTCCGGGCTGGAAATCGACTATTTTGGAAAAAAACTCCAGGCAGACCGTTCCGACCAAGGCGAGTGGCAAGAAGAGTGGCTGCACCGGGATAGCCTGCCCAGTCTGGTGCGAATTCGTATGCGCCATGGCGATGGCTGGTGGCCGGATCTGATCGTTCCCCTCGCCCAGAGTCCAGGGTATTAGCCCATGGCGCACCAGGTTAATTCCGGTCCAGTCCAACCAGTTGGTATAGCCCAGCAAGGCATCGCCCTGGTCATGGTGCTCTGGGTGCTGGCCCTATTGACCATCATGGCCATGGCCATGGTTGCCGTGATCCGCTCTGAGCAGGGGCTGGTCATGAATCGTTTGGACCAGGCCCGCATTCGGGCGGTGGCGGACGCGGCGGTGGCCTACGCCTACCTGCGGGTTACCAACGGACCGGAAGAAGAGCGCTGGATTCCGGACGGCAGCCCCAACACCTGGAACTTCGCCGGTATGGATTTGACCATTCAGGTGCATGACGAGTCGTCCCGGATCGACCTGAACAAGGCGTCCGACGTACTGCTAACGGACCTCCTAGAGGTGGCGGGAGTGAATCGGCGTGAGGCGGAGCATCTGGCCCACAATCTCATCGCCTGGCGGGATCCCAGTGACTCCAAAATTACCGGCGGGGCCCAGGCCCGGGACTATCGGGCAGCGGGTTTGGCCTACGGGGCCAAGAACGCCAATTTTGATAGTGTCGAGGAATTACGCCAGGTAATGGGCTTTAGTCTGGAGCAGTATCGGATTTTGGCGCCCAACCTGACGGTTCACGGCGCCAGCGCCAGTCCCCGGGACCTGACTCTAGCTCCGCCTTTGGCCCGGGCGGCGCTGGAACTCAAAATGGCGCCCATGGCGGCCTCCACGCTACGCACCCACAATATGGGGGGGCCTTTCTACCGGATTCAGGTACATGGCCTGGAGGATTCGGGTCCGGCCATGGAAATTCTGATTAAAACGGGGGCGTCCCTGGGGCGGCCCTACGGAACCATTGCCCGCCGGATGCAATGGCAGAGTGGCTAGCGGGTACTTCCCGGCGCGGTACCGGCTGGTCCGGTGTCCGGGAACAGATTTTTGTTAAACTTGCCCGGCTCAAGGCTCCATTGGTTAGATTGGTGCGGCAATAACAGTGAGACAGTCGGTTGCATGAAGGTTGGTTGAATCAGGGGTCCCTAGCCGATATCCGGGCCAGCGCGCGCGCATGGATGCACGGGTGGCGGGACGGCTTGCTCAGTTGTCTGCCGGAAATGCTACGGGCCAGGATGCGCCCCCACCAAGCCAAAATTCTGATTCAACTCCAGGACGGCCGCGCCGAGTTGGCATTGGACAAGGGCGGCGAGCCGGTGAGCTTTGGGAGTATCGGGCCCGAGTCCGTGGACGGACTGGAGCAGGTCCTGGAGCAGGGACGGCGCCTCAACGCCGGCATCGTCGTGCTCCTCTCCCCGGCGGATCTCTTGCTGCGGCGGATCAGCTTGCCAGTCCATGTCAAGGAAAATCTGGCCCGAGTGCTGGAATTGGAAATGGACCGGCTGACGCCCTTTTCGAGCGCCGATCTCTATTTCGATTTTCGGCTGTTGCCGAACACAGTTCGGGAGCAGATCAGCGTGGAGCTGGCGGTGGTCCGGCGGTCGGCCGTAGATCCCTGGCTTGGCACATTGAAAGACCTTAAGGCGTCGCCCGGGGTACTGGCCTGGCCGGGCGCTTGGCGGGATGCCAACCTGCTGCCCCGGGACGCCCGCGCCCGCAAGCCCCAGGCCGGACTCTGGATGCGCCGGATTCTCTGGACCCTGTTGGGGAGCCTGGTCCTGGCCGTGCTGGTCACGCCCCTGTGGCAGAAAAGAGCCATTGCCATCGAGTTACTGGAACGGGGAGCTAAGGCCCGCATCGAGGCGGAAAAAGTTTCTACTTTGCGCCGTGCCTTGGAAACGGACAGCAAGTCGGCCAGTTACATCCTGGAACGGAAACGGGAATACCGGTACTTGGTGGAGTTGATGCGCAAGGTGACGGAGTTGCTGCCGGACAATTCCTGGATTTCCCAATTGGACTATGTGGACGGCGACGTGCAACTGCGGGGTGAGTCACCCCAATCCACCGCCCTCATCGAGTTGCTGGCCAAGGAACCCAGTTTTCGCTCCATCAGTTTTCGCTCTCCCGTAGTGGGTGTCCCGAACACGGATCGAGAACGATTCCATATCGGGTTCCAATTCGCGACCCCGAAGGGGGCGCCGTGAAGACACCAGTGCTCAAGGTGCCCCGTTGCTTGGCTGCTCTAGCTGGGCTGATCCTGGTGGTGGCGCTGGTGGTCCTGGTGGTGGCGCTACCCTGGCTGCGCCAGAACCAGTTTTACCAAGATGCCATCGACACCCGCTCCGGGCAGCTAGAGCGTTTCCTGTCGATCATCGCCGGTCGCGGAGATGTGGAAGCTCAGCAGCAGGCCCTGAAGGCCAATAAGGAGATCGCCACCTTTTACTTGAACGCGTCGGATCCTTCCTTGGCCGGCGTCGAGTTGCAACGCCGTATCGAGGAATCCGTCAAGGCAACCGGCGGCAGCCTGGTCAGCGCCCAGATTCTGCCGCCGGAAGACGAGGGGCCAGTGATGAAGATTGGCGTGCGCCTGCGCCTGCGGGGGTTTCCGGATGACCTACGCAAGTTGTTGTATCGACTGGAAATCAGTAAACCCCTGTTGTTCGTCCCGCGCTTGTCCGTGTTGGCGAACCGGGGTGCCCAGCGGCCCACCCGCGCTAACCCCAACGACATGCTGAATGTCAACGTGGACGTGCACGGCTATATCCGGAAGAACGCGGGATGAAAATCGTCCTGGCCTTGGGCGCGGTCGCCTTGGGGGTGCTGTTGGCGCTCCAGTGGTTGATGTTCCCCGCCCAGTCGCCAGTATTGCAGGTTCGAAAGGCAGATCCGCCGGTGTTGGCCACCGATCCGGCCGCGCCGGGGGGATTGCAAACGCCGGTGCTGGGGGACGAAGCCTCGTTCGATGTCATCGACCAGCGGCCCATTTTCGTGTGGGACCGCAAGCCAGTGGAAAAGGATGTGGCTGCCCCACCTCCAGCGCCGGAAGTCGGCGGGTTAGAAACCCTCCAGTTCACCGGCGTCGTCATCTCACCCCGGGGACCCATGGCCTTGGTGAAGGATTCCAAGGGTGGGGGTATGAGAAGGGTTACGCATGGCGATCTGATAGGTGCATGGAAGGTGAAGAAGATAGAACTGGATGGCCTCATCCTGGTAACCGGCGCCCGGGAAGAGCGCCTAGCGTTGAGAGTATTTAATAAGGTTCTGCCGCCGGTGCCCGGGGCGCCCGTTGTGCCGGGACAACCTGTCGTTCCGGGCATGGTGCCCCAAGCCGGTATGCAGGGAGTCCCGCCCCCCGGCACTGCGCCCAATCCTCCGGGAGCGATGCCAGGTGTGGGTGCTGCGGCGCCCGCCCCGGTGCCCGTAGACCGGCGGCCCAATAAGGGGCGGCCCAACCGGATTCCCGATCAGCCTAGAGCTCAGTAGGCCCGCATGAGATGAATAATTTAGTCAGAAAAAGTTACTGGTTTTCCTTGGCATTGGTTATGGGCCTGCTCCCCGGCTGTTCGAGTATCCAATGGGACCCCACCGAGCGCTTCGGTGCCTATTCTGGACATCTCACCGATGCGAACCATGAGGGAAAGCCCATCGAGGGCACCCCGGTCGAAAAGGCGGTGAAAGAAGAAAAACCGCAAAAATTTGAGCTAATTACCGGGACCGGCACTTTCGTCAAGCAGCCGGATAAAGCCGGAGCAGTCATCCAGATACCGGCCAAGGGGACCGAGCCCCCCGCCGAAGGCGACATCACCCTGAATTTTGACAACACCGACTTGCGGGAGGTGGTCAAGGTCATCCTGGGGGATTTGCTGAACGTCAGTTACATCCTAGATCCGACGGTGCAGGGTTCCGTAACCATGCAGACCGGCCGTCCCCTCACCAAGGATGCCTTGTTGCCGACGTTGGAGACCCTATTGCGCATGAACAAGGCCGCCTTGGTACGCAACGGCGGCAGCTATAAGGTCCTGCCCCTGGCCAGTGCCATCCAGGGCACGGTCGTGCCCCAGTTGGGGGAGGGCGGGCCGGCGATTCCCAAGGGCTATAGCATCCGAATTGTGCCCTTGCGCTATATCGGCGCCACTGAGATGAGCAAGATCCTCACCCCGTTGGTGCCCGAAGGCAGTGTGATCCGGGCCGATACGGTACGCAATCTGTTGATTCTGGCCGGCACCAGTCCCGAACTGGGCACCCTGTTGGAGACCATCTCGGTATTCGACGTGGACTGGATGAAGGGGCTGTCCGTGGGCGTGTTCCGGTTGGAAAATACTTCGGTTGGGGATCTTGCCAATCAGTTGGACTCCCTGCTGGGCGACAAGGCGGAAAGTCCCCTGGCTGGCTTGTTCCGCATCGTTCCGGTGGAGAGCACCAACAGCCTGATGGTGGTGACGCACCAGGCCCGCTATCTGGAGGAAATTCGCAAGTGGATCGAGCGTCTCGACGCCGCCGGCAACCGGGGCGACGTGGCCGAGCAGTTGTTTGTCTATCGGGTTAAGCACGGCAGCGCCAATAATCTGGCCTCCGTCATCGGCGAACTTTATTCAGACAAAAAAGACGGTACCACGGCGCGCAAGGCGTCGGTGGCCCCCGGCATGAAGGGTACCAAGATTCAATCAAGTACTGGCACCAGCCAAGCGACCTCCAAGCTGGGTAGCACCTCCACCACCGGAACCATGACCGGCACCACCTCGGGTGTCGCCACCGGCGGAACTGGAACCACCGCCAACCGTGCCACCAGTAC
This sequence comes from uncultured Chromatiaceae bacterium, assembly GCA_964538875.1. Classification (GTDB taxonomy): domain Bacteria; phylum Pseudomonadota; class Gammaproteobacteria; order Chromatiales; family Chromatiaceae; genus CAZIHO01. Next base: position 67,350 of record CAZIHO010000002.1, read on the forward strand.
CACAGCGTCCCATGGCGCCGCCGGTGGTCGCGGCGAGGAAGCTACTAGCGTGAAGCTGGAGTCTGGCGTTTCCATCGTCGCGGACACTATCAACAATTCCCTGCTGATCCGGGCCACCCCGGTCCAATATCGCAAGGTGCTGGACGCCCTGGAAAAGTTGGACATTCTGCCGATGCAAGTGTTGGTCGAGGCAACCATCGTGGAGGTGTCCCTGACCGGAAGTCTGCAATATGGCTTGCAGTGGTATCTCAAGGGCAAGGTCGGTAACTCGACCCACGAACTCACCTATACCAAAAGCGATACCCTTGGCAGCCTAAAAGCGCTGGCGCCCGGTTTCGACTGGAACATGGTGGCGTCCGGGGAAAGCATCAAAACCCTGCTGACCATGTTATCGGATGAGGATCTAATCAACGTCTTGTCTTCCCCGTCGGTCATGGTGTTGGATAACTACACGGCCCAGATTCAGGTGGGCAACCAGGTGCCGATTTTGACTAGCCAACAGCAAAGCACCAACACCGACAGCAACGTGGTCAACTCCATCCAATATAAGGATACGGGCGTCATCCTGTCGGTCACCCCTCGTGTCACCCCCGGCGGACTGGTGGTGATGGATATCGATCAAGAAGTGAGCGATGTCAACACCGCCAAGCAGGTGCAGGGCATTGACTCGCCCACCATCTCCACTCGCCACATCATTAGTTCGGTGGCGGTTAAGAACAATCAGATGGTCGTTCTCGGTGGGCTGATCCGGGACCGTCGCGAGACCACCGAAAGTGGTATTCCCGGTTTGAACAAGGTGCCCGTGGTTGGATGGGCCTTTGGTAGTACCAAGAAAGACGCGGACCGCACGGAACTAGTGGTCATGCTGACGCCTAAGGTCATCACCAGTGACCGGGATATTGAGCAGGTTACCCAGTCGTTCCGGAAAAAATTGGAAGGATTACGGGAGAAATTCTAGTTATAAGTCCGATGAGACGAGATTCTAACTACAGGCCGAGCAAGAGGTTGAATCTGCGTCTAAACTGTACGGCTTGAAAGCTAGCCCACCAATCCGGAAGTCGGCGTTGGGGGTTTTGTTTGGGCGTCCACGGGCGAAAGCCGGGCTGGTGGTAGAGGCCGGGTTTGCCGACTCGCGGTTTCTTGGGTGAAAACAGGGCGGACCGCCCTGGGATGGAATAGTAAAATTATGCATCAGGTAAAGTTAGTCAAGTTAGCGCCCGCGTTGGTTGGGTCTTTGGGGATGGGCTTGGCATCGGCGGATGATGTGGCGTTTTTCCCCTATATCTCCAGCGGCCCGACCTTCACCAGTTTGGTATCGGTGGTCAATACCAGTTCTAGGTTGTTCGATACTTCCTATACCCGGGGCACCGGCACTGGGTTCAACCGGATGCACTGGGTTTATGCCTATAAATCTGGAGCCGCCGCCACCGATAATCTGGCTCCCTGCGCCGAAATCGACTTTCCGTTGCCTTCGTCCCGCAACGACATCCAAACCGTCGATATGGGGGGACACTTCGGTTCTACCACCTTGGGCGTCTTGTTCAATGATCCCAGTTCCAACAATGACTGGAATAAAGCTCGGGACGACGGGCTTACCTACGCGATGGCGACGATTCCGGCCAAACCCAATCGGGGCTACCTGTTGGTCGCCAACGCGGATGACGATCCGGCCCGGCAGACGATTTGGGGTGAGGCAGTATCCTATGAGTTTGGTAGCGGCGCTGCTTGGGGTTATGAGGCGCTAGCCAATAACGGGGTGGCCTGGGTCCGCTTCACCGGCACGGGGATTTATGGTGGCGTAGGCGAGGATGATACCCAAGGCGGGTCCGCTTACGACTTCTCGTTCCCTATTCACAATGCGCGAATCAGCGCCATGTTGAACGGTGGATTGGGCAGCCCTGTGACCTTCATGCCGCCCCGGGAGGTTGAAACCCGCTTATACATCACGCCGGAAAGCTTCGGACCCGAGGATGATGGCTTTGATCCCGCCATCAACGGTTCCATGCTCAAGGCGGGCGGGGTTCCCAACGCCGGGCAATACATCACGTCGGTTGCCATGCTCGCCGGCGAAACAGGTCTGGGTGTCGGCTACACCCGGGACGAAGTGATGGTGTCTGGTTCCAGTCCTAAGGAGGTCCGCTGTGTCGGTGCGCTACGGATCGTTGATTTTATTGATTCTTACAACAACGACACTCACCCCTTGCGCAATGGTGGCTGGGGTAATGTGCTTGTCGATCACGTAAATTCCGATTCGGCGATTCGCACCGATCCCACCTACGCGGAATACCAAAAGGATACCCGGCGAGCCATGGCCTACAAGCTCGAATACAACCTGGGATCTACTTTTAACGGCGAGCTGTTGGAAAGTGCCCATAATTACAACAACGGCACTGATCTACGGGCCAATTTCATCCTGACGTTCAATCCATTTTGATCGGAACGGGTGGAGGTTCGGCGCCAATTTGACGCGCCGCAACGCCCGGGGCCGAAGGGACGCGGCCCTCGGGTTGTGGTATCCAAGAGTCGGTGTGGATTCTGGCCGGTGGCCCTAAAGCAGACCAAAAACGGCCTTCCCTAGACCTGTCCAAGGGTGGTTGTTACCCGAAAATCCGCCAAACCGGCTGGTAACAGGCCAAAAATCCCGGTTTTTTGCGGCAAAGTCACAGATTCCCGGGTGTTTATCCTGGATTTTGCCTTCCAAAATGAGAACATCCTGCTACAATAGATCCACACCGCCTGTGGCCCCTGTTGCATTTTTGATACGGGGATGTCCGAGCCGCTGTCGGGATTTGCTCGAAGATTGCGGTAATTGCAACAATGTTTCTCGTTGACAACAGGCCAGAGCTATGTAATATTCTGCCTGCATTTCCATTTACCCTGCTTTGGTACCAAAGCGAAAAATGCAAAGAAGGAGACTGTTCATGAACTACTTGAAAAAGACGGCTATTGCGACTGCTGTGGCAGGCTCCCTTGGGGCGGGTCTGGCGCTTGCGGATGACACCGTGCTGTTCCCTTACGTGTCCAATGGCCCGACGTTCACCACCCTGGTGTCCGTGATCAACACCACCTCCCGGTTGTTTGACACCGCCTACAATCGTGGCACCGGCACCGGCTACAACCGCCTGCACTGGATCTATGCCTACAAGGGCGGCGCCGCCGCGACCGATAACCTGGCCCCGTGCTCGGAAATCGACTATCCCCTGCCCACTTCCAAGAACGACATTCAAACCGTCGACCTGGGCGCGCACTTCGGTGCCACCACCCTGGGCGTGTTGTTCAGCGATCCTAGCTCCAACAACAACTGGAAGAAGGCGGGTGATGACGGCCTGACCTATGCCATGGCCAGCATCCCCACCAAGCCTAACCGTGGTCATTTGCTGGTGGCCAACGCCGACAGCGATTCCGCCGCTCAGACCATCTGGGGTGAAGCGGTGTCCATCGAATACGGCGCCGGTGCGGCTTGGGGTTACGAAGGTCTGGTGAACAACGGCGGCGACGCCCGTACGCCCACCACCGACGGCACTCAGAACGATTCGCCCTACGACTTCTCCGCAGCGGTCCACAGCGCTCGTCTGTCTGATGTCGTCTCCGGCGGCTATGGCAGCCCGATGGCGTTCATGCCCCCGCGTGAAGTAGAGACCCGTATCTATGTTACGCCTCTGAACCTGAACTCCGCTGACACCCAGTTTAGCGCGACGGCCAATGGTTCCATGCTGAAGGCGGGTGGTGTTTCCCTGGCGGGTCACTACATCACCAAGGTCAGCATGCTCGCTGGCCCCTCTTCCTTAGGTGTGGCCTACACCCGGGATGAGGTGCTGATCTCCGGTGCTACCCCGCTGCCGGTGCGTTGTGTGGGCGTGGTGCGTGTCCGTGACATGATCGACTCCTACAGCGACGATGTGCATCCCCTGCGCAACGGCGGTTGGAGCCGTGTGCGGATCAGCCACTACAACAGCGATGCTGCTACCCGTGCTCTTGGCACCTATGCCGAGTACCTGAAGGACACCCAGCGTGCGATGGCTTACAAGCTTGAGTACAACCTGGGCGGCAACCTGAACGGCGAGGCCATCACTGGCACCTTCAACAATGGCACCGATCTGCGTGCCGTCAACGGTTCGGCTCCGTCCGGCCAGTTCTAATCGGCTTCTAGTCGGTTAGGGAGCAGGCCGCCGCAAGGCGGCCTGCTTTTTTGTTTATCTCGGGATATTGTCAAGATGAGACCGCGGATTCTTTCCCTTTTGTTAACCTGTTTCGGAGTGAGCACGTTAATCGCGGCTGAACTGGAGCCTAGGGTGTTAACGACCGGCGATCTCAACGATCAGTCGACTTGGTCTTCATTTTTTTCCGCGAAAGGCGACCTCTGGTTTGCCTTTGAAGATGCGCGACGTAATATTTTTATTCGTACCCCGGCCGGGGAAACCCGTCCGCTATTTCCTGAGGCGGGTGATCGAGCCCCGTCCGGGTTAGTCATGGCTCCCAAGGGCGAAAGCGTGGCGCTTGCCTATCGGGATAAGATCCCAGACAAGAATTTATATGTGATTGATTCGGCGGATTGGAAAAAATTCATCTCCGTGGGTGGGGATACGCAACCCTTGGCCCGGGTCAAGCTGCACGGCGCCGACGACAGTATCAAGGTGCTTTGGTTTGGTGAAAAGCCCATCAAGGATAGCCCGGATCCCTTCTGGCTTTATTACCGTGAAGTCAAGGCCAACCCTGACTCATCTGGGCTTATTCACCGGGTTCTTCCGGGGATTTATCCCAATTGGGTAGTTGATCCTTCCGGTGCCGTGGGCGTCATGTCCTGGGTGGCCGATGGCAAGGGCAAGTATTCCATCAAATCCCGCACCAAGGCTGCAGGAACCGAAGAGTTTGGGCCGGAAGTCGTGGTGGCGGAAGTTCCCCAGATTACCTACCTAATATCGACGTTTCGTTCTGGTAAGCGCTGGTTTATTTACTGGGACGCCAAATATGGCGATGACGGGCTTGACTACCTCCTGGAGGGTGCCTGGTCTGATGACTTGGGCAGCACCTGGCAAAGATTCAGTTTCCCAGAATTCCAAGGGCTTGATATTACCGGTGTAAGCGCGGCGGGCGACGGCAGCAATGTTGCCATTGCCTTGTCTGGCACGATGCGTAAGAAGATTGAGGGCGCGCCGGAATATATCCTCTTTCTTCGGTCGGCTGACAACGGTACCAGTTGGGAACCCGCTGAAAAACTCCAGACCCGGGAGCTGGACGTGATCAACGCTACCAATCCCAAGTTGGCCTTTGGTGCTCCGGGAGAAGTCGTTGTCGCTTGGCAGGACTATCGAGATATCAGGGCCTCGATACGCATGAGCTATTCCAAAAATGGGGGCAAGGATTGGTCGGCCAAGGATAAGCGAGTCCCCCTGACTCCCAGCAAATTTTTTAAGCTTAATGCCGACCAGGAGTCCACGGGCATTCAACTGGGCGCCGATACCATTAAGCTCGTGGTCAATCAATTTCGGGATGAGACGGCCCAGGACAAAGACGTGGTACTGGTCGAGTTGAGCAAGGCGGATCTCGCCACCGCCGATACCGAATTAGCCCAGGGTGAGTCCTATGCCAAGGAGGCCTTGCTCCAGCGCATCAACAGCTTCTGGCAGGCCATGAAGGACAAGGACTATAAAGCGGCCTACGAATACTATGATCCATTCTTTCGGGCTCAAACCCCCTATGAAGCCTTCTGGGGCATGATGGGTAAGGTGAAATATTCTGAGTTCGAGGTGTTGGACGTGGACATCAAGGGTAATGTCGCCTTCACCAAAGTCCGCTTCAAGGCCAGTGTTCCTCGCTATAAAACCGCCAAGGGGGGTGAATTTCAGGCGGATGAGCGGGAAGCGGTGTTGGATTGGCGGTGGGTATTCGTGGATGGCCTTTGGCAGCGGGAGTTCCGCTCGGAGGTCACTGGCTGGCGTTCTACGCCCTACTAAGCAGTAGCGGGAATTTAGCACCGGCGCGGCACAGGGAAGTGCCGGCGCGGTCGACCCGCCCGCCGGTAATTCGCTAACAGGGCGGCCGGTACGGCGCCTCCCCGTCTGCTTCAAGGCCTGGAAGGGCTTACCCAAGGGTTCCCACACAGGTTTCCAGGTGACGAGCCTGCGTCATCAGTCCAATACGGCTTGTTTAACCGATGCTGAGGGGAATTCTGCACCGACTGCGGCTCTATCTGCCCTTTGTGCGGCGGGACCTGGCTGAGCAGTATTCAGGCTCTCAGTTGGGGCTGGTGTGGACTTTCGTCCAGCCAGCTCTTATGGTGTTTCTTTACTGGCTGGTATTTGACCGCATCATGCGGGTCCGCATCCCCGGCGACCAATTGCAAAGCGATATCCCCTTTCTCGCATTTCTTCTATCGGCTTTTCTTCCTTGGCTGGCCTTCAACGAAGGAGTGACCAAGGCGGCTGGCTCCATATTGGCGCGGCGCGAAGTGGTCAAACATTTGAATTTCCCCTTGCAGGTGTTTCCGCTAGCCGGGGTGGCTTCGGCCGCCGCCGCCCATTTCGCAGTGTTTTGGGTGTTTCTGCTGGTGTTCGACCTGTGGCGGGGACTGGCTCCCGGCTTGCATTGGTTGGGCGTTCTATTGGTCATGGGCCTGCAATTGCTGATGACTGGCGGCTTGGGGTTGGTGCTGGCGTCATTCACGCTTTACCTGCGGGACCTGACCCAAGTCATCTGGTTTACCCTGACCCTGTGCCTCTATACGACGCCGATTCTTTATCCCCTGGCCATGGTGCCGGAGCAGTATCACGCCTGGATGGCCTGGAACCCCTTCTTCTACTTCACCGAGTCCTACCATGATCTGGTGCTATTTCACCAATGGCCGGATTGGAGCAGTCTGGCCAAGATGGCGTTACTGTCCTTGACCTGCCTATTCATCGGGCGGCATACCTTTCGCACGCTGAGGGACGGATTTGCCGATGTGGTCTAAAGGCGTCCAGGGTCCCTTGGTGATCGTGCATCTGGCACCCGAATTCGGCGGTGCCGAACGGTCCATGGCCCGCATCGCCAATCATTTGGATCCGGAGCTGTTTCCTGAGGTGCGGGTGGTTGGGCCTGAGTTGTTGCGTCCGCACCTCAATCCGGAACGGGTGCGTTTAATCCCTGTGCCGGAGGGAACGCTGGGAACCTGGTTTTCTACCCCTGACGCGCTGGAGCGGGACGGGGAGCGGCTCGGCGACCTGCTGGCGCCCCTGGCTCCCGCCGTGGTGCTGGGCATGATGCATTATTCCGCAGCGGTCAGTTGGGCGGCCCGCCGGCGCCGGCGCTTGAATTATCGGCTGGTGGCTAATTTCCGGGGCCCGGCTTACGAATATTTTCGTTGCTACGTGCAGGATCCGCCTTATCGGCGATTCATTCGCCAGGTGGTGACCCGGATCTGTTGGGGTGCCGAGCGGGTCATCGTTCCGGCCAGGGGCATGAAGGTCGAATTGGTGCGGCGCTTTTATTGCCCGCCCTGGGCGGTCCGGGTCATTGCCAATGGCATCGACCTGGCGGAAGTTCAGCGTGCCGCCGCAGAACCGGCCCTGGGCATGCCGGATCCGGCGCCCGGCCTGGTGCGACTGGTGGCCATCGCCCGGCTAGCGCCGGAGAAACACCTGGACCAGATGCTGCAGGCCCTCAAACTCCTGGATGGATCTCTGAAGGTGCGGCTGGCCATCGTGGGGGAGGGTTCCGAGCGGGCCAATTTGGCGTCCCTGATTCAGGACCTGGGGCTTGAAGGACGGGTGGACCTGCTGGGATACCGGGCCAACGTGTTCCCCTATGTGCAACAGGCGGATCTGGTGCTGCATAGTTGCGAGTACGAGGGATTCCCCAATGCGGTGTTGGAGGCCATGGCCTGCGCCAAGCCGGTCATTGCCGAGGATTGTCCCTACGGTCCCCGGGAAATCATCGGCCGGGATCAGTTTGGAATCTTGGTCCCGCCCAAGCAACCGGAACGGCTGGCGCGGGCCATCGAATCCCTGGTAGGCAATCCGGAGCGGCGGAGGGAACTGGGCCGCGCCGCCCTGGCGGAAGCCGGCCGCTATACCCTGGAGCGCATGGTGTCCGCCCATGGGGCGGTGCTGGCGGGCCACTAACGGCAACGGGTCTGGGTGGATCAATGACCAATAGCAGTACCCACGCGGTCGAGTTACAGGGAGTCGGCAAGACCTACCGAAGCTACCGTAAGCCCCTGGACCGGCTCAAGGAAATCCTGCTGCGCCGGTCATTCCATCAAGAATTTCGCGCCCTGGAGGACATCAGTTTTTCTCTGCCCAAGGGCGGAACCCTGGGCATCATCGGCGACAACGGGGCCGGCAAGAGCACCCTGTTGCAACTGCTGTGCGGCGTATTGCGGCCTTCCGCCGGGGAGTTGCGGATTTCCGGCAAGGTGCTGGGCCTGCTGGAGTTGGGGGTGGGCTTCAATCCGGAGTTCAGTGGCCGGGAAAATATCTTCTTCTACGCAGATCTGTTGGGCCTGGAACGGGACTACGTCCAGGCTAAGTATCAGGAAATTGTCGCCTTCTCCGAATTGGGCAACTTCATCGAGCAGCCCATCAAGACCTATTCCACCGGCATGACCATGCGCCTGGCCTTTTCCCTGGTGTCGTCCCTGGAACCCGAGGTGTTGGTGGTGGACGAAGCCTTGGCGGTGGGGGATCTGCATTTTCAGAAGAAATGTATTGATCGCATGATGGCGATCCGGGATAGCGGCTGCACCATTCTGTTTTGTTCTCACAGCACCTATCAGGTGACCATGTTCTGCGAGCAGACCCTCTGGTTGAAGGATGGCCGGTTACGCCTGTTGGGTCCGTCCCATGAGGTGGTAACCCAATACGAGGCCTACCAAGCGGGCAAAGGTCTGGAACTCAAGGAACAGGCGGATCGGGCCGCCGGCCATCCGGTGTGGATCAAGCACTTTGCCGTCCGCAATCCGCTGCCCATCAGCACCGGCGACGACCTGGTGTTCGACCTGGAGGTGGAAAGCAGCCAGCCGGACCTGGCCTATCAGGTGGCGCTGTCCCTCAAGATGGACAATGGCCGGGGGGTGTTCGTGACCGCCACCCACCTGAAGGGGATGCCGCCCCTGAGCGGTGCCTTGCGCCGGCTGGTCATGACCTATCCCAAGGTGCCCCTCATGGGCGGCATCTATATCGCCCACGCCCGGGTCTTCGATGCCCAGGGCTTAGTGCTGTTGCATGACCGGGCCATCCTGGACCTGGAAGTACGGCGGGATTCCCTGGAAATGGGTATCTGCCGCCTGGATAACCGCTGGGAAGTCGAATAATCCGGTTAGCCGGCCCCGGCCAGGGGCAGGCGTAGCAAGAACCTGGCGCCCTCGCCGGGTTTGGACACCAACCGGATGCTGCCCTTGTGCTCCTCGATGATGGTCTTGCTGATGGCCAGACCCATCCCCATGCCCGAATCCTTGGTGGTGAAAAAGGCGTCGAACAGGTGGGCGGCGCTGTCCGGGTCGATCCCAGGTCCGTTGTCCTGCACCTCCACTTCCACCCAGTCACCGGCCGGCCGGGTTTGGACCCGCACCCGGCGCTTGCCCTGCTGATTTTCCTCCAGCGCATCCATGGCATTGCGGACCAGGTTGAGCAGCACCTGTTCCACCTGCACCAGGTCCACGAATACCAGCAGGGGCTGGGGATGCAGTTCCAGGTCGATGTCCACGCCTTGCCGTCCGGCGTCGAAGGCGACAAAGGTTTGCACCTCCCGGACCAGCCGGTTGATGTCCACCGTTTCCCAGGGGACCGCCGGCTGATGGCCCACCATGGCCCGCAGGCGGCGGATGATCTCGGATGCCCGTTGCGCTTGGGAGCTGATTTGGCCCAGGGCCGCCACCAGTTCGGCGGTGGCTCCGGTGCCGCTTTGCAGGCGCCGGGAGCAGCCGCTGGCGTAATTGACGATGGCGGATAGGGGCTGATTCAACTCGTGGGCCATGCCGGTAGCTACCTCTCCCATGGTGCTGAGCCGACACACATGCACCAATTCTGCCTGGTGCTGGCGGGCCTCCTGCTCCACCCGGCGCACTTCGGTCACGTCCCGGCCGTACAGGTTCACGTAGCCCTGATCCCCCATGGGTGCGAACAGCAGGGCCAACAGTTGCCCAGCACAATGGATTTCCCATTCCTGGGCGCGGCCGGAGTCCAACACCTGGGTGATCCGTTGGCGCCAGAACAGGGGCAGGGTTTGGCCCCGGGCGCAACCCCAATAGGCGAGCAGGGGCAGACTGGCGTCGTTGGCGTACAGGATGGCCCCCTGGGCGGTGACCCGCAGCACCGGGTTGGGACTTTCGCTGGACAATTTAGCCAGGCTGTGGATCTTGTGTTCCGCCTCCTTGCGGCTGGAAATGTCGCTCAAATAGAGGGTATGCAGTTGAGTGGCCGCCAGCAGGATGGGTACGATGGAAATCTCCACCGGAAAGGGCAGGCCGTCCGCCCGTTGGGCTTCCAACTCGCCCCGCACGAAGGGTCTGGGCTCCCCCGGCCGCCGCGGCCGGCAGGCCTCCAGCAGGGTCTGGAAGCGGGGCACGCTGTCAGGGGCCAACACCCGGCCGGCGAAATACTGGCCGATCATCTCATCCCGCCGGTAGCCAAATGAGTGTTCGGCGGTGGAGTTGACCTCCAGGATGTGCCCATTGCCGTCAATGGTGATGATGGAATCCAGGGACGCTTCCAGGATGGCGTCCTTGAGGGCCTCGGTCTCCCGAATGCGGGTTTCGTGGCGGCGGCGCATCTCGTCCCTGGCCGCCAGCACCACCCGGATGAAGTTGCGCACCTGTTCTTCCAATAACAGCAACTGATTGCCGCTGGTGTTCTGGAAACTGATGGGCCGGCGCAGCGCCCGCTGGGAAAACCGGGACAGGCGCCGCAATACCCGGTTGAGCCGCGCCGACACCAGGTACACGCCCAGGGTGAAGACGCCGAGGAACACTAGGGCAGACACCACCCGCTGGCGTTTATCCAGTTGCCGGACCTGGCGGGAGATGGCCGCCACGCTGCGCTGGGGCATGAAGGTGGCGAACAGAAAATTGGACTCCGGCGGTTCTGCTTGGAATAGCGTCTGGGTGGTGACCAGATATTGATCCACCCACTGGTCCGCGCTGCTGCCCTGACTCAGGAGGGCCGGGGCGCTGCTGGCCAGGATGATCCGCTGCCCGGCATCCAGCAGGGCCACCTCATCCTCGATATCTGAGGCGCCCGCTTGGGAAGCATCCAAAAACTCGGTGTCGATGGGGATCACCAGTATCAGGTGACCCATAGGAAACCCGGCCACATCCTCGATGGCGTCGCTGGCCAGCAGGTAGGGGCGATCCTGGTAATAGGTCAAGCGGATGTGGCCCTGGTTCCCGTCCGCATAGCGTTCGGCGATGAGGCTGGCTAGATCCCCGGGGAAAACGTCATCGCCCCTCCCATAGATTTCCCGCATCTGGCCCCAGCGGTCCATCAGCAAAACATAGGGTGGCGGTGCCACCGGGTCCAGACCCATGGATTCGGGCAGCCAGACCGGACGTTGACCGGCGGCGTAGTTCCGGGTCTGGAACGGCTCGCCGGCCACCCAGGACAGGGGCTCCAAATAGGTGGCTAGGCGTCGATGATTCGCCAACAGCCGACTGGTGGTGGCTTGCTTTTCGAGGTACTGGTTGAAGCGGGTCCGGTTCTCTTCGGAACGCTGATTCAGCCGCAGCAGCACCTCCCCATCGAACTTGTTGCTGATTGCCTGGGCCTGGATGCTGCCCAGGACCCACCAGACCGCCAGGCCCACCCCCAATCCGGTGACCAGGGCCAGCACCGGCAGGGGCACCCGGCGCAGCCAGCGGCGCAGGCGCGCCCTGGATTGCAGGCTTCGGCGTTGCAGCATGGTTCCGGTCCCCCCAAGGGAAAGGCATGGCGCTGGGACGGGATCCAAGCGGACCCTGGACGGCGCCGGCGGTCAGCGCAACCGGCTCAACACATCCGGCCGTTCCAGCAGATCCCCGGCCCGCCACAGGCTCACTTGGCGCACCCGGTAGTCCTGGACGAACTCAGCGGCCGGCAAGCGCTGGTCAGGACCTACGTCCAGCGTATAGACCAACACCCGGTGCTCCGGATGGCCGGCGGCCCAACCGGCCAGTTGCTGGGTCGTCAATACCTCCAGGGGTTCGGTCAGGCGGCCGGCGAAATGGTATTGTCCCCGATATTTGCCCACATGGGCCAAGGGTCGGCCCTGGGCCTGCACCTTGGCCAGATAGCCGGCCATGGGGCGTACATCGTAGGACTCCAGCACCGGCGGTAACGCCAGGTGCAGCGCCAGCAACAGGACCAGGGTTCCGGCGGCGATGGCGCCGGTCTGGCGCCCTGCCGGGCCGCCGCCCAGCAACCCGAGCGCCAGTCCGGCGCCCATCACCATCAGGCCCGGCCAGGACGGTACCTGCTCAATGCCGGGGACGTTCCCGGCCAGGGAACCGCTGGCGGACGCCGCCGCCATAAGCGCGCCTACCCCCAGCAACAGGCCAGCCGGAGCCCAGGGACGGGACAGGGGCTGGGCCGGATCGCGCTCGCTCAGGCCCCTCGCCACCAGCAACGCCAGGGCTGGCACCAGGGGCAGCAGATAGGCCACTTGCTTGCCGCTGACCAGGGACAGCACCAGCAGCGGCGGCAGCAGCCAAGTCAGGCCCAGGAGGGTGCCCGGCTCCAGGGACAGGGCCTTGAGACTGGCCCAGGCTGGGGTCCAGAGGGTCCAGGGCAGCAGGATTAGGGGTATCCAGGGCAAATACCACCAGACCGGGCGCCGGTGGGAAAAGGACTCCAGGGCACGGCCGGCGGTTTGTCCCCAAAAAATATCCTGGGCATATTCGGGTCCGCCCTGCCAGGCGGCGGGGATCGCCCAGGCCAGAGCGATCAGACCCCCGGCCAGGGCAGCCAGCAACCCGGCCCCGTACCAGCGTGCCCAGCCGCCCGGGGGCGCTTGCTCCATCCACCAGGGCGCCAACAGCACGGGCCAGGCCAATATCAGAAAAATCATGGGACCCTTGACCAGGGCACCGCCGCCCAGGCAGAGGGCGCCCCACACCCAGTTGCGGCGGCCCAGACCCCGCCATTCCCGCACCAGACACAGGACCCCACCCAGGGTGAAGGCCACCAGCAGCAGGTCGAACATCACCGCCGTATTGAGGGCGGCCCAATAGCCGCAGCCCAGCAGCCAGGGCGCCGCCAGTCCCAGCCAGGCCCGCCGCTGCGGCCAGAGCAGCTCCCCGATCCGGACCGTGAGCAGCAAGCTGACCGCCCCGGCCAGGGGCGCCACCAGGCGCGGCCACCAATCGTTGACGCCGAATAGGGTCCAACCCAGGTGAAATAGCCAAAACAGCAGGGGCGGCTTGTGGCTGTAGGGCTCCCCATTCAGGTATGGGACCAGGAAATCGCCCCGCAGCCACATTTCCCAGGCCACCGCCAGGTAGCGGGTTTCGTCCACCGGAATCGCGGGGCGTAGCGCCAGGCTGGCCACCGCCAGCAGCGCCAGGCCGAGCAGGCTCCACGGGAGGGGTCCCCAGCGGCTGGTAAGTGGTGGCTGGAAAGCAAGCGGCGGGGTGTTCAAGGTCCCCGCCTATCCGCTGAATCGGTCATGGGTCCGGCCTGGGTGCGGCGCATGGGAGTCGAGCGAGTATACCCGAGACCGCCCCGGCCGCCGGTCAGCGGGGGCTTCAGTACTAGGGCGCCATGAGCCTCAGCAGGCTGGTTCCGTCCAGGCTGGCGGCATCCAGGGGTTCGTAATAACCTCGGCTGACCAGCAGAAAATCCCGCTCCCAGTCCGGCTCGCTGGGCTCAGTGGGTCCAGGGCCGGGGTAAAACACCAGTTCCAGGCGGTCACCCGGTAGTAGGCGCACCAGCCGGTCATCCTCATAGGCCACCTGGGCCAGGGGGCTCAGCTCGTCGCCTTGATGGGCGCGGCCCGGCGTCAATCGGCGTACCTGGCCCAGCGTTTCCAATTGCCGGAGCCCGGCGGTTTGGTTGTACCACGCGCGGCGCTGGGGATGGCCGTCGTCCCCCGGTGTGTTGCGAATGCGCAGAATGTCCCCGATCGGGAATTGCGGCGGATGGTCGATGACCCACAATTCTGCATGATCCAGGTAGGAAATTTCCTGCTCGGTTTCCCTGATTTCCACCAGATAGCCGCCGTCGGGCAGGGGCCGCAAGTCCCGGCCCAAGGGAACGAAGTCTGTATAGGTCCGCTCCTGCAAGCGGGCCCCGGGGATCAGATAGGAATTGCGCCGCATCTCGCTCCCGTCCCAATAGTACAGGGACGGACAACTGACAGAATTTGGGTTCGTCAGCCAGGCCAACAGCTTTGCCACCAGATCCCAATCGGAGCCTTGATCGTCGAGGGTCGCCTCGTCCGTCAGGGTTACGCCATCCCGGTCCGAGTCTTCCTCGATCTCTGGGTGGGGGCCGGATAGCACCACCCGTCCGGAGCCGTATTCAAAGGCGATCATGGCCGCCTGGCCCGCCGCCGGGCCGGACAGGTTGGGGTCGTTGGGGTAGGTGGCAAGAATCTGGGTATCGCCCCACCAGCCTGCGGAACTGAAATATGGGCCGCCGAAATAGAGCAGGTTCTCGGTGAAAGGCGGGGTCTTATAGGATGCCAACACCTCGTTGGTGCTGTTGAACTCCAGGCGTACCATGCCGTAGCGGCCGGCGGAAAAATCGGCAATGCTGTCCAGGGGGCCGCTGGCGGTGCCAGAAAACAGATCTAAATCATAAGCATAGAACCATTCGTGGTGATTGCTGAAGGCGTTGTAATAGTAGCCTTCCGGAGTATCGTCGTAGGTCTGACCTTCCCACACCACCCGGTCGGACGCGAAATAGGACCCAGCGCAAATCCCCAGAAAACCCCCGCCCTTGCTGACAAAATCCCGGATGCGGGCCTTGCCCGTGGCGCTGATCCATTGGTTATAGGGTTGGGCGTAGCCGCCGGGCAGGATGATGATCTGATACAGGCTGGACAGGTCATAGGCCGGGTTGTTGAACACCGCATAGTTGACCTCCTCGTAGCTGTAGCCCAGGTTGGTCAGCATATTTTTGATGGCGGTCACCCCTTCCGCCCAGGTGCCGTTGCCGCTGCCCGCGTCCTGGTACAGGGCCACCTGGGCGCCGCCGTAGGCCCAGGTTCCAGCGCTGGGCCAGCCCAGCCCCAGGGCGAGCAGCAGCCCTAGGCCGCTCATCTTGCGGAACATGCCAAGAACCTCATTGGAGTTCCCATGCCTTGGCCCTCGCCAGGGGGCCAGTCAACCCCTGTCTGGCCTATAAAAACTATAGACCAGCCCGGATGCCCCGCTGGTGTCTGTTCCTTGGGGCCGCTGGTCTTATACTTGCCGCCTTTCCCCTCACCCCGGACCTCCCATGTCGAGCCCAGCCGCCCAGGATAGTTCCAGCCGCGACTGGCTGCTCGGCTTCGGCATGGCGGTGCTGGCAGCGGTGGGTTTTTCCGCCAAGGCCATCTTCACCAAGCTGGCCTATCAAGAAGGGGTGGGCGCGGTGACCCTGCTGGCGCTGCGCATGATGCTGGCCACGCCCTTCTTTCTGGCGGTGGCGCTGCGGGAAGTGCGCCGTTGCCCGTTGCCGCCCCTGGAGCGGCGCGATCAGCTTGCCATCCTGATCTTGGGGTTGTTGGGCTATTACCTGTCCAGCCTATTCGACTTTCTGGGCCTGCAATACATCTCCGCCGGACTGGAGCGGTTGATTCTGTTCCTGTATCCCACCTTCGTGGTGCTGCTATCCGCCCTATGGTTCGGCAAGCCGTTCGGGCGCCGGGAGGCGGTGGCCATGACCCTCAGCTATACCGGCATCGGGGTGGTGTTCGGCGGCGAAATGCAAAGCGGCGGCCAACAGCTCTGGCTGGGTTCCGCGTTGGTGGTGGTCAGCACCCTGACCTTTTCCGCCTACCTGATCGGCGTTGGTGAGACCATTGGCCGCATCGGCACGTCCCGCTTCACCGCCTACACCATGCTGGTGGCCAGCACCGCCTGTCTGTTGCACTTCGTGCTGACCCAGCCTTGGCAGGACCTGCTGCTGTCGGCGCGGGTCTATCAACTGGCCCTGGGCATGGCGATTTTCTCCACGGTGTTGCCAGTGTTCATGCTGTCCGGGGCGATCCGCCGCATCGGTTCCGGTCATAGCTCCCTGACCGGCATGCTGGGGCCGGTGGCGACCCTGTTTCTGGCCAACCGCATTCTGGACGAGCAACTGAGCTTAGCCCAGATGCTCGGTGCCGTGCTGGTGTTGCTGGGGGTGTTCAGTCTGTCGGCCCAGCCCCTGGCCGGCCGGTTCCGGAATTGCTGAACCAGCCGGAGCCCTTGGCTGCTCAGGGTGGTGGCGCTGCCTCCAGGACTTGGGTCTTGGCTCCCGGCAGGATGCGTTTGATGGTGGCGTAGAACAGGGGCACGAAGAAGATGCCGAGCAGGGTAGCGGATAGGGCACCGCCCAGTACCCCAGTACCGATGGCGTTTTGACCACCGGCCCCGGCGCCACTGGCCCGGACCAGGGGTAGCACGCCCAGCCCAAAGGCCAGGGAGGTCATGAGGATGGGCCGCAGCCGCATGCGTACCGCGTCCAGGGTAGCAATCAGCAGGTCCTTGCCGGCTTCCATTTCCTTCTTGGCGAATTCTACGATCAGGATGGCGTTCTTGGCCGACAGGCCGATGGTCGCCAGCAGCCCCACCTGGAAATAGATGTCGTTGGACAGCCCCCGCCCGCTGGCCGCCAGCAGCGCGCCGAGCACGCCAAGGGGTACCACCAGCATGACCGCGAAGGGCACCGACCAGCTTTCGTACAGAGCGGCCAGACAAAGAAACACCACCAGCAGGGACAGGGCATAGAGGGCTGGCGCCTGGGTGCCGCTGCGGCGCTCCTCGTAGGATGAGGCGGTCCACTCGTAGCCGATGCCCACCGGCAATTGGGCGATGATTTCCTCCACCGCCTTCATGGCGTCGCCGGAGGAGAGGCCCGGCGCCGCCTGGCCCAGCAACTCCAGCGAGGGTTGCCCGTTGTAACGCTCCAGGCGCGGTGAACCGAAGCTCCACTTGGCTTCCGTAAAGCTATTGATGGGCACCAGTTGCCCGGACTGGTTACGCAGATACCACTGGTCCAGGTCGTCCGGCGTCATGCGGGATTCCGCCTGGGCCTGGAGATAAACCTTCTTGATCCGGCCCCGGTCTATGAAGTCGTTGACGTACACGCCGCCCCAGGCCATGGACAGGGTGTCGTTGATGTCCTCCACCTTGACGCCTAGGGCGCCGGCCTTGGCGTGGTCGATGTCCAGCCGCAATTCCGGTGTGTCCTCCAGGCCGTTGGGGCGCACGCCCATCAGCCGGGGCTCCTTGGCCGCCATGCCCAGGAACTGGCCCCGGGCGCCCATCAGGGCGTCGTGGCCCAGGCCGGCCCGGTCTTGCAACTGCACGTCGAAGCCGCTGGAGGTGCCCAGCTCCACCACCGCCGGGGGCACGAAGGCGAACACCATGGCCTCCCGGATTTGCCCAAAGGCCGCCATGGCCCGGCCAGCGATGGCCTTGACGTTCAGGTCCGGCGTGGTGCGCTGGTCCCAATGTTTCAGGTTGACGAAGCCGATGCCCATATTTTGGCCACTGCCGGCAAAGCTGAAACCAGCCACCGTGAACAGGGCCCGCACCGCGTTTTTCTCCCCTTCCAGGAAGTGCTGTTCGACTTTCCGGAGCACCGCCAGGGTCCGTTCCTGGGTAGCGCCGGCGGGTAACATCACTTGGTTGAACATGATGCCCTGGTCCTCCTCCGGCAGGAATGAGGTGGGCAGGCGTTGGAACAGCAGCGCCAGCACGCCGATGATGGCCCCATAGATCACCAGGAAGCGCAGCGGACGCCGTAACACGCCGCCCACGCCCCGCTCGTAGGCCCGGGCACCGCGCTTGAAGCCCCGGTTGAACCAGCGGAAAAACCAGCTCAACGGCCCCCCTTCGCCATGGCTATGGCCTTGGGCTACCGGCTTGAGCAGGGTCGCGCACAGGGACGGCGTGAACACGATCGCCACCAGCACCGACAGACCCATGGCAGACACGATGGTGATGGAGAATTGGCGATAGATCACCCCGGTGGAACCGCCGAAAAATGCCATGGGCACGAACACCGCCGCCAGCACCAGGCCGATGCCCACCAGGGCGCCGGTGATCTGGTCCATGGAACGCCGGGTCGCTTCCTTGGGTGACAGGCCCTCTTCGGTCATGACCCGTTCCACGTTCTCCACCACCACGATGGCGTCGTCCACCAGCAGGCCGATGGCGAGCACCAGGCCGAACATGGTCAGGGTGTTGATGGAGAAGCCGAACGCGGCCATGACGCCGAAGGTGCCCAGCAGCACCACCGGGATGGCGATGGTGGGAATCAGGGTGGCACGCAGGTTTTGCAGGAACAGGTACATGACCAGGAACACCAGGCCAATGGCCTCCACCAGGGTCAGCACCACCTTTTGGATGGAAATGCGCACGAAGGGCGTGGTGTCGTAGGGCACCACATAGGTGACGCCGGCCGGGAAGTAGCGCTGCAACTCATCCATGCGCGCCCGCACCGCCTCCGCCGTGCTCAGGGCGTTGGAACCCGCCGCCAGCCGGATCGCCATGCCCGCCGCCGGGCGCCCGTTGAAGCGGGCCACCCGGCCGTAATCCTCGGCGCCGATTTCCACCCGCGCCACGTCCCGCAGCCGTACCTCGCCCCCGTCCTTGGCGGTGCGCAACAGGATGGCCTCGAATTCCGGGGCGGTTTGCAGCCGGCTCTGGGCGGTGATGGTGGCGCTGAAACCCTGTCCCGGCACCGCTGGCGTACCCCCCAACTGACCCGCCGATACTTGGGCGTTCTGGGCCTGAATGGCGCTCTTTACGTCCATGGGCGTGAGCCCGTAGCTGGTCAGCTTGTTGGGGTCCAGCCACACCCGCAGGGCATACTGGGCGCCGAACACGACCACCTCGCCCACGCCCGGCACCCGGGAAATGGGATCTTGGACGCTGGACACCAGGAAATCGGTGAGGTCGTTGCCGTCCATGTGCCCATCCTCGGACACCAGGCCAATCACCAGCAGGAAGTTGCGGGCCGATTTGGCCACCTTGACACCCTGCTGCTGGACCTGCTGGGGCAGCAGGGGCATAGCCATCTGCACCTTGTTCTGCACCTGCACCTGGGCGATGTCCGGGTTGGTGTCGGCGCTAAAGGTGAGGGTGACGCTGGCGTTGCCGTAGGCATCGCTGGTGGAGCCCATGTACAGCAAGCCGTCCAGGCCGGTGAGTTTCTGCTCGATGACCTGGGTGACCGAGTCCTCCACCGCCTTGGCGGAGGCGCCTGGGTAGGCGGCAGTGACCGCGATGGCCGGCGGCGCGATGGCCGGGTACTGGGAAATGGGCAGGCGCAGGATCGACAAGGCGCCGGCCAGCATGATGACAATGGCGATGACCCAGGCAAAGATGGGCCGGTCGATGAAGAAACGGGCCACCGGATCAGCCTCGCCCGGCGCTGGCGGGGGCGGACGCCGGAGCGGCCGCTTCCTCCACCGTGACCGGGGCGCCGGGCCGGGCCTTTTGCAAACCCTCGATGATGATCCGGTCACCGGCCTGCAGGCCCTCAGTTACCACCCACTTGTCCCCCTTGGATTGCACCGTCCTGATGTCCCGGGCCTCCACCTTGCCCTCGTCATTGACCAGCATCACCTGGGACTTTCCGGCCGGTGTGCGGGAGACGGCGCCATGGGGGACCAGGATCGCGTTCTGGCGGGTGCCCAGCGTCACCCGGCCCCGCACGTACATGCCGGGCAGCAGCTCCTTGTTGGGATTGGGAAAGCGGGCCCGTAGGGTCACGCTGCCGGTGCCCTGGTCCACGCTCACTTCCGCGAACGCCAACTCCCCGTCCAGGGGATATTCGCTGTCGTCCTCCAGGATCAACCGCACCGTCAAGCGCTGTTCGCCGGCCCGTTGCAGCCGCCCCGCCTCCAGGTCCCGGCGAATGCGCAAAATCTGGGCGCTGGACTGGGTGAAGTCCGCGTAGATGGGATCCAGTTGCTGGATGATGGCCAGGGGCGCGAGCTGATTGGCCGTCACCAGGGCGCCGGGGGTGACCAGGGAGCGGCCGATGCGTCCGGTGACTGGCGCCTTGACCTCCGTGTAGTCCAGATTGATGCGCGCCGTTTGCAGCGCCGCCTTGGCCGCGCCCACCTCGGCGTCCGCCTGCTTGAGAGCTGCGTCCGTCTCATCGACATCCTGTTGGCTGGCCGCCTTGGAGCGGGCCAGATCCGTATAGCGGCGCGCCTTCAACTGGGCGGCGTGCAGATTGGCCTCGGCCCGGGCCAGGCCAGCCTTGGCGTTGTCGTGCATCGCTTGATAGGGCGCCGGGTCGATCAGGTAAAGGAGTTGACCGGCCTGGACCTCGGAGCCTTCGTCGAAACGCCGTTCCTTGATGATGCCGGTCACCTGGGGCCGCACTTCCGCGATCAGATGGGCGGCGGTGCGGCCCGGCAGTTCGGCGGTCAAGGGCGTCGGGTCCAGGGTCGCCCGCAGTACCGTCACCACGGCCGGGGGCGGGTTGGCGTTGGCGGGCGGTGTGGTGGGCTTGCCCTGGCCGCATCCGGCCAGGGTCAAGGCGGCGGCGAAACTTAGCAACGGCAGGACGGGACGAATCAGGCGTGACATGGTGGGCCTTCGAGTCGATGAGGAACGGATGGCCGGGCAGGTAACCCTAGAGGGACCGAGGTCATTCTAGTTTGAACGTTCATTCTATGTTAGCATCGCCTTCCACGCAACCTGGATTCCTCCCAGTCAGCGTAAAAAGTGATGCAACCAGCGGTGCCCGGATCCTCCATGAACAACGAATCTCGACCCACCGCCGAGGCCAGGCGGGCGCAAATTCTGACGGCCGCCGCCCAGTGCTTTCGCCGGGACGGCTTTCACGGCGCCAGCATCGCCCAGATTTCCCAACTGGCGGGCATGAGTTCCGGGCACATCTACCACTATTTCGATAACAAGGAAGCCATCATCGCCGCTATCGTCGGCCGGGATTTGGAGCGCTTGCTGGGGCTCACCGCGGAACTGCGGGCCGCCGCCGATGTGGGCGGCGCCCTAGTGAACCGGGTCGCCGAGGGCGTGGCCAACAACCTGGATCCGGAGCAGGCGGGGCTGAAGCTGGAGATCGTCGCCGAAGCGGCCCGCAATCCCCGGGTGGCGGAAATCGTCCGCCAGGCGGACGCGACCTGCCGTGCCAGTTTGGTGGAAACCATCCGGGACGTGCGCCAAGCCCTGGGCCATACCGATGACGAGGAGGTGTTGGCGGGTATGGTGGAAGTGATCGCCGCCCTGTTTGAGGGACTCCTGATCCGCCGGGTGCGCAACCCGTCCTTGGCACCGGAACTGCTGGTGCGGATATTTCAGGCGACTTTGCGCAATTTGATGGGGCTGACCCTGACCGGCGGCGCCGACCATCCGGGGGTGGACGGGGCCGGGTAGTTGTTGGCGGGAGCCGCTCAGGTCGCGGCAGCCAATCCGGCCCGGACCCGGTTGACCAGGTTCACCAACATGGCGCCGCAGGCGGCGGGCAGCAACCAAAAGGCCCAGTCTGGCAAAGCGCCGGCCAGTCCCAGCCACAGCCCTAGGGCGCCAAACAAGAAGGCCCGGTCGCTCTTACCCATAGGACCCTGGTACTGGCGCGGTGCCCCCACCAGGGGTCCCAGGGCGCCGGCCATCTCCGATAGGGCGGACAGGTAAATCAGGGCGCCCACGCTGGCCCAGCCAAAGGGTGCCACCAACACGAACGGCAAGTACAGGGCCGCGTCGGAAACCAAATCAGACAACTCGTTCAAATAGGCGCCCAGGGCCGACCGCTGGCCAAATTCCCGGGCCAACAGGCCATCCACCGCGTTGAGCGCCATGCGCAGCAACATCCAGGGCGGCAGCAGCAGAAACAGCCCAGGGTGTTGGGGACCCAGCAGATAGAGCAGGGCGCCTAATGCCAGGGACAGGCCCATGGCGGCCAGGGTTACGCCGTTGGCGGTCACGCCCCGCGCCGCCAGCGCCCCGGCCAGGGGTCGCAACAGGGCCTGAAAAGCGGGTTTGAGCTGGTAGATGCTAATCATGGGCGATATTCCTGGCCGGGTGGCGTCAGTCTAGCAGGAGCGCCAACCCAGGCCGTCATGCCGGCCGGGATTGCCGGAATCCAGGCGCCCAGTCACCGGGCAGGCAACGCTGGCCGGCGGCATGGCAAGGGGCCTTGTTCCCGCCGCCGCGCCTAGTCCCGGCTCGTGCGCCGCAAATGCGCCGCTTCCGCCAATTCCCGCAGCAGGGGAACGGTGTCGTCCCAACTGATGCAGGCGTCGGTGATGCTTTGCCCGTAGGTGAGTTCAGCGTCCGGGCGCCAGTCTTGGCGGCCGCCCACCAGGTTACTTTCGATCATGGCGCCCATGATGCGGCGGTCACCCCGGGCGATCTGTCCTGCCACGTCCCGGCCCACGTCGATCTGCTTCTGGGGGCGCTTGCGGCTGTTGGCGTGGCTGAAGTCGATCATGAGGCGGGGGCGCAGGTCGGTTTGCTCCATTTCCTCTGCGGCAATATTGATGCTTTCCGTGTCGTAGTTGGGGCGGTTGCCACCGCGCAGAATGACATGGGTGTCCTCGTTGCCGCCGGTGGCGAAAATGGCCGAGCGGCCCTCCTTGGTCACCGACAAGAAATGGTGGGGATGGGCGGCGGCGTGCATGGCGTCCAGGGCGATGCGCAGGCTGCCGCTGGTGGCGTTCTTGAAGCCCACGGGACAGGACAGGCCGGAGGCCAATTCCCGGTGACCCTGGCTTTCCGTGGTGCGGGCGCCGATGGCTCCCCAACTCACCAGGTCGGCGACATATTGGGGACTGATGAGGTCCAGAAACTCGGTGCCGGCCGGCACGCCCAGGGCGTTGAGGTCCACCAGCAGGCTCCGGGCCAGCTTGAGGCCCTCGTTGATTTCGTAGCGGCCGTCTAGGGTCGGGTCATTGATCAGCCCCTTCCAGCCCACGGTGGTGCGGGGCTTCTCGAAATAGACCCGCATCACCAGTTGCAGGCGATCCCCCAGTTCGTCCATCAGGGGGCGCAGGCGGGCGGCGTAGTCCCGGGCGGCGTTGGGGTCATGCACGGAGCAGGGTCCCACCACCACTAGCAGGCGGTCATCCCGGTCGTGGATGATGTCGCAGATGGCGCGGCGGGTTTGGTGGACGGTTTCCGAAATGGGATCCGTAATTGGGAACAGGCGAATGAGGTCCTCGGGGGCGATGAGTTCCTTCATGGCGCGGATGCGCAGGTCGTCGGTTTGGTATCGCATGGCGGTTTGTGGTGAAAAAGTGACTCTGTGGTGAATGGGGCAACGATTTTAGCGCTTTGCCCAACATCTGTTGGTAAAGACCCTGAAAATTAGCGTAAAATGGCCCGGTTCGCCGGTCCAGCGGACGCCTGTTGCCGGTGCGGGTCTTGGCGGGCAGCGTCGACAGGATTTCGGTCACGCCCGCCAACGCCATTCCAAAACATATTTAGACGAGGGGCTCAACCATGGGGAAGATGTCAATCTTGGCCGCCGCAGTCCTGGCGGCCAGCGGCACCAGCGCTATCGCAGGTACTGGATTTGAGTGGGGCGGCGACGTGCGGTTCCGCATCGAGTCCATCGGCGATGTTTCCACTCACACCAACGGCACCATCGACCAGTTATTCAACCGCGACCGCATCCGGCTGTGGGCCAGTTACGCGCCCGACGAGAACATCATCTTCAAGGCTCGCCTCACCAACGAATTCCGCTTTTACGACGAGGGCCGCCAGGTCACGGACGCCTGGGATCCCTTCAACGAGCTGGTTCCGGACAATCTGTACCTGGACCTGAACAAGCTGGGCGGCGGTATGCTCAACTTGCGGGTCGGCCGCCAAGATATGTTTTACGGCAACGGTCGGGTGATCGCCGACGGCACGCCCCTAGATGGTTCCCGGACCTTTTTCTTCAACGCCATCAAGGCGAATGTGATCTTCAATGCGGCCAACAAACTGGACCTGTTGGGTATTTATAACACCTACCGGGATCCCTTGACCCTCAATCAGCAGGAAAAGGTCTATCTGCTGGAACAGGGCCAGGACGAGAGCGCCCTGGGTCTCTACGGGTCCAACAGCCAGTTCGAGCAGTTCCCCTTCGAGTATTACTGGGTGTTCAAGCATGAGGACAATTCCCTCATGACGGACCGAAAAACCAAGCAGGACGCGGATTTCCACACCTTCGGCGCCCGGGTCATGCCTAAGTTTGGCAGTGGCGTGTCGGGTAACCTGGAAGTGGCCATCCAGAGCGGTGACCACGGCGACGCCAACGTGGGCGGCTCCATGTTGGACGCATCCCTGACCTTCGCCCCGAACTGGGGGGGTAGCCTCAAGCCGAGCTTCACCGCCGGCTATTACTACCTGTCCGGCGGCGATTTGGCGGGCCAGGGCAATGACGAAAGCTGGCATCCCATCTTCTCCCGTTGGCCCCAGATCAGTGAGTTATATCTCTATTCCTGGGTGGGCAGCCAATATGGGGTCGGCGGCTGGACCAACCTGAGCGCGCCGTTCGTGGGCTTGGATTTGGTGCCTTTCGACCAGTCTACCTTTAAGCTGCGCTATTACGACCTGTCTGCGGACTTGGCGGACGGCCCCGGTGGTGGCGACAAGCGGGGCGATCTCATTACGGCGCAACTCACCTATAACTACACCAAGAACTTAAAAGGTCATTTGATCGCTGAGTTCCTGGATACGGGTGATTACTATACGCCGGGCACCGATGACGCCAACTATGTGCGCTTTCAGGTGGAATACAGCTTCTAGCTAGCGGTCTGGCGGATTGGGGGGCGGGCTGGTCACTGTCCAGCCCGCCCCGGGTTTTCTGGTAGGGGAGGGGGATACATGAGCAAGCGCGGAATTTGGTCAAGCCTGGCTGCGGCCCTGGTGCTGTGCGGCGGGTCCGCCTTGGCCGGCGACACCATCAAGATCGGCAGCTTTCTGGCGGTGACGGGTCCCGCCTCGTTCCTGGGGGATCCGGAACTCAAGACGCTCCAACTGTACGTGGAGGACCTGAATAAGCAGGGTGGCCTGCTCGGCAAGAAGCTGGAACTGGTGCACTATGACACCGGCGGCAACGCCAAGGAGGCGGTGAATTTTGTCAAGCGCCTCATCAAGAAGGACGTGGTGGATGTCATTCTGGGCGGTTCCTCCTCCGGGGAATCCCTGGCGGTGATGCCGGTGGTCGAGGAAGAGCAGGTTCCCTATATCTCCATGGCTGGGGCGGTCAAGATCATCGACCCGGTGCAGAAGTGGACCTTCAAGGTTCCCCATACCGACCGTATGGCGGCGGCCAAGATTTTCGGCGACATGAAAAAGCGCGGCATCTCCAAGGTCGCCCTCATCACCGGCGACGGCGGCTTTGACAAGTCGGGCCGGGAGCAATGTCTGGCCCTGGCGCCGGAATATGGCATCCAAATCCTGGCGGACGAGTCCTACGGCAACAAGGACACCGACATGACCGCCCAGTTGACCAAGATTCGGGATAGTGAGGCCCAGGCGATCCTGAACTTTGGCTTCGGCACCGGCCCCGCCATCGTCACCAAGAACGTGCGCCAGCTCGGCATCAAGCTGCCTCTGTATCAGTCCCATGGGGTGGCGTCCAAGAAGTACATCGAACTGGCGGGCGAGGCGGCGGAAGGGGTGCGTCTGCCGGCGGCGGGCATGCTGGTGCCGGATAAGCTGCCAGACTCCGATCCCCAGAAGGCGGTGGTGCTGGGCTACACCAAGAAGTACGAAGCCCTATATGGGGATGTATCCACCTTTGGCGGCCACGGCTATGACGCCCTGCTGATCGCGGTGCAAGCCATACAGCGGGCCGGCTCTACGGATAAGGCCAAGGTGCGGGATGAGATTGAAAAGACCAAGGGGTTTGTGGGCACCGCCGGCGTCTTCAACATGAGCCCCACCGACCACATGGGGTTAGGTCTGGACGCCTTTAAGATGCTGGAGATCCGCAACGGCGATTGGACCATCGTCGAGTAGGCTGGTCCGTGGCGGATCAGCTGCTCCAGTTCGTTTTTACCGGGGTCACCGTGGGCGCCATTTACGCCCTGGTGGCCTTGGGCTTTGCCATCATCTATAACGCCTCTGACGTGGTGAACCTGGCCCAGGGGGAGTTCGTCATGCTGGGGGCCATGAGCGCGGTGGCCCTGAGCGTCGCCGACGGGCTGCCCTTGCCGGCGGCGATCCTGGGCGCGGTGTTGATCACGGTGGTGGTCGGCCTGTTGTTGCAGCGCTTCGCCATCGCGCCGGCCAAAGGCGCCAACGTGGTCGGCACCATCATCATCACCATCGGCGCGTCCATTTTCCTGCGCGGGCTGGCGCTGCTGTTGTGGGGCAAGCAGATTTTCGGGCTGGCCCATTTTTCCGGCGAGACGCCGATCCAGATCGGCCAGGCGACCCTATTGCCCCAGAATCTCTGGGTGATGGGGGGCGCCGGGGTGCTGGTACTGGCGGTCCATTACTTCTTTCAGCGCACCCTGACCGGTAAGGCGATCCTGGCCTGTTCCTATAACCGGGCCGCCGCCCAGTTGGTGGGCATCAACGTGGGGCGCATGATGCTGGTGGCCTACGGACTGTCCGCTCTGCTGGGCGCCATGGCCGGGGTGCTGGTGGCGCCCATCACCTACACCTCCTATGACGCCGGCGTGATGTTGGGCCTGAAGGGATTTTCCGCTGCCGTGCTGGGCGGCATGGGCAATCCCATGGGCGCGGTGGCGGGTGGCCTGCTGCTGGGCCTGATCGAATCCCTGGCGGCGGGTCTGGTGTCCTCGGGTTATAAGGACGCCATCGCTTTCGTCATCCTGCTGCTGGTGCTGTTCCTGCGCCCGGCGGGTTTATTCGGCAAGGCGTCCGCCGAACGGGTCTAACTTGATGAAACGCCTGCGCGGCTGGTTTGTCCTGGCGGCCTTGATGGTCGCCCTGCCCCTGGTTTTCCCAGGCAGCTACTACGTCAGCGTGGTGGGCGTTCAGGTGGGGCTGCACGCCATTCTGGCGGTGGGGCTCAATCTGCTCATGGGCTACGCGGGCCAGATTTCCCTGGGTCACGCGGCCTTTTTCGGCATCGGCGCCTACAGTTCTGCGATTCTTACCACCCGCTACGGCTGGAATCCCTGGCCGGCCCTGGGCGCCGGGTTGCTGTTCACCGCCCTGGTGGCCTATGTCATGGCCCGGCCGGTGCTGCGGCTCAAGGGTCACTATTTGGCCATGGCCACCCTGGGCCTAGGCATTATCGTCCACATCCTGTTGGTACAGACCGGCGCCCTCACCGGCGGCCCGGATGGCATCGGCAACATTCCCACCCTGAAGCTGTTCGGCTGGGCGATCGATACCGACCAGCGCTGGTATTGGCTGGTGGCGGTGCTGCTGCTGGGTGTGGTGCTGTTGGCCCTCAACCTGATCGATTCCCGCACTGGCCGGGCGTTGCGCGCCTTGCACGGATCGGAAGTGGCAGCGGAAATGATGGGCGTGGATACCAGCCTGGCCAAGACCCGGGTATTCGTGTTGGCGGCCATGAGCGCGTCCCTGGCCGGCAGCCTGTTCGCCCATCAACAGGCGTTCGTGAGCCCGGATTCCTGCAATTTCTTCTTCTCCATCGAACTGGTGACCATGGTAGTGCTGGGGGGCATGGCGTCCACCTATGGCGCCCTGCTGGGCGCCCTGGTGCTGACGCTGCTGCCGGAGGTTCTGGTGGTGTTCGAGGAT
This sequence comes from uncultured Chromatiaceae bacterium, assembly GCA_964538875.1. Taxonomy (GTDB): domain Bacteria; phylum Pseudomonadota; class Gammaproteobacteria; order Chromatiales; family Chromatiaceae; genus CAZIHO01. The sequence goes on from CAZIHO010000002.1 coordinate 95,137, forward strand.
TACGAGGTGTTGATCTTCGGCGGGATCCTGATGCTCATCATGATCTTCCTGCCCCAGGGACTGGCCGGCGGAATGCGGGACCTGGCGCTGTGGCTGCGCGGGCGCGGGGCGCGGCGCCCGGGGGTTGGCCATGGCGCTGCTTGAAGCGGCCGGACTGGCCAAGTCGTTCGGCGGCGTCACCGCTATCGCCGACCTGGAATTTCAGGTCCCGGAAGGTTTGGTCTATGCGGTGATCGGTCCTAACGGCGCCGGCAAAACCACCCTATTCAATATTTTGTCCGGCATTTACCAGCCGGACGAGGGCCAGATCCGCTTTCACGGCCAGGACCTCGTGGGCCTGGCGCCCCATGGGGTGGCCCGGCTGGGGGTGTCCCGCACCTTCCAGAATTTGCAGATTTTCTACAACATGAGCGTTCTGGAGAACGTCATGGTGGGGTGCCATTCCCGCACCAACAGCGGCATGTGGGCGGCCCTATTGCGCCTGCCCCAGGTGCGCCGGGAGGAGCGGGACGTGCGGGCCTGGGCGCTGGAGGCCCTGGATTTTTGCGGCTTAGGCGGAGAGGCGGCGCGGCTGGCCGCCGAGTTGCCCTATGGGGCGCTGAAGCGGCTGGAAATCGCCCGGGCCCTGGCCAGCCGGCCCAGGTTGCTGCTGATGGATGAACCGGCGGCGGGCCTCAACGACACGGAAACCCTGGACATGGGCAACCTGATCCGCCGCATCGGTGCCGCTGGTACCACGGTGCTACTGGTGGAACACAACATGCCCCTGGTGATGCGGGTCTCGGACCGGGTCCTGGTGCTGGACTATGGCAGCCGCTTGGCGGAAGGCACGCCGGAGCAGGTGCGGGCCGACCCCAAGGTGATCTCCGCCTACTTGGGCGGCGAGGTGCACTATGCCGTCGAGTGAGCCCCTGCTGCGGGTCGAGGGCCTGTGCGCCCAGTACGGGCCGGTGCGGGTGTTGCATCAGGTGGGTCTGGAAGTGGCGGCCGGCGAATTGGTGGCCATCGTGGGCGCCAACGGTGCTGGCAAGACCACCTTGCTGCATACCCTGTCCGGGGTGCGGCGTGCTACCGCCGGCCATATCTGGCTGGAGGGCCAGGACCTCACCCGCCTGCCGTCCCATCGCATCGTCAGCGCCGGTGTCTGCCAGGTGCCGGAAGGCCGCCAGGTGTTTGCGCCCCTGAGTGTGGAGGACAATCTGCGGCTAGGGGCCTATTGCCAGCGCCGGGACCCGGCCTGGGTCCGGCAAGGCTTGGACTGGATCCATAGCCTGTTTCCGATCCTCAAGGAGCGGGCCGGGCAGAGCGCCGGCACCCTATCCGGCGGCCAGCAACAGATGCTGGCCATGGGCCGGGCGCTATTGGGCCGGCCCCGTATTCTGCTGTTGGACGAGCCTTCCATGGGCCTGGCGCCCCTGCTGGTGGAGGAAATCTTCCAGATCGTCCGGGACCTAAACGCCCAGGGAGTGACCATCCTGCTAGTGGAGCAAAACGCCCGCGCCGCCCTTAACATCGCCCACCGGGGCTATGTGCTGGAGAGTGGCCGGGTGGCGGCCGGTGCTCCGGCCCAGGAGTTGTTGCGGGACCAACGGGTGCAGCGGGCCTACCTGGGCTATTGAGGCGAACGGCGTCCGGCATGGCGGGGTGGCCCGCTGGACGCATCCCATCGCAGGTTTGATTGACGGGTGACGCATATGTATGTCGCACAGATCATGAGTCGGCCGGTGGACACGGTGACCGCCGACCTCAAGCTCAGCCAGGTGGCCAAGCTGATGCGGGACAAGGGCCGCCGCTTTCTGCCGGTGGTGGACGGGGACGGGCGCCTGGTCGGCCTGGTGTCCCACCGGGAACTGGAACGGGCCGAGCCTTCCTCCATCACCACCCTGTCCGTGGGCGAGGTGAATTATCTGATGGCCAAGGTCAAGGTGGCCCAGGTGATGCGCGCCCAGGTCATCAGTTGCGGCCCGGACACCCTGGTGGAGGAGGCGGGCCAATTGATGCGGGACCGGCGCATCGGCTGTCTGCCGGTGGTCGAGGGTGAGCGTCTGGTGGGCATCATCACCGACGACGACATCCTGGATTTCCTGCTGGACATCACCGGCTGTCACCTCAAGGACACCACCCGCATCGCCGTGCATCTGGCGGATCGCACCGGCGAACTGGCCAAGTTGCTGACCGCCGTGAACCGTCAGGGGGGCTATATCGCCACCGTGGTATCCCCGGTGGTGCCGGACGCGACCGGTATGCGGGTCGCCATCCTGCGCTACCGGGCGGACGACCCCGCCGAGTTGGACCGTCAACTCCAGCGGGAAGGTTTTGACCTCATGACCGAGCATCTGCCATGACTCAGCCTCCCGCCCACCCCCAGGCCGAACAAATCGGCCGTTGGATGGAAGAAAATGACCGTCTGGCCCGCTCCTTCGGCATGTGCCTGGAGGACGTGGCACCAGGATTCTGCCGGGTGTCCATGCAAGTGCGGGCCGATATGTTGAACGCAGTGGGCCTCACCCACGGCGCCGCCACCTACGCCCTGGCGGACTTCGCCTTCGCGGTGGCGTCCAACAGCCACGGCACCGTGGCGGTGGCCTTAAGCGCCCACATGAGTTACCCGGCCGCCAGCCGCCTGGGGGACCGCCTGATCGCGGAGGCCCGGGAACAGAGCCTGGGTCAACGCACCGGCCTGTACGGCATCCAGGTGAGCACCGGGGAGGGCCGGCTGGTGGGCGTCTTTTCCGGTACCGTGTTTCGCCGGGGCGAACCCATTAGTAATTGGATGACAACCGACACCAAGGGGGAGACTGCATGATCCTGCATACCGAAACGGAAACCATGCCGCGCGAGGACCTGGAGCGGCTGCAATTGCGGCGCCTGCAAGCCACCGTGGAGCGCTGCTATTACACGGTAGGCTTTTACCGGGGTGCCATGGACGAACTGGGTGTCAAGCCCCAGCACATCAAGTCGCTCCAGGACCTGCGCCATCTGCCCTTCACCAAGAAGGAACATCTGCGGGAAAACTACCCGTTCGGCATGTTCGCGGTCCCCACCGAGCAGGTGGTGCGGGTCCATGCCTCGTCCGGCACCACCGGCAAACCCACTGTGGTGGGCTACACGGCCCGGGACATCCGTATGTGGGCCCAGGTGATGGCCCGCTCCCTGGCAGCGGCGGGTCTGCGTCCCGGCGACCGCTTGCATAACGCCTATGGTTACGGCCTGTTCACCGGCGGCCTGGGGCTCCATTACGGTGGCGAGGAACTGGGCCTGATGGTGACGCCCATGTCCGGCGGCCAGACCCAGAAACAGATCATGCTCATCAAGGACTTCGAGCCCACCGGCCTGAGTTGCACGCCCTCCTACGCCCTCAATTTGGCGGAAGAAGCGGAGGCCATGGGCGTGGACATCCGCAAGTTGCCGTTGCGGGTTGGCATCCACGGTGCCGAGCCCTGGACCGAGGAAATGCGCTACGAGCTGGAATCCCGCTTAGGGATAGACGCCATCGACATCTACGGTCTATCCGAGGTGATCGGCCCCGGCGTGGGCATCGAGTGCATCAACGCCAAGGACGGGCTGCACATCTGGGAAGACCACTTCCTGGTGGAATGCGTGGACCGGGACACCGGCATGCCGCTGCCCTACGGAGAAGAAGGGGAGATTGTTTTCACCTCCCTGACCAAGGAAGCCTTCCCGGTGCTTCGCTACCGCACCCGGGATATTTCCTCCCTCAACCCGGCACCCTGCAAGTGCGGACGCACCCATGTGCGCATGAAGCGGGTCACCGGCCGTACCGACGACATGCTGATTATCCGGGGCGTCAACGTGTTCCCATCCCAGGTGGAATCCGTATTGATGCAGACCGAGATTCTGTCCCCCTTCTACCAGATCGAGGTGTACCGGGAAGGGGCTCTGGATACCCTGGTGGTCAACGTGGAAGCCAGTCCGCCCCTGGCGGAACAGGGACCCGAGGCCATGGCCCGGGTCGGTGCCAAGGCCACCAAGGACATCAAGGACTTTATCGGCGTATCCTGCCGGGTGGTGGTGAAGAACGTGGGCGAGATCCCCCGTTCCCAGGGCAAGGCCGTGCGGGTCATCGACCACCGCAAGGACCGCAGATAGGCGGCCGGGGCGCGGTTCCGG
>CAZIHO010000003.1:0-54524 GCA_964538875.1 uncultured Chromatiaceae bacterium
TGGTTTGGAACCCGGAGTGGACGCTTGACTAGGGCTGAGTCTGGCAAGACCTGTTGACCAGAGGAACGCGACATGCAAATCCGAGATCCGGATCTTTTGCGCCGGCACGCCTTTCTGGCGGGGCAATGGGTGGACAGCGATGACGGGTCCCGGTTCGGAGTGCGCAATCCGGCCAGCGGCGCGGAAATTGCCCAGGTGCCGGATTTGGGCGTTGCCGAGACGCGCCGGGCCGTTGATGTGGCGGAGCGGGCCTGGCCAGATTGGCGGGCCCGCACCGCCAAGGAGCGGGGTGCGATCCTGCACCGCTGGCAGGAACTACTGCTGGCCAACCAGGAAGACCTGGCCCAACTCATGACCGCAGAGTGTGGCAAGCCCCTGGCCGAATCCCGCAGCGAGGTGATTTACGCGGCCGGCTTCCTGGAATGGTTCGGCGAGGAGGCCAAGCGGGTCTATGGGGATTTGATTCCAAGTCCCCTGCCGGATCGGCGCCTGTTGGTGCTGAAGCAGCCCATCGGCGTCTGTGCCGCCATCACCCCCTGGAATTTCCCCCTGGCCATGATTACCCGTAAGTGTGGCCCGGCGCTGGCGGCTGGCTGTCCCATGCTGGTCAAGCCAGCCCCCCAGACGCCCCTGAGCGCCTTGGCGTTGGCAGAATTGGGCGCACGGGCCGGTATTCCCGCCGGCGTGTTCAGCGTGCTGACCAGCCGCCGGGACGCGGAGGTGGGGGCGGAATTGTGCGCCAACGCCAAGGTACGTAAGCTGACCTTTACCGGTTCCACGGCGGTGGGCAAGCAGTTGCTAGCGGCCAGCGCCGCTACGCTTAAAAAGGTATCCCTGGAACTGGGCGGCAACGCACCCTTCATCGTGCTGGACGACGCCGACCTGGACGCAGCGGTGCAGGGCGCCATGGCGTCCAAGTATCGTAACGCCGGCCAGACCTGTGTTTGCGCCAATCGGCTGTTGATCCAGGACGGCATTTACCAGGCTTTCGCGGAGCGCCTGGTGGAGGCGGTGCAACGGCTCCAGGTAGGGGACGGCTCCCGGGCCGGGGTCGATCAAGGACCCTTGATTAGCGAGGCGGCGGTGGTCAAGGTGGAGCGGCAAATCCAGGATGCCCGGCATTTGGGGGCGCGGGTGCTGACTGGCGGAAGCCGTCATCCCCTGGGCGGAACCTTCTTTACCCCCACGGTATTGGCGGACGTAAACGCCGGGATGCGCATCGCCCGGGAAGAAACCTTTGGTCCGGTGGCGCCCCTGTTCCGTTTTAAGACCGACCAAGAGGCTATCGCCCTGGCCAACGCCACCGAATATGGTTTGGCGGCCTACCTGTACGGTCGGGATCTGGCCCGGCTCTGGCGGGTGGCGGAGGCCCTGGAATATGGCATGGTGGGAGTCAACACCGGCCTCATTTCCACGGAAGTGGCGCCGTTCGGGGGCGTCAAGGAATCAGGCCTGGGACGGGAAGGTTCCCGGTACGGAATCGAGGAATATCTGGAGATGAAATATCTGTGCTTGGCGGGGCTTTGATCGGCCCTGGGCAGGTTTCCTGCCAGCCCCGGCCGCCTCGGGATGCGGGGCGTGGCGGTTGGGGCGGGTCCTAGTCTGACTCCCTCCAGGACCAGTCGTACATCAGGGGATCCGTATAATCCCCGAACTCTTCCTTTAGCCGTTCGATAATGCCGGCAGGTTCCCGCTTAGCCAGGTAGGGGGCTACGTCCGGACATACATCGCTTTCTGGATTGGCCAGGGTTTCAGCACTCGCGACTAGGTACATGCTCGCTCTCGTATTCAGGCTAGGTTAAGAACAAGAGATTAGCCAGACCGCAAATGGTAGCTGATTACCAGTATATTAGCTAGCGATTAATCATAAGTATCTTTCTCGCTACTGATGACATAATACAACAGGATCCCCGCTCTTTCCAGGCTATGCGCACCATTTTCTTTTTTTATCGCCGCATAAAAAGTGCCGTGGCCAGAAAAAAGGCTGGCAGCCACCCCATTCCGGAGTGGTATCCGCCCGGGCGAGGCTTGCCCGGAGGCCGTTCAGAGCCCGGATAGCCAGTCCTGAGGCGGCAAAAAGTCCAGGTATAAGGCCTCTTCCGGACTGTTGGGTTCTGGATGCCAGTCATACAGCCAGCGCACCTGGGGGGGGAGGGACATGAGGATGGACTCGACCCGGCCCCCGGACTGGAGCCCGAACAGGGTGCCACGATCCTGTACCAAGTTGAATTCTACGTAGCGGCCACGCCGATATTGCTGGAATCTAGTTTCTCGATCACCATAGGGGTGCTGTCGGCGGCGTTGCAGAATAGGTACATAGGCCGGCAAGTAATGATCGCCGACGCTGCGGGCTAGGGCGAAGCAGCGTTGGAAACCGCCGTCGTTCAGATCATCAAAAAACAGGCCACCAACCCCTCTGGCCTCGTGACGGTGGGGCAGATAAAAGTATTGATCGCACCAGTGCTTGAGCCGGGGATAAAGGTCGTCGCCAAAGGGTTGGCAGGCGGCCCGGGCGGTGCGGTGCCAATGGATCACGTCCTCCCGGAAGCCGTAATAGGGGGTGAGGTCGAAGCCGCCACCGAACCACCAGATGGGTTCCCCTGCATCGGGTTCCGCCACGAACAGGCGCAGATTGGCGTGGGAGGTGGGCACGTAGGGGTTGCGGGGATGGATCACCAGGGACAAGCCCATGGCCTGAAAGCGGCACCCCGCCAGTTCCGGGCGGTGGGCGGTGGCGGACGGCGGTAGGCGGTTCCCCTGGATGTGGGAGAAGTTGACGCCAGCCTTTTCCAGCACCGGACCCTCTTCCAGGACCCGGGTGCGGCCGCCGCCGCCGTCGGCGCGCCGCCAGGCGTCTTCCCGGAATTGGCCCCCGTCCTGGTCTGCCAGGGCGGCACAGATCCGCTCTTGTAACTCCAACAGGTAGGCCCGGACTTCGGGCACGTCCACAGGCTCGGTCATGGGGCTAGGCCCTGAGTATGGCGCCGGTACGACCGTCGCGGATGGTGGAGGGTCGGGCCAGGGGCGGGCAGGCGCCGCCCAGGATCAAATCGAGTTCCGATCCCAGGCGCAACCGCGTTTCCAGGCTGGTGCGCGCCGGGGGCCGTCCGCCCCGGTTGGCGCTGGTGGACACTAGGGGCTTCCCCCACGTATGACACAGGGCCGCCGCCAAGGGATGAGCGGTGATGCGCACCGCCAGGGTGGAGCGGCCGCCGGTGAGCCAGGATGGCGCGTCCGGCCGGGCCGGCAGCACCCAGGTCAGGGGTCCCGGCCAGCTGGCTAGGATTTCCCGTTCCCAGGCTGGGGGCAGGGGCTCCAGCAACGGTTCCACCGGGTCGAGGGCATCGGCGATCAAGATGAGTCCCTTGGACCCGGAGCGGCCCTTGATGGCGAAGATCCGTTCTACTGCCGCGCGGTTCCAAGGGTCGCAACCCAGGCCGAACACCGCCTCGGTGGGGTAGGCGATGACCTGCCCCTGGGCCAGGCAACGGGCGGCGCGCCCTAGTTGCCAGCGACTGGTCACGGTTGCTGGGTGATTTGGGCCTGTAATTCTGCATCCTTGCCCATCACCGCTTCGGTGTTGGCGCGGCGGGTGTCCCTGAGGCGCTGGGCCAGGGCCGGGTCCGACAGGGCGAGGATTTGCGCTGCCAGGTAGGCCGCGTTCTTGGCACCGGCGGCGCCGATGGCCAGAGTGGCGACCGGTACGCCGGCTGGCATTTGTACCGTGGACAGCAACGCGTCCAGACCCCGTAGCGGTCCCGAATCCAGGGGTACGCCGATCACCGGGCGGACGGTTTGGGCCGCCACCGCGCCGGCCAGGTGGGCAGCGAGTCCAGCGGCGGCGATAAATAGGGCGCAGCCCCGTTGCTCTGCGTCCCGCACATAGGCCTGGGTCACATCCGGCGTGCGGTGCGCCGAGGTGATGCGCACTTCCCGGGCAATGCCAAGGGAGTCCAATGCCTGGAGGGTGCCTTGCATGACCGGCAGATCCGAGTCGGAGCCCATCAAAACGGCTACAAACGTCTTGCTCATCGGTTGCTAGTTCTCATTGGTTGCTCTGAAAGCCTTAATGACCCGCAGTCCCGGCCGTGCCGCGCCGGCGGGAAGACCGGCGCGCCGGAGTGGTGGCGGGGGCGTCGCCGCTGGATTCCGCCGCAGTCGCGCCGTCAGCCCGGTCCGGGGACCCACAACCCTTTTGGGGGCAGACTTTTTCCTCGCCCCCGCCGCGACCCACCTTAAGGGTCAGGATTGGCCAGTGACAGCGGGGGCAGGGTTCCGCCAGGGGCTCGTTCCACACCGCGTAATCACAACTGGGGTAGGTTGAGCAGGAGTAAAAAATCTTGCCACGCCGGGACTTGCGCTTGAGCAAAGTACCCTTCTGGCACTGGGGACAGACCACGCCGGTATCCGCGGGCTTTTCCAGGGGTTCGATATAGGTGCAGTCCGGATAGGCGGAGCAGCCGATGAACTTGCCGTAGCGGCCCTGGCGGATTTGCAGCGCCGAGTTGCACTGGGGGCAAACCCGCCCCTCCACCGTTTGGGGCGCTTCCCGCTCCGGACGATGGGTGCCCTCCAGATCCCGGGTGTAGTCGCACTCGGGATAATGGGTACAACCCACGAAGCGGCCGTGCCGGCCCAGCCGGATGGATAGGGGATTGCCGCACTTGGGACAGGCTTCGTCCAGGGCCTCGTGGGTCACGTCACTGCGTTTGACCGAGGTTTGGGCGTGATCCACCCGGTCCTTGAAGGTTTTCCAGAAGCGGTCCAGCAGGGGCACCCACTCTTCCTCGCCCCGGGACACCGCGTCCAGCTCATCTTCCAGGCGGGCGGTAAAGTCATAATCCACGTATTGGTTGAAATGGTCGGTCAAGAAGCGGCTCACTACCCGTCCCACGTCTGTGGGATAAAAACGCTTCTGTTCCAGGCGCACATATTCCCGGTCCTGGAGCGTAGAAATGATGGACGCGTAGGTGGAGGGGCGGCCGATGCCCAGTTCTTCCAGGGCCCGCACCAGGCTGGCTTCGCTATAGCGGGGCGGCGGTTCGGTGAAATGCTGCCCGGCGCGGATGTCATCCAGTCGCACCCGGTCCCCCTCGGTCATGGCCGGCAGCAGGCGCTCCTCGTCGTCGCCCAGGGTGGCGTCGTCCCGGCCTTCCAGATAGACCTGCATGAAACCCGGTTCCGCCACCGTGGAGCCGGTGGCCCGGAACAGATTGCCCTCGCCGGCGCTGAGATCCACCGCCAGCGTGTTGATGGTGGCGTGGATCATTTGGCAAGCCACAGCCCGTTTCCAGATCAACTCGTATAGCCGCGCCTGGTCCCGGTTTAGGAAGGCGGCCAATTCCTGGGGGGTGCGAGCCACGGATGTGGGCCGGACGGCCTCGTGGGCCTCCTGGGCGTTCTTGGCCTTGGTTTTATAGATCCGGGGCGTGGATGGCAGTTGGGCGCTCCCGTAGCGACTGGCGACGTAGGCGCGGATTTCGCTGATCGCCTCGCCGGCCAGATTCACGGAGTCGGTACGCATGTAGCTAATCAGGCCCACGGAGCCACTGCCGATATCCACGCCTTCATACAGTTGTTGGGCGACCCGCATGGTGCGGGACGCGCCGAAGCCCAGTTTGCGGGCTGCTTCCTGCTGTAGGGTGGAGGTGGTGAAGGGGGGCGCCGGGTAGCGTTTGCGCTGCTTGCGCTCCACCTGGACCACCAGCAACTCGCCGCCCGCCGCTTGCTTGAGGGCCGCCACCACCTGGTCGGCACGGGTGCCGTCGGTGATGCTGAATTGCTCCATTTTTTCCCCGCCAAATTGAATCAGTTTGGCGACGAACGGCTTGCCCTGCTGGTTGGCGTCCGCTTCCAGGGTCCAGTATTCCCGGGTTTGGAACGCCTCGATTTCCAGTTCCCGTTCCACGATCAGGCGCAGCGCCGGGCTCTGCACCCGTCCGGCGGATAGGCCACGGCGAACTTTTTTCCACAACAGCGGCGACAGGTTGAATCCCACCAGGTAATCCAGGGCGCGCCGGGCTTGTTGGGCATTGATGAGGTCGTGGGACAGCTCCCGGGGATGGGCCACCGCCTCTTCCACCGCCCGTCGGGTGATTTCGTTGAAGACCACCCGGTACACCGGCTTGTCCTTGATCTGGCCCCGCTCCCGCAGTACCTCGTACAGGTGCCAGGAAATCGCCTCGCCCTCCCGGTCCGGGTCGGTGGCCAGATAGAGGGTCTGGGCCTGGCGCATTTGGCGGGCGATGGCCTGGACGTGCCGTTCGTTTTTGTCGATCAACTGATATTCCATGTGGAAGCCCCGGCTGGGGTCCACCGCGCCGTCCTTGGGCACTAGGTCGCGCACGTGCCCATAGGACGCCAGGACCTCGAAATCCTTTCCTAAGTACTTTTTGATGGTCTTGGCCTTGGCCGGTGATTCGACGACTACCAAATGCATACGCGTTCGATCCTGTCCACAACGAAAGTCCAGGCCCCGATTTTTTGAAAAATCCATCGCCTGGGTACCCAATTGGGAACCCTGCGTTAGGGCGATCGGGGAAAGTTCTAGTTTACCTACTCTACCAATAGCTAGGGCGCGGCCTGTCTGTCAAGCCTTGGATGGTGTTAATCAGCGCCGGGCTGCGGAGACTCAATGGAGGCGGGCGGGTTCGGTGTTGAAGACCAGTCCTTCCATTTGATTGAATTCTTCTTCTTGTCCAGGACGATTCATCAGTACCAGGAGCGCGATCCACTTCAATTCTTCCATGCCGATGCGGCCAATATCCAGCGCCAGGGCCTGATCCAGGACCAGTTCCCGGCAGGCGGGGTCCAGGATCCGATCTTGTTCGAGGCGCAGCAGCAGGCCCCGGGCGGCGGTGTCCAAGCGGAGGCATTCCTCCGCCGAAAAGATCCGCGACGCATGACCGGCGGCGAGGTGGGCGTCATCACCCCGGCTCACTTGCAGGGCCAGCTCGTCCAGCCAGCCTAGGGTGCGGTCGATGTCCGCCTCGCCAAAGCCCGCTTGCACCAATTCCTGCTTGAGTTGCTCTTGGGTGGGCGGCGGCGGTGATTCCGCGTCCATGTAGTTATGGTAGAGATAGATCAGAAGTTCTACGGTATCCATCAGCTTCGCTGCCCTCGCCCCGGTGGCGTCGAGTTGGCCGGACGGCCCGCCAACCCGTCTCCAGGTCTAGTCCCCTGGACCCGGTTTGCCGGTTCGGCTAAAACGTCCGCCCGGCGCCGGGGTCACGTACCCTTCCAGTTCCAGCATCAGAAGCATCGAGGATACCACGTCGGCCGCGAGCCCGCTGCACTCGATCAGGTCATCCGGCGGCCGGGGATCGTGGCCCAGGCAGCGCAGCAATAGTTGATAGTCCGGGTCCCAGGAGTTGTTGGGCGCGGCGGCCGGCGCTTCCCCAGTTGGCGCCGGGGCTTGGAGCAGGCTGCCCAATAGGGGCGCCAACTCTTCCAGGATGTCGCTGGCCTGATCCACCAGCTTGGCACCTTCCCGGATCAAGCGGTGACAACCCCGGGCCAGGGGATTGTGGATGGAGCCGGGGATCGCGAAGACTTCCCGGCCCTGTTCCGCCGCCAGCCGGGCGGTGATGAGGGAGCCGCTGCGTTCCGCCGCCTCCACCACCAGGGTGCCGACCGCCAAGCCGCTGATGAGCCGGTTGCGGCGGGGAAAATGCTCCCGGCGCACCGAGGTGCCGGGCGGCAGTTCGCTGACTAGCGCACCTTGGGCGGCGATTTGTCGGGCTAGGTCCCGGTGTTGGGCCGGATAGACCCGGTCCGGGCCGGTGCCGGCCACGGCGATGGTGTGGCCGCCGTCCAGAGCGCCCCGGTGGGCGGCGGCATCGATGCCGATGGCCAGTCCGCTGGTGATGAGCAAGCCTCGATTGGCCAGATAACGGGCAAAATCCCGGGCGGTTTCCTGGCCGCCGCTGGTGGGGTTGCGGCTACCGACGATGGCCAGTTGCGGTTGGCTGAGGAGGTCCGGGTCCCCATGTACGAATAACAAGGGCGGCGGATCGGGAATTTGCGCCAGTAGGGCCGGATAACAGGCATCACCGAACCGGATCAGGTGGTTGCCAGGCTGTTGCAGCCAGTCCAGGTCCCTGGCCAGGATCTCCGGATCCGGCCGTTGCAGCCAATCGATGGCGGCAGCGGTCAGGCCAGACTGTTCCAGCGCGGCGCGGGAGGCGCCCTGGGCCTGGCCTGGACTGCCAAATGTCTTGATAAGCCGCTGAAAGCGGATCGGTCCGACTCCGGGAGCACGCAGCAGAACCAGCCAATCCTGGTCGTCGCCGCGTTTCCCGGAGGCCATCAAGGCAGGAAGTTAGTCTTGAAAGTCCGGGGAGCGTACCCAGTCCTGGACATGGAGGAACGAAGTGGCGTGCATCACTAGCCCAAAACTGACCCGCTCGAACACCCGGAACACCATCAGGGTGCCGGCTTCTTCCAAGGGGCGGGTGATGGTTTCGCCCCGGCCGCCGCGCGCTATACGATCCCGCATGCCGTTACCGCCCTGGTGGATGCGCAGGATATGACCCCGCTCCAGACCGTCGTCGCTACCCTTGTTGAGCACTACCACGTTGTACTGGCCGATTTGGGAGACGCCGTTCAACACCCCGATGATCTGGCCTTCTAGATCGTAGGGAGCGGGTTTGGGATAGAAGTTGGTCAGCAACTCTTCCTGGGGATTCGGCAATACCCGGTCGCCGATTTCCGCCTGCATGACCGCGCTGGTCAGCACCAACTTGGCCGGGTCGCCAGTGCGCAACAACTTGGCATCGCCAATGAAGGTGGCTTCATATCCCAATTCCTCGCCGGTGGCCGGATCCCGGTAGGCCGCGCCGAGGCGTACCACGTCGAAGTCCCGGTCTGCGTCATCCTCGATTTTTCGCACATAGATGGAATCGCCCTTGCCGCCGACCACGTGTTCGGACACGAACGAAACCAGATAGGGCAGGTTATCCTTGTCGCCCCTGGACAGGACTCGGGGCCGGGTCAGGAAGGCGCGTACCGTGTCCAATGGGATGACCGGAATCGGCTTGGCCAACACTTCCTGGCGGGTGGTGGGCGTCAACTTGATTTGCTTCATGCCGCCCTTGCCCCGCCGTGTGTCCAGGCGCGGCTGGCCGTCCACATAGGAAAGGATCAGCTCGTCACCCGGATAAATCAGGTGCGGATTTTCCACGGAGGGATTTTCGGTCCAGATTTCCCGCCAGCGCCAAGGGTCGCGCAGAAATCGACTGGCGATGGACCAAAGGGTGTCCCCCGGTTGGACCAAGTAATGGGTTGGGTGGTCCGGTTGCAAGGCCGGCGGTTCCGCCGCCAGGGTGCCACCCGCCCAGACGATAAGGCCAAGAACAAAACCAGGTAAAAAGCGACGTTGGAACATGGTCGGTTCCGTCCCCAAATTCAGCGTTGTCTAAGCTTGCGTTGCGTGCCGAGGCATCTTGAACGATCATAACCCTTTGGACCAGGAATTCCCGTCAACGCACGGATTGATCCGCCGCCATTCGGGAATTTTCTAATCCAGGCAGAATCATAGCCTATAGATCTCAATCTTTACTACAAGCTTTAGGGCTGATCCATGGCATTGCTGGAGATTCTTCATTTTCCGGACCCGCGTCTACGTACGCGCGCCCAGCCCGTGGAGCGGGTGGACGGGGAATTGCGTCGATTGATTGACGACATGTTCGAGACCATGTACCAGGCACCAGGCATCGGCTTGGCCGCCACCCAGGTCAACGTACACCTGCGGTTGGTGGTGATGGACCTGTCCGATGACCAGAGCGTGCCCCGGGTGTTTATCAACCCGCAGATCCTCGACCGGGCCGGCGAGCAGCAGGCCGAGGAGGGTTGTCTATCGGTGCCCGGCATTTATGACTCGGTGCAGCGGGCGGAACGGGTGCGGGTGCGGGCCCTGAACCGGGATGGGGAGCCCTTTGAACTGGAGGCGGACGGCCTGCTGGCGGTTTGTATCCAGCATGAACTGGATCATTTGGACGGCAAACTGTTCGTGGATCACCTGTCTAGTCTCAAGCGCGAACGGATTCGCAAGAAACTGGAAAAGGAACAACGGCAACAGAAGAGCCCGGAGCCGGCGCCGCGCCGCCGGGTCATATGACCAGCCTAGTGGCGATGGACGCTAAATCATGAGCTTTGCACCCCGCTTGGTGTTCGCCGGCACCCCGGAATTTTCCGTGGCGCCCCTGCGCGCCCTGCTCGACGCGGGCTACCAAGTGGCCGCGGTCTATACCCAGCCGGATCGGCCGGCGGGGCGGGGCCGGCAACTCCAGGCCAGTCCGGTCAAGGCGTTGGCCCTGTCCCGGGGTGTGCCGGTGCTACAGCCTGCGACCCTCAAGGGTGCCGAGGCGCGGGACCAGTTGGCGGCCCTGGGGGCGGACCTGCTGGTGGTGGTGGCCTATGGATTGATCCTGCCCCAGGCCATCCTGGATACCCCCCGCCTAGGCTGCATCAATATCCATGCTTCCCTGCTGCCCCGCTGGCGGGGCGCGGCGCCGATTCAGCGGGCACTGCTGGCTGGGGATGAGGAAACCGGCGTCTGCATCATGGCCATGGAAGCGGGTTTGGACAGCGGGCCGGTATTACACCGGCGGGTCTGTCCCATCGCGGCGGATGATACCGGCGGCAGTCTCCATGACCGGCTGATGGCGCTGGGCGCCGAGGCGTTGCTGGAAGTCCTTCCCCGGTTCGCGGCCGGCGCGCCGGCCGGGCAAGTCCAGGACGCTGGCTTGGCGACCTATGCCCACAAGTTGGACAAGGGAGAAGCCCGGATCGACTGGAGCCACCCGGCCCTGGACATCGAACGCCAAGTGCGCGCCTTCGACCCCTGGCCGGTGGCGGAAACCGGTTTTCGGGGTCAGACAATGCGGGTTTGGTCAGCCAGGGTGGTGGATCAAGGCGTCCATGGCGTCCCCGGCCGGGTGGTCGCTGTTGGCGACGGGGGCCTGGACGTGGCGACCGGCGCCGGTTTGTTGCGGATAACCCGGCTGCAAATGCCGGGCAAGCGAGTGGTGGCGGCGGGCGACTTTCGTCATGCCCACGACCTCGCCGATGTGGTCCTCGGCTGATCCCGGTGGCTCGTCAACCGACGATCCGGCCCGGTGCCGATCCCCGCGCCAGCGCGGCCAGGGCCCTGCGGGAGGTGCTGGGTGCCGGTCGTTCCCTGGACCAGGCCCTGGACGTCCATCTGGATGGATTCCGGGACGCCCGGGACCGGGCCTTGGCCCAGGAAATCGCCTTTGGTGTGTTGCGTTTTCTGCCCCGGCTGCAACTCCTTGCCAGCCATTTATTAGAACGGCCCCTGCCGGCCCGGGATCTGGATGTGGCCTGTCTGCTATGGGCCGGCCTGTACCAACTCCTGTACCTGCGGGTCGCTGAACATGCCGCAGTGGGGGAGACGGTGGGCGCGGCGGCGCTGCTTGGCAAGCCCTGGGCGCGGGGTCTGCTGAACGGCGTGTTGCGCAATTTCCTGCGACGGCGGGAGCAACTACTGGCGATGGTGGATGCGGACCCAACCGCCCGCGCCTGCTTCCCCGGCTGGCTTCTGGAGTGTCTGCGGCAGGCCTGGCCCGACGATTGGGAAGCGCTGGTGGACGCCAGCAATCAGCGTCCACCCCTCTGTTTGCGGGTCAACCCCATGCACGGGGAGCGGGACGCCTATGCCGAGCGTCTGGCGGAGCAGGGCCTGGCGACCCAACCTCTGAGGCACGCTCCCCAGGGTCTGCGCATGGAGCGGCCGGTAGGAGTGGAAGCCTTGCCCGGATTCGACCTCGGCTGGGTATCGATCCAGGACGGCGCCGCCCAGTTGGCGGCGCCTTTGCTGGGGGTGCGGCCCGGTGACCGGGTGCTGGACGCCTGCGCGGCACCCGGCGGCAAAACGACCCACTTGCTGGAGCTAGCGGCCGGGTGTCTGGATCTCACCGCCGTGGACGGCGAGGCCAGCCGTCTAGAGCCCCTAGAGGACAACCTGAGGCGTCTGGGATTCCGGGGCCGGGTATTGGCCGGGGACCTGCGCGACCCGGCCACCGGCTGGGCGGACCGGTCCTACCAGGGCATCTTGTTGGACGTGCCCTGTTCCGCCACCGGCGTCATTCGCCATCATCCCGACATTAAATGGTTGCGCCGTCCCGGCGATCTGGACAACCTGACCCGCTTGCAAGGGGAATTGCTAGATGCGGTCTGGCCCCACCTGGCAGTGGGCGGTATCCTTGTTTACGTGACCTGTTCCCTTTTGCCGGATGAGAACCAACAGCAAGTGCGCGCCTTTTTGCAACGTACGCCGGATGCCCGGGAACTGCCGATTGAGGCCCCCTGGGGGCGTGCCCTAGCGCCGGGTCGCCAGGTTTTGACCGGCGAGGACGGCATGGACGGCTTCTATTTCGCACGCATGACCCGCCTAGGGTCTCCCACTTGAACCTACGGACCCTCCTGGGTGTGCTGCTGGCCTGGCTGGGACTGAGCGCGGCGGTACTGGCGGACGAATTCGAAGTGATCCAGGCCAAGGCGCGCCGGGACCAGAATGCCTGGGTGCTGGATGCCCGGGTGCGCTACGGCTTCACCGCCACCGCCCTGGAGGCCCTGGACAATGGCGTGCCCTTGACTTTGGAGGTGCGCGCCCAGGTGCGCCGCGCCGGCTCCTGGATCTGGTCACCCAGCCTGGTGGATAAGCAATTCCTTTATCAGATCCGCTTCCAGCCCCTCACCAACCAATACCAGGTGGTGGACGTGCGGAGTGGGTCCCGCCGTGCCTTCGTGACCCGCGCCAGCGCCGTCGCCGCCCTCGGGGAAGTGGACGGCGTGCCCTTGATCGAGCAGTCGGCCCTGGAGCCGGGCCAGAAGTATCAGGTGCACCTCAAAGCCGCCCTGGATATCGAGGCGCTGCCCCTGCCATTGCGGCCTCTGGCTTATCTCAAGCCCTCGTGGCAACTCTCCAGCGCGTGGAGCACATGGCCCTTGGCGCCCTAGGCCAGCGTCTGCGCCGACCCGGCGTCTGGCCAGTGGCGGCGTTCCTGGTCCTGGTGTTGCTAGCCTTGGACCTGATGAGCGACGCCGTCCAAAAGTCCGACGCCCTCAGCCGCGCCTTCGTCCCCCTGTTGGTGACGGTGCTGTTGGGCCTGCTGGCCCTGGGCGTATTGCTGGTCATCAATCTGGTCAAGCTGGTGACCCGCTACCGGCGCCAGGTGGCGGGTTCCCGCCTGACCGGGCGCATGGTCGGCATGTTCGCCCTGATTGCCCTGGTGCCGGTCTCCATCGTTTATTACTACTCCATCAATCTGCTAGTTCGAGGCATCGACAGTTGGTTCGACCTGCGGGTCGATCAGGCCATCGAGGACGCCCTTGACTTGAGCAAGGCGGCCCTGGGCCTCAACCAGCGGGTATTGCGCCGCTACACCATGCAGCACATGTCGGCCCTAGAGGATTTTTCCCCGGATGGGCTGGCCGTCGCCCTGGAAGAAATGCGGGACGAATCCGGCGCGCTGGAACTCACCTTGGTGCGGGAGAATGGCCAACTGGTCGCCTCCAGCATCGAGGACGCCGCCAAGCTGGTGCCGGACCTGCCCGGTTCCGACGCCCTGCAGCAGTTGCGGGATAGCCAGATTTACGTCGGCCTTTACTCCCGGGGCGGCGATGAGTTGCTGGTGCGGGTGCTGATGCGTCTGGCGGAACCCCTGGAGCAGGGGCGGCCCCTGATCCTGCAGGCCCTATATCCCACCTCCGCCCATTTGAACCGGCTGTCAAACCGGCTGGAAGACGCCTACAACCACTACCGGGAAATGGCCTATCTGCGCCAGTCCCTCAAGTTCAGCTTTAGCCTGACCCTGTCCCTGGTGGTGGTGTTCAGCCTGATGGCCGCCCTGTTGGCCGCCTTCCACAGTGCCCGGCGGCTGGTGGCGCCGGTCAGCGACATCGCCGAGGGCACCCGGGCGGTGGCCTTGGGAGACTACGAGAAGCAGTTGCCGGTGCCGGAGCAAGACGACGAACTCAGTGTGCTGGTGGCTTCCTTCAATGCCATGACCCGGCGCCTGGGCCGGGCCCGGGACGAGGCCGCCAACAGCCGTCAGGAAGTAGAACGCCAGCGCGCCTACCTCCAAACCGTGCTGGGCCGCCTGTCCAGCGGCGTGGTGGCGTTCGACGCCGATCTCAATCTGCGTACCGCCAACCCGGCGGTTCAGCAAATCCTAGGCCTGGACCTGGAACATCACCTGAGCCAGCCCCTGGCCGGTCTAGCCCTGGCCCACCCGCGCCTGGCGCCCCTGGTCGAGGTGCTGGACGGTCCCCTGCGGGCGGACCAGGAATGGCGCCAGGAAGTGACCCTGTTCAGCCAGGACGGGCGCCAGGTGCTGCTGTGCCGGGTCAGCCCATTCGCGGAACCCGACGGGCAGCGGGGCCACGTGCTGGTGTTCGATGACATCACGACCCTCATCAAGGCCCAGCGGGACGCGGCCTGGGGTGAGGTGGCGCGACGCCTGGCCCACGAAATCAAGAATCCCCTCACCCCGATTCAACTCTCGGCAGAACGGCTGCGGCACAAATTCCTGGGCCGCTTGGCGGAGGCGGACGAGCGGATTCTAGAGCGCTCTACCCAGACCATCGTCCAACAGGTGGAAGCCATGAAGACCATGGTCAACGCTTTCTCGGATTACGCCCGCCCCCCCAAGCTGCATCCGGAAGCCCTGGTGCTGGACGCGCTGGTGGCGGACGTGCTGGATCTGTACCACGGTAGCGCCGGCAGCAGCCGTCTGGAGGTGGTCCTGGGGAGCGGCGGCGGCGTCATCAACGGCGACGCCTTGCGCTTGCGACAAGTGATCCATAACCTGGTAAAAAATGCCCAGGAGGCGCTGGAAGGCCGGGAAGGCGGGGTGGTCCGGGTGGATACCAGCCTGCATCGCGCCGATGACAGCAGTTACGTGGAACTGAAGGTACGGGACAATGGGCCCGGCTTCGACCCGGACCTGGCCGGGCGGCTGTTTGACCCCTATGTGACGACCAAGGTCAAGGGTACCGGCCTGGGGCTCGCGATCGTGAAACAGATCGTCGAGGAACATGGGGGTATCATTTGGGCTGAAAATTGCAGTGGCGGGGCTTGCCTGATTCTGCGCATGCCGGTACTGAGGCGCTCTTTGCCGGACCAAGCGGCGGCGGCCCAACCGACGGAAGTCACGCCCACCCAATCCAACCACAACAGCAAGAGCGAGGACTGATGAGCGCACCCCATATCCTGGTGGTGGACGACGAGCGGGACATCCGTAACCTGGTTAAGGAAATCCTTGAGGATGAAGGCTACGAGGTGGCCAGCGCCGATAGTGGCGAGGCGGCCCGGCAATCCCTGCGTCAGCAGCGGCCAGACCTGGTATTGCTGGATATTTGGATGCCGGACGTGGATGGCATCACCCTGCTCAAGGAATGGTCCGATGCAGAGGAACTGCCCTGTCCGGTCATCATGATGTCCGGACACGGCACCGTGGAAACTGCAGTCGAGGCGACCCGCCTGGGTGCCTACGACTTCCTGGAGAAGCCCCTGTCCCTGGCCAAACTGCTGCTCACCGTGGAGCGGGCCCTGGAAGCGGACAAGCTGCAACGGGAAAACCTGGGCCTGCGCAAACGCAACGCGCCGGTGCTGGAGCCAGTGGGCAAAAGCGCAGTCATGCAGCGCCTGCGGGAGCAGGTCAAGCGGGTCGCCCAACACGACACTTGGGTACTCATCACCGGCGAACCCGGCAGCGGCCGGGAGACCTTCGCCCGCTATCTGCATTCCCAGAGCGCCCGCCGGGACCGGCCGTTCGTGGACCTGGGCGTATCTGCCATCGCCCGCGGCAACGCAGCCCGGGAATTGTTCGGCAGCGAGGATGGGGGCCGGGTCCATTACGGCGGCCTAGAACAGGCCAGCGGCGGCACCCTGTTCCTGGATGAAGTGGCGGACATGGGCCTGGAAGCCCAAGCCCAACTGTTGGGTGCCTTGGATACCGGATCCTTCCTGCGTTTCGGCGGCACTGAGCCGGTGCGCATCGACGTGCGCATCATCGCCGCCACCCAACGCAACCTGGAGGAAGAAGTCCGGGCCGGCCGCTTCCGGGAGGATCTCTTCTATCACCTCAACGTGGTGCCGGTGCATGTGCCGCCACTGCGGGAACACCATGAGGACGTGCCGGAACTCTTGGGCTATTACGTGGATCATTTCTCCAGCCACGACAAGCTGCCCTACCGGCATTTCAACATGCCGGCCCAAAATTACCTCCGCAACTACAGTTGGCACGGCAACGTGCGGGAACTTAAGAACCTGGTGCAACGCCTGTTGATCCTGGGCGCTGGCGAGGACATCACCCAGGACGAGATCGTGGGCGCTCTGGGCGCGCCGCCCCCAGCCGAAGTCCAGGAACTGGGCCGGTCCCTGTCCTTCGACCTACCTCTGCGGGAAGCCCGGGAACAATTTGAAAAGTCCTACCTGGAATTCCAGCTAAAGAAACACCTGGGCAACGTCAGCAAAATGGCCAAGGAAGTGGGCATGGAACGCACCCACCTATACCGCAAGCTGCGGGCACTGGGGGTGGAGATTAAGGAACGGCCCCGGTAATTCAAGAAAAAAGATTATTAGGGTAGTTATCGTTGCAAAGCATGTGGCATCGGTTTATGCCAAGTTAACAAAACCCCTCTAGAAAACTACTTGCTCTACCGGAGTGATAGTTCAGAGGATCGTTATCCCGGCAGGGAGCGCCGGGAGTCGGGTGCCAGGAAGGCACCGAGCCTGTATATGGAGGATAAAGGAGAATTTCTGGAATTTTTCTCTTGTCGTCCTACTGCTGCAAAGCTTTCCTACGATCAAAAACTTCGTTATTCTGGATTTTCTTCGATCGGTACTTACCAGTCGTTTGTCGAGAATGGGCGCTCTAGCCATACCGTCTGCTCTTCTATTCGGGCGGTCTATTTGTCGAATCATTAAGGAGGACTATTGTGTCTATAGAAAAAATAAAGGCGGTCTCTGAGCAGATATTAAACCGACTTCCGGCGGTTTTAGGAAAGAGTGAGGAGGCGACAAAACAGGCTCTGGTGTTACCAATGCTTGATGCGCTGGGGTACGACATATGGAATCCTACCGAGGTCTGCCCAGAATATGAAGCTGATTTTGCCGTAAAGAAAATCGGACAGAAGGAAAAGGTGGATGTTGCTCTCCTGGTGGGAAATTGCCCAAGAATATTTATTGAAGTAAAAGCTGTTGAGACGTTGCTTGATGGACATGAAGGACAGCTTGCAAGATACTTTAATTCAATTTCTTCAGTAACCTTGGGAATACTTACTAACGGTATCGAATGGCGCTTTTTTACAGATACCGGGAATCCTAATGTAATGGATAGTCAACCATTCCATGTCGTTAATCTTGAGTCGGCGGATCAGGGCTTGGATGTAATGGCTCGGTTTTCAAAACCTGTTTTTTCACCAGAGGCAATTCGGGATTTTGCTACTGAACTCCTTTATACGGCGAATATAGCCGTCTTTTTACGGTCTGAAATTGATCTTCGGGAAAAGGAGCCCAGTGAATATTTTATTCGGTGGATTTTAAAGTCGGAAAAAATGTACGACGGAGTTGTTAACCAGAATGTGATAGAGAGGTTTCGACCGATCGTCAAGGCGGGCATTACCCGAGTAATACGGGAGGTTGTTCGTCGGTCCGTTGCTGCACTTGATATTGAGGCAGCCCGCGCAGATCCAAAAGAATCGCCTCTCGTTGCTACGGTAGACCAGAACCCACTGGATGCCCCCATAGCGGCCGAAACTCCTGAAGTTGTAAAGCTCGGAATAGTAACCACACATAAAGAATTGGAATTGTTTGCGATTGCAAAAGAGATATTTGAACGATCGTCGTTTGCGGATGCCCTAATATTTGATGCAACGATGAGAAAGGAAGTGCCGATTTCAATAGCCTATAAGGATACGACTGGGTATTTTGGTATTTATTTCAATAAACCAGGATGGTGGATTTTGCGAGCGGTAACGGAGTCCAAGAAACCCTGGTTAGGTTTCAGCCTTTCGGGAGACGTTGGTCAACGATTGCTACCCGACTCCTTCAGTAGACTTTCGCCAAGTCCTCATGCGGATTTCAGGGTAGGTATAACGACGCCGAGCGATTTGCGGCAGTTAGAGCGAGTGCTGCTCGCTTCGTTCGAAGCCGTTATCACCGAGCGAAATCCATCGGGTAATGGCGGATCAGTTCTAGGCTCGCGGTGAATATGTTCTTTTGGCGGATTCGGTCTCGTTCCCGGAGTAGACCATGCCACCGGAGGCGACTATGGCTATCTTGGACAATCTAAACGCCCTGTTGGCGGCGGGCCGGGACACGGCGCTGCTGCGTCAGAGCCTAGGTAGCGAATACATTAAGGCCGGTGCCTGGGACCAGGCGCTGATCCATTTGGCCCGGGCGGTGGAATTGGACCCGGCCTATTCCGCCGCCTGGAAGCTGTACGGCAAGGCGCTAGTGGAGACCGGTCAGTTGGACGCGGCGTTGGCCGCTTATCAGCAGGGTATCGCGGTGGCGGAGGCAAAGGGCGATATCCAGGCCGCCAAGGAAATGGGCGTGTTTCGACGCCGAATCGAGCGGACTCTGGCGGCCGGCGCGGCACCCAAGACATCGGACTAACCCAGCCTGGGGCGGGGCTGCCCCGGTTTTAGCTTGCAGAGGCATGACCCATGAAGCGCAGAGACTTGTTGAAGTCCCTGGCGGCCCTGCCCGGCGCCGCCCTCGTGGCTCCTGGTTCGTCGTCGGAGGAATCCGAGCCCCAAGCGGCGCGGGTGCGACGCTATCGGCAGGTGGGTCGCACCGACCTGCGCATCAGCGATATTTCCTTTGGCGCCGGCCAGTTGCCGGCCGCGTCCCTGGTGCTGCGGGCCCTGGAACGGGGCGTCAATTATTTCGATACGGCGCCCGATTATGGCCAAAGCGAGGTCTATCTGGGTGAGGCGGTGGCCAAGTTCAAACAGCGGGATAAGCTGTATCTGGCGTCCAAGTTCTGCGACGCCACGCCCTTCAAGGCCGGCAGCAGCCATTTGCAGGCGGGCAAGACCAAGCAGGAGTACAAGGACGCCATCGAGGGCAGTCTCAAGCGCCTGCGGACCGACTATCTGGACGTGGCCTTTGTGCATGCCATGGGCGAGCTGGAGGACCTAGAGCGGGAACGGGGGCGGTTGACTGACCAGCAGATGTTGGCGGCGGCGGCGGAACTCAAGCAGGAGGGTAAGATCCGCTACCTGGCGGTGTCCTCCCACGGTCCCTACCACATGGAATTGTTGATGGGGGAGGCGATCCGTTCCGGCCATTTCGACTTGGTGATGCCGGCGTTCAACTTCATGAAATTTCCCAAGGTGCCGGATCTGCTCCAGGAGGCCCAGGCCCGGGGCGTGGGAGTGATTGCCATGAAGACCCTGGCCGGGGCCCGGGACATGTCCCTGGACGCCAAGGGCGGCCAGTTCGAGCAGGCCGCTTTCAAGTGGGTGCTCAAGCATCCGGAGGTGGCCGGGTTAGTGGTCACCATGAAGAAGGTGGGGGACCTGGATCTCTACCTCCCAGCGTCCGGGCAGGACCTTGGCGCCGGGGATCAGCGCCTGCTGGACCGTTATGCGGCCCGCTACGGTCAGGACTATTGCCGCACCGGATGCAGCACTTGCGAGGCTTCCTGTCCCGTCGGCGTGTCCATTGCCGCTATCTTGCGCTACCAGATGTATTTCGAGCAATACGGGGATGAAAAGCGGGCAATGCAGTCCTACGCGGCGCTGGGGACCAGCGCCGCGGTTTGCGCCGGCTGTGCAGTGCCGGCCTGTAATAGCGGCTGTCCCCATGGACTGCCGGTGGCGGCCAAACTCCAGGCCGCCCACGGCAGCCTGTCCTTCGCGGCCCACGCCTAACGGCGGCTGCTCTAGCGTCCATGGAACAAGCAGTGGCGGAATCTCCCAGCGCGCCCCTATGGGTACGCCTGTTGTTGCTGGCCCTATTGCCGGTCATCGGGATCGGCCTGTACCTGGACGGTCAGCGCCAAGACACGGATCAGGTGCCCCTCAAGGCGCGCCAAGCGGTACCCAGCCCAGACCTGTTCCCATCCCGCCTCGCCGGCCTGGACCGGGCCGGGCCGGTGCGTCATTACAGCCGTGACAACCTGTACGAGTACATCAACGGGCACGCAGAATATTTTCTCAGCGCCGGATTCAATGGCCTGGCGGTGGCCGAGTACGGGCCCCAGGATTCGCCCAGTCTGGTGGTGAACCTGTACGACCTGGGCGCGGCCCTCAATGCGTTCGGGGTGCTGGCCGACGAGGCCGGCGAACGGGACGCGCTGGATCTGGGTGCCCTGGGGTTCATGGTGGGCAAGGGGGCCAGCTTCATCCGGGGTCCCTACTATGTGCAACTGAGTCCCTTCGTCCCGGAC
Source organism: uncultured Chromatiaceae bacterium (assembly GCA_964538875.1). Lineage (GTDB taxonomy): Bacteria > Pseudomonadota > Gammaproteobacteria > Chromatiales > Chromatiaceae > CAZIHO01. The sequence goes on from CAZIHO010000003.1 coordinate 20,427, forward strand.
CTGCCTCTGCTGGAGGCGGGCCGGGCGCTGGACGCCAATTTGGCCCGGCAAGTTACCTCCGCCAAGCTGGATTTTCGCTTCCCGGATTTGGGGCAGGTGAAGGGGACTCGCTACGTCAAGGAGTCCTATCAGGGACTAGATTTTTTGGGCCAGGTGCTGGAACGCCGCTACGAGCGGGACGGCGCTGAGCTGCGGGTGTTCCTGGTGACGGGTAGCGCCGAGCAGATCCAGGCCCTGGTGGCGGCATTCGAGCACCAATTCCGCCTGGATCAGGCGCCGGTTGAACTCCGGCCGGTGGGTTCCTTGACCTTCCATCTGGTTCAGGACCGCTACGAGGGGGATTGGTTCTTTCTGCCCCTGGCGGACCGTCTGCTAGGCGTGTTCGGTGCCTTGGATGCCCCGCTGGAGCGGGAGTTGGCGCAATGGGCTGGTCAGGAGCCGGTGGCGGTGAATCCCTAGTCGGCGAGGGGTCCAGGCACGGGGCGTTGCCCTTGCGGAACCAGTTTTTTCGCGTTCGCGCCGGTTCCAGCACCGGCTTGGGCTTGCGGAGCTTTTCCGCATCTTGTATATATTTCAGGCTAAGTTTCACATCGGCTGAGTAGGAGCAGGGGCATGGCCCAGACTAAGGCCGTCGGCAGTTTCGGGTTTCCTCCTTACCCCCTCGCGGCGGGTGAGGACTATATGAATGAGAAACAAAAAGAACACTTCCGAGGCATTTTGATGGCTTGGAAAAAGGAACTCATGGAAGAAGTGGACCGCACGGTCCATCACATGAAGGACGAGGCGTCCAATTTCCCGGATCCCAACGACCGGGCGACCCAGGAGTCGGAGTTCAGCTTGGAATTGCGGGCCCGGGACCGGGAGCGCAAACTCATCAAGAAGATCGACGAGACCCTGGATAAGATCGAAAGCGACGACTATGGCTACTGTGAAGCCTGTGGCGTCGAAATCGGTATCCGCCGGCTTGAGGCGCGGCCCACCGCCAGCCTCTGTATCGACTGCAAAACCCTGGAAGAAATCCGGGAAAAGCAGATGAGTTGAGGAATGTCGGGCAATCCGGGCCCGACGGATGGAAGCCGGCGCTACCTGGCGTGCCGGGTCCGGACGGTCAAGTTCCCTCAGGCTCCTCCCCAGCATGTTGGCGGCTGTTGCGGCCGCCGGCACCAGTAAGTTAAGGAAATAACCAGAGATGGCCAAAGGCAGCGTCAACAAAGTTATTTTGATTGGGAATTTGGGAGCTGATCCAGAGGTCCGGTATATGCCGAGCGGCGGGGCGGTGGCCAATTTGCGGGTCGCCACTACCGAGTCATGGAAGGACCGCAACAGCGGCGAAACCCAGGAACACACCGAATGGCACCGGGTTTCCCTGTTTGGCAAATTGGGCGAAATCGCTGGCCAATACCTGCGCAAGGGCGCCAAGGTGTACCTGGAAGGGCAGATCCGCACCCGTAAGTGGCAGGACCAGAGCGGCCAAGACCGCTATTCCACGGAAATCGTGGCGGACGAAATGCAAATGCTGGACCGTCGCGGCGGTGACGCTGGCTTGGAGCCGGGCTACGGAGCGCCGCGCCCAGCCAGCGGTGGTCCGGGACCCTCCGGCGGTGGCGGGCGGCCGTCCCAGTCGCCACCGGACGGGCCTGATTTCCCGGATGACGATATTCCCTTCTAACAGGAATTTTCCATGCGCTCGATTTTGGTAACCGGCGGCGCCGGTTTCATCGGGGGCAATTTTGTCCATTTCCTGTTGAGCCGGGACGACGTCCAGGTGGTCAACCTGGACAAGCTAACCTACGCCGGCAATCTGGATACCCTGGCGTCTCTGCGGGACAATCCCCGCCACCGTTTCGTGGCTGGTGACATCGGGGACGCCGAACTGGTGGGGCGCCTGCTAGCGGACCATCAAATCGACGCCCTGGTCAACTTCGCTGCTGAAAGCCATGTGGACCGGTCCATCGATGGTCCGGCGGCTTTCATCCACACCAACCTGGTGGGCACCTTTAATTTGCTGGATCGGGTCCGGGCCTACTGGAGCGGGTTGGAACCTGCCCGGCGGGCCGGATTCCGCTTCTTGCACGTCTCCACGGACGAAGTCTATGGTTCCCTGGGCGCCCAAGGCCGCTTCACAGAGGAAACCCCCTACGCGCCCAATTCTCCCTATTCGGCATCCAAGGCCGGGTCGGATCATCTGGTCCGGGCCTGGTTCCACACCTATGGGCTGCCGGTGCTAACCACTAACTGTTCCAACAATTACGGTCCCTACCAGTTCCCGGAGAAACTCATCCCCCTGTTCATCCTCAAGGCGTTGCGGGGTGAGACGCTGCCCATCTACGGCGACGGCGGTAACGTGCGGGACTGGCTGTACGTGGAAGACCATTGCCGGGCCATCTGGCGGGTGCTGGAGGCGGGCCGTCCCGGCCAGGTGTACAACGTGGGCGGCGACAGCGAGCGCACTAATCTCCAGGTCATAGATATCCTGTGCGCCCTGCTGGATGATCTGGTGCCGGACTCTCCCCACCGGCCCCACGGCTCTCTCAAGAGTTTCGTGCCGGATCGGCCTGGACACGATCGCCGTTACGCTATCGACGCCAGCAAGTTGTGCCGGGAACTGGGTTGGACGCCCCAGGAGAGCTTCGAAACCGGCCTGCGCGCCACGGTCCAGTGGTACTTGGAGCACCAGGATTGGGTGGGGCGGGTGATGGATGGCAGCTATCGGGGCGAACGGCTCGGCGCGGGGGGGAACTGACCTATGGGCAGGCGCAAGGGCATCATTTTGGCGGGGGGCTCCGGCACCCGGTTGTATCCCCTGACCCAGTGCATCAGCAAGCAACTGCTGCCGGTGTACGACAAGCCCATGATTTATTATCCCCTTTCCATCCTGATGTTGGCGGGGATCCGGGAGATTCTTGTCATCACCACGCCGCGGGACGCCGCCGCCTTCCAGGAATTGCTGGGGGATGGTTCCCAGTGGGGCGTGGACATTCAGTATGCCCAGCAGCCCCAGCCCGGTGGTTTGGCCCAGGCCTTTCTAATTGGCGCTGAGTTTCTGGCCGGGCAACCCTGCTGCTTGATCCTGGGCGACAATATTTTTTATGGCCATGGCCTGATCCGCCAACTGCGGGTGGCCGCCGAACGCACCCAGGGAGCGACCGTATTCGGTTATTGGGTCAAGGACCCGGAACGTTACGGCGTGGCGGTCTTCGACGGGGCCGGCAACCTGGTGGGTTTGGAGGAAAAGCCCCCAGAGCCTAAGTCTAATTACGCCGTGACTGGCATCTATTTCTACGATCAACGGGTCACGGAACTAGTCCAGAATCTAGCGCCTTCCGCCCGGGGTGAGTTGGAAATCACCGATCTCAACAATCTCTATCTGCGGGATGGTGCCCTGTACCTGGAAAAGCTGGGGCGCGGCATCGCCTGGCTGGATACCGGCACCTTCGAGTCCCTGATGCAGGCTGCCACCTACATCGAAACCATCGAGTTGCGCCAGGGGCTGAAGATTTGCTGTCCCGAGGAAATCGCTTTCGAGTCTGGGTGGATCGACGCCGGGCAACTGCGGACCCTGGCGGAGCCCCTGGCCAAGAACAGCTACGGCGACTACCTGCTCAATCTCCTGCACCGGCGCGTGGTGGAATGAAGGTCAAGGGTACGGAAATCCCTGGGGTGCTGCTGATCGAACCCCGGATCTTCGGCGACCACCGGGGCTGGTTCATGGAATCCTGGCAGAGGGATCGCTACCTGGAGGCCGGCATCCCCGGCCAATTTGCCCAGGACAACCAGGCCTATTCCCGGCGCGGCGTGTTGCGGGGCCTGCACCTGCAACACCCCCAGGGCCAGGGCAAGCTGGTCCAGGTGCTACAGGGTGAGGTGTTTGACGTGGCGGTGGACCTGCGCCAGGGTTCCCCCTGGTTTGGGCGCTGGGTCGGCGTGACCCTGGATGGCGATTCCAAGCGCCAGTTCTGGGTGCCAGCCGGGTTCGGCCACGGCTATCTGGTGCTGAGCGCCGAGGCCCTCTTTAGCTATAAATGTACTGAGCTGTACCGGCCAGAATACGAATTCTCGGTGCGCTGGGACGACCCGGACATCGGCATAGACTGGCCCTTGGATGTCGTGCCGGCCCTGTCCGACAAGGACCAAGCCGCGTTGAATCTGCGCCAAATCCCCGCCGCCAGGTTACCGGTTTATGGGCTCTGAGCGGTCCCGCATCCTGGTGTTGGGCGCCAGCGGCCAGGTGGGCCGGGAATTGTTGCGGACGCTGGCACCCCTGGGGGAGGTGGTTGCCGCCTCCCTGGAGGCGGATTGCGGCCTGCGCCTCGACCTCAGCCAGCCGGATACCCTGGCGCCCCTGCTGGACCAGGTCAAGCCCAGGGTGTTGGTCAACGCGGCCGCCTATACGGCGGTGGACCGGGCGGAAGCAGAGCCCCAGTTGGCCCAATTGGTGAACGGGGCAGCGGTGGCCGAGTTGGGCCGGCTGGCGGCGCAGCAGGGGCTGGCTCTGATCCATTATTCAACGGATTTCGTCTATTCCGGGGACGGGCAGCGGCCCTACCGGGAGGAGGATCCCACCGGGCCCCTCAATGTTTATGGGGCCAGCAAGTTGGCCGGCGACCAGGCGCTGCTGGGGTCCGGGGCGGCGGCGCTGATTTTCCGCACCAGTTGGGTATATGGAACCCATGGGCACAACTTCCTGCGCACCATGCTGCGTCTGTTCCGGGAGCGGGACGAGGTACGGGTGGTGGACGATCAGATTGGCAGTCCCACCTGGAGCCGCCTGATCGCGGAAGTGACCGCCCAGGTGCTGGGCCGAATGTTGGCCGGCAATCTCGATCCGGCCCAGGCGCGGGGTGTCTATCACCTGTCTGGCGGTGGTCAAACCAGTTGGCACGGCTTTGCCCGCGCCATCCTGGACCAGTCCGGTCTGACCTGTCGGCTGGTGCCCATCCTAACCCAGGACTATCCCACGCCCGCCCGGCGTCCCGCTTATTCGGTGTTGGACAATAGTAAGCTGGCGACGGATTGGGGACTGGCGTTACCAGACTGGCGTCAGTCCCTGGCCCAGTGCCTGGCCGACCTGGCCTAAGGAACGGACTCGCGGGCCGGCTGGGAGTCCTGGTGCCGGCCAAATAGGGCACGCAGCAGACGGGACAGCAGCAGCGCCCCCAGCAAATACAGCCCAACCACCAGCACTAGCATCAGTAAGGCGCCAAACACGCCGAGTAGGTTATCCACGGTTCATACCTCCGCCGGGAAAAGCCTTGGGGATGAGCTGGCGGATTCCTGGTTTCCAATCCTGGATCGGGTGCAAGGAAATCCCAGGTTGTTCTATTCCAGCCAGCTAAATCCTGCAAAAAGGCGACCCCGCCCCAGGCGGGGCGGGGGCGTCGCTTGGTTTGTCCGACCTTATGGGGTTGAGGGGCTGTCGGCAGTTTCTGGCTTGACCCGCCTGCTGAACAGCGTGCCCGTCAGCGCCGACTTGGCCAGGGCGATCCCGCGGGAAAGACCCGTGACCAGGTAGAGGCCAAACAACAGTACAAACATGGCAACAGCGCGGAGCGCGGCAAGTAGGCTAGTCATGGTAAAAAACCTCATATCAGTTGAATAATTTAATATGTTCGTATATTAACATATTCTAATAAAAAGTAAAGCCTTCAGTGGGGCCGGCGGGCGGAATATCGCGATAGGACTTGGGTAGGTCCACCCAGCCGGCGCCGGGACACGAGGGAATTAAATCAGATAAAAGCAAAAAAGCCTTTTTAAAGGCGCTAAGCCCTGCGCCTTACCTGGAGAAATTAGCCCCGGGGACGGCGTTGATCGCCGGATGGGTCTGGCCGGTTGGAGCGTGCCAAGCCCGCCGGCCCAGGAGCCAGGACAGACTGGCGCTCGCGTCAGGCTTGATTTACGGCGGCGGGGGGCGGGCGGGGCAGGAGCAGGGCGCAACCGCCCAGCAGCAGGCTGGCACCCAGTAGATAGAGATGCAGATTGACCGCCGCCTTGAGGATGTTGGCTAGGTCGATGCCCAGGGGGAGTAGTACCGCTGACATGGCCAGTTCATAGGTACCGGCGCCGGCGACTCCATGCACGGGCAGCACGCTGGACAGTTCCGCCCCTACCGTGCCCAGTACCGCCCGGCCCAAGTCTAGGGGGCTGAAATGCAGCACCACAGCGGTATAGGCGAGGATCTTGCACCCCCAGGATAGGGCGGTCCAAATCCAGATGCGCAGGAATTGGCCGGCGCTGTCCGGTACCTGGTCCAGCACCTTGGCTACTAGCCCTAGCAGGCGGCCTTGGCGGCCGACCACCCAGCGCCGCGCCAAGCCGTGGCCAAAGTAGAGGCCGGGTACTAGCGTCATCCAGGGTAGGGTCAGCCAAGCCCACCAGGACTCGCCACTGGTCCAAAACCAGAAGATCAGCGCCACCAAGCCCAATAGATGCAGATCCAGGACCCGGATCCACAGTAGGGTAACGCCACTGGCCAGGTAACCTTGGCGGAAGTAGCGTTTCATCAGAATCGGAAACGCCAGTTCGCCGAGGCGCATGGGCAGGAAGTTGTTGAGGGCGTTGTGCAACAAGGTGAGGCGCAGGGTGGCGGGAAAGGCGCCCTGTAGCAGCCGGTAGGAATAGTCGTAGATGCGCACCGCCCGCAGCAGGTAACTGGCGGCGGTGAGTAACAGCAGCAACAGTAACTTGCCAAGGGGCAGGTCCAGCCAGGGGGCCAGCAATTGGCTCCACCCCACTTCCCGTTGCACCCAGACGATCAGCGCCGCCAGCAGCAACAGCCCGATCAGCCAGCGCAGCCAGGCGCGGGGGGACAGAATGGCCCCAAGGGGCGTGAATTCGCCGGGATCGATCTGGGCCATCTAGCGGCCCCGCAGCCGGTTGGCCAGGTATTTGAGACGGTAGCCGACCTGGTCGGTCCAGCTCCAGACTCCCCCCTGGGGCCAGAAATGGTCCGCGTCTACCCGGTACAGCAGACCGCCATTGGCGTTCCAATCTCGGTTGAGGGCAGAGCCGATACGCAGGGCGTAGCGGTAGTCCGCCAATACCCGGCGCGTGACTTGGGGGTTGGTGCGCCCGTAGGGGAACACCAGGCTGTCTGGAATCGAGCCCAGTTCATGGGTCAGGAGTTGCCGGGAGCCGGTGACTTCCTGTGCCAGGTCCACTTCAGCGCCGGTCAGGTCCCCGTGGGAATGGCTGTGGGACGCGCAGCGCACCCGGCCGCTGGCCTCCAGGGCTTGCAGTTCCTTCCAGGTACACAGGGGACTGCCGCTGATGCCATAGTCGCCGTTCATGGCCATCCGTTCCTGGGCCACCAGCCGCTCCGCCAGGGGCACCTGGGTATCCGCTTCGATGTAACCGGTGGGCACCGCCACCAGGGCCTTGGCGTTCAGTTGCTCCAGCAAGGGGTACACCAGGTGGCTAAAGTCCAAGGTGGCGTCGTCAAAGGTCAGACAAACCGACAATTCACCCCTGGGCAGGGGATCGCCGGGCCAAACCAGGGGGTGGTGGTCCACCAAATAACTCAAATGACGACGCAGGGCCTGGGGGACCCGCTCCCGGTCCAGGACCCGGTGGTACATGAGGATCAGGAGCATCCAGGTCCTCCCGGCTGGCGCAGATAAGCCAGCTTGGCGTAGCGATAAAAGGAGCCGAGGGCATTGGATAGGGCGAGCAAAAAGCCTTCCCGGCCGTCCAAAAAGCCGGCCCGTAACAGGTAGCCGCGCAGGAAGGTCCAGGCGCCATGACCGATGGCGCTGCCCACGGAGCCCCGCCGGCCCTGGGCCAGCCGCACCTGGGCCGCTTCGCTGGAGTAGCGGTTGACCTTGTCCAACACCTCGTCCAGGCTGGCGAAGGAGTGGTGGATGATCCGTTCCTTAAGGTCGGCGATGGGGCCATCCACCAGCAACCGTTCGTGGACCGGGTCCGGCGTGAAGCGTCCCGCCTCCCGGCGGAACAGTCGCAGATGCCGTTCGCCCCGCCAGTCGCCGAAGCGCATGGGCCGGCCCAGGTAGGTGGACTGGAAGGGGATGCGGAATCCGGCGGCGGCGGTGCTGCTGATGACGGCCCGAATTTCCCCGGCCAAGGCGGGGGTGACCCGTTCATCGGCGTCCAGGCTCAACACCCAGTCGCCGCTGGCTTGGGCCAAGGCGCGGTTCTTTTGCACGCCGAAGCCTGGCCAATCGGTTTCCAGGACCTTGGGCGTGAAGCGCCGGCACAGGTCGGGGGTGCCATCCCGGCTGCCGGAATCAAGCACCAGGATCTCGTCCGCCCAGCGCACCGATTCCAGGCACTCGACCACCACATGGGCCTCGTCGCGGACGATCAGGATGACGCTGAGGCTGGGCACGAGCCGACTACCGGGTGGAAGGGGGACCGGGATTATAGCGACGGGGATCGGCGGCGCGGACGCCGCCTGGAATACTTTGCCGTCGCCGGGGCTGCCCAGTGCGGGACCGCCCCGGCTGCAAGGCTTACAGCCGTTCGAACACGGCGGCGATACCTTGGCCGCCGCCGATACACATGGTCACCAGACCATAGCGGCCGCCACTGCGTTGCAGTTCGTACAGACACTTGACGGTCAGGATGGCACCGGTGGCGCCCAGGGGATGGCCCAGAGCTACGGCACCGCCGTTGATGTTGGTTTTAGCCGGGTCGAACTCACAGCCCTTGGTCACGCACAGGGCTTGGGCGGCGAAGGCTTCGTTGGACTCGATCACGTCCATGTCCGAGGCCTTCAGGCCCGCCCGGCTCAGGGCTTGCCGCACCGCCGGAATCGGGCCTTCGCCCATCACCGAGGGATCCACGCCACCGACACCGTAGGACACCAGCCGGGCCATGGGGCTCAGACCCTGGGCGGCCGCCACGCTAGCCTCCGCCAACACCACGGCCGCGGCACCGTCGTTGATGCCGGACGCGTTGCCGGCGGTCACGGTGCCATTCTCCTTCTTGAACGCTGCCCGCAGCTTGGCCATGCCGGCCATGCTGGCATCGAGACGCACGTGTTCGTCGGTGTCGAACACCACTACGCCGGCCCGGGTCTTTTGCTCCACCGGCAGGATTTGATCCTTGAAGCGGCCCTCCGCGATGGCGGCGGCGGCGCGACGATGGGATTCGACGGCGAACTCGTCCTGCTGCTCCCGGCTGAAGCCCCACTTGGCAGCGATGTTTTCCGCCGTGATGCCCATGTGCACGGTGTCAAACGGGTCGGTCAGGGCACCCACCATCATGTCGATCAGGGTGGTGTCGCCCATACGGGCGCCCCAGCGGGCGCTGGGTAGCAGGTAACCGCTCCGGCTCATGCTCTCGACGCCGCCGCCGACCGCGAAGTTGGCATCGCCATTCTGGATGAATAGGCCGGCAGAGACGATGGCCTGGAGCCCGGAACCGCACAGGCGATTGACGTTCATGGCCATGGAATCATGGCTCATGCCAGCCTTGACGCAGGCAACCCGGGAGATATACATGTCCCGGGGTTCGGTCGGGATGACGTGACCGACCACCCCGTGGGCGATGGCGGCGGAGTCGACCTTGGCGCGGGCGATGGCCTCGCGGATCACCATGGCGCCCAGATCGCAGGGGGTAATGTCCTTGAGACCGCCGCCGAAATCGCCAATCGCGGTGCGAACGCCGCTAAGAATAACTACTTCCCTCTTATCAGTCATTTTATTGCTCCTCTTGGGGGTTGGGGAAGAAAGACAAAGAGTCTGCCCTGGGGTTGCAGGACCAGCCGCCATGCGGTCTGGTCCGGCGGCCTGGCCGGACAGGCGCCTATGTTACGGTAGCAAGCGTGAGGCGGATACCTTTTAGGCTTTTTTGCGGGATTTCCCCGCATCTGATGGGGGTAGAATAGTCGTATAAAGCGTCATAAAAATAACAAGGCCATAGCCGGGCGGCAAGCTGGCCCAGCCGTCCCAGCAGGTCACCCTTGAACACCCGGATAGGCCACCCCTATACTCGCTCCGCCAACCCTTCCCGGTGTGTTCCATGAGCGAGTCGCCCCCTGAGGAACCAATTCTGGTTTTGTTGCGTGCCATCGAGGCCAATCAGATTCGGGCCCTGGAGCTCCAGTCCCAAGCCCTGGCCATGAGCGCCGAGCAACTGACTCTGGCTCGGGCCCAGGCGGCCCGCTACGAAAATATGGCCACCGAATCCGTGCAATTGCAACGGGTCGCGGTTCAGCGTCAGCAGCAGGCGATCCGCTGGCTGGTGCCGGCCCTGGGGGCGCTGGCGGTCCTGTTGGCCTACAGTTTTTTCCACGCATTCTTCTGAATCAAACCCGCCCATGGCCGCTAACCCAACGGAGCCGGACCACCTGGCCTGGCATGCCTATCCCTACGTCTGGCTGCAATATCTGCTGCCCCACCATGGCCTGTCGGCCCTGGCGCACTGGCTCACCCGGGTCCGCTGGGCTCCCTGCAAGGACGGCTTGATTGGGGTTTTCCGGCACTTTTTTCCGGTGAATCTAGCCGAGGCGGAGCAGCCGGACCCCCGTGCCTACGGCTCCTTCAACGAATTTTTCACCCGTGCGCTGCGCGCCGATGCCCGGCCCTTGGCGCCGGCCGGCGCCCTGTTGTCGCCGGTGGACGGAGCGGTCAGCCAATTCGGCACCATACAGGATGGCCGCTTGATTCAGGCGAAAGGTCACGACTACCGTCTGATAGACCTGGTGGGCGGCGACCGGGCAACGGCGGATTTATTTCAGGGCGGCGAGTTCATCACCCTGTACCTGTCGCCCCGGGACTACCATCGCATCCACATGCCCCTGGCGGGACGCCTGACCGGTACCCGGCACCTGCCGGGACGTTTGTTCAGCGTCAACACCACCACCAGTCGCTTGGTGCCGCGCCTGTTCGCCCGCAACGAACGGCTGGTGTGCCGGTTCGACGGGGACTCGGGACCCCTGGGTCTGGTGCTGGTGGGGGCGATTTTCGTGGCCAGTATCGAAACCACCTGGGCCGGGGTTTGGACGCCGCGCCGGTGTCGCACGGCGCCGGAGCAGGTGCCGGACTCTCTCCAGTTAGAGCGGGGTGCCGAAATGGGCCGGTTCAACATGGGTTCCACGGTGATCCTGCTGCTGCCGCCAGGGCGGGTGGCCTGGGACGCCCGTCTCCAACCGGGCTGCCCGGTGCGCATGGGCGAATCGCTCGGCGAATTGCAGCCGCCCAGCTAGGAGTTCATTGCCCCGGCGGGGCGGGCGGGCTCAGGCCCGCTCCAACGGAAATGCCAGTACCTGATCGATGTGGCGGGAGCCGGTCAGCCACATGAGTAGCCGGTCCAGCCCCAGGGCCACGCCGGAACAATCCGGCAAGCCCGCTGCCAACGCCTCCAGCAGGTGGGCGTCCAGGGGCACCTGGGCCCGGCCCAGCGCACCGCGCCGTTCCAGGTCGGCCAGAAAACGGCGCCGCTGCTCGTCGGGGTCCGCCAGTTCGTGGAAACCGTTGGCCAGCTCCATGCCCCCCAAATAGAGTTCGAACCGTTCGGCCACTGGCACGGGACCGGGCCGCACCCGGGCCAGACTGGCTTGACTGGCTGGATATTGGTGGACGAAGGTCAAGATCCTGGGGTCTAGGCGGGGTTCGATGCAATGGCTGAGCAATAAATCCAGCCAGGCGTCCCGGTCCGGCAGGTCCAGTTGGTCGGCGCCGGCTATACCCAAACGGCGGGCCTCGGCTTGGAGTTGTCCCGGCCCGGCGCTGTGGGGGTCCAACCCCAAATGGGTTTGAAACAGTTGCCCGTAGGTCAGGCGTTGCTCGGCCAGGTCCGTCCCTGCCAGATGGCGGATCAGGGCCGCAACTTCGTCCATCAGGCGCTGGCTGTCAAAGCCGGGTCGGTACCATTCCAATAGGCTGAATTCCGGATGATGCAGCCGGCCCCGTTCCCCATCCCGAAAAACCTTGCAAATCTGGTAGATAGGTCCAATGCCCGCTGCCAGCAGGCGTTTCATGGGGAATTCCGGCGAGGTATGCAGATACAGGGGCAGGCCCTGGGCCTGGCCCGGACCCCGGTAGCAAGTTTGTAGGCTATCGATGGCCGGATCCGTGGGGGCGTACCGGGAGCAGGCCGGGGTTTCTACTTCTAGAACGCCGGCCCCTTGAAAAAAACTGCGGATTTGCCCCAGCAGGGCGGCACGAGCGCGGAGAACCCCGGGTGCCGCGACCGGGCGCCAGGCGCCGGACTCCACGGCAACTAGCCGCGCGCCACGTAGTCTCCGGTGCGCGTGTCCACCCGGATGGACTCACCGATCTGGATGAACAGCGGCACCCGCACCGTGGCGCCGGTCTCCAGGAGCGCCGGTTTGCCACCGCCGCTGGAGGTATCGCCCTTGACGCCGGGGTCCGTTTCCGTGACCTTGAGCACCACGAAATTGGGAGCGTCCACGCTCAAGGGAGTGCCGTTCCACAGGGTGACGTTGCACAGATCCTGGTCCTTGATCCATTTCACGGCGTCGCCCATGGCGGTAGCGTCGGCGGTATACTGCTCATAGCTTTCCTGATCCATGAAATGCCAGTAGTCACCGTCGTTATAGAGGTATTGCAACTGCCGGTCCATCACGTCCGCCGCTTCCACGCTTTCCCCGGATTTGAAGGTCTTCTCCACCACTCGGCCGGTCTTGAGGTTGCGTATCCGGACCCGATTAAACGCCTGCCCCTTTCCGGGTTTGACGAATTCGTTTTCCATGATGTTATAGGGATCGCCGTCGAGCATGATCTTGATGCCGCTGCGAAATTCATTGGTATTGTAGGTGGCCATGGGGTCCCCGCGCTGCCTTAATGGGTGTCTGTTAGGAGGGCGGACTGGCCGCCCTTATGCCTGGTGTCTAGCCCGGACGCGTCGTCCGTGGTTCTGGCGCCGCCTGGGCCACGCCCAGCCGGCCCCTGTACCAGGGCAGGATTGTTAACTGGCCATGATACCCGCAACCGCCCTTGACGGGCAGATGCCCGCCTGGCGGCGGGAACTGGTCAGTGCCGTTACCGATCCTGACGTTCTAATCAAACTCTTGGAGCTTCCACCGGAGTTGCTGGCGCCGGCCCGGTTGGCGGCGCGCCAATTCGGTCTGCGGGTGCCGCGCAGCTACTTAGATCTCATGGAGCCTGGTAATCCCCATGATCCCTTGTTGCGCCAAGTGTTGCCCATCGCCGATGAAATGAGGGAAACCCCAGGTTTCGGCGACGACCCCCTGGACGAACAGGCCAGTACCACCGCCGGCGGGCTGGTGGAGAAATACCAGGGGCGCGCCCTGCTGCTCGCCAGCGGCCATTGCGCCCTGCACTGCCGGTATTGCTTTAGGCGCTCGTTTCCCTACGCAGGATTTAACGTCGCGGGCCGGGATGCCGAGGAGGAGGCGCTGGCCCGGCTGGCGGAGCGGTCCGACCTCCAGGAAATCATCCTCAGCGGCGGCGATCCCCTGGCCCTGGACGATGGGCGTCTCGCCCAGCTGGTCCAGCGCCTGGATCGGATTCCCCACCTGCGCCGGTTGCGCATCCACACCCGCTTGCCCATCGCGATTCCCAGCCGTGTCACGGACGAACTCTGTACTCTGCTGACCCAGACCCGGTTAGCCCCGGTGCTGGTCGTGCATTGCAATCACCCCCAGGAGTTGGCACCGGATCGGACCCAGGCGTTGGCCCGACTGCGGACGATTGGTGTTACTCTATTCAACCAATCCGTGTTGCTCGCCGGGGTCAACGACAACCTGTCCACGTTGGTGGAATTGGCGGAGCGGCTGTTTGACTCGGGTGTGATACCTTACTACATTCATATGCTGGACCGCGTGCGCGGAGCGGCCCATTTCGAGGTCCCGGAATCGCGAGCGGTGGCCTTGCAGGGCGGATTGCGGCAGCGATTGCCTGGTTATTTGGTGCCGCGCTTGGTCAGGGAAGTGGCAGGCGCGCCGAGTAAGCTGCCGATGGATTGCCTGGATCCGGTGCTGGAATAATCAGGGTCGGCTTGATGGATGGTTCCGGAGCTTGCCCAGAACAGGGGGAATCAACCAGGCGGGGTCCGGCGGTTTGCGCAACCGCCGTTGACCTGTTGACGGTTCCGCGGGAGTGGAGATTACCGACACATGGCTGCCGAAAACCCGATTGGATTGAATATTCCAGAGCGTGCTCCCCCAGAACGGGACGCCTTGGTGCGTCCCCGGGACGTCGAAGATTGGTTATCCGAGTTGCCCATGGCGGGTGCCGTGGATACTGGCGCCCGCTTGTTGCGCGCCCTAAACCAAATCAACCGCACCCAGTTGCCGGCGGTGACGCTCATCCAGATCGCCGAACTCTTTACCCGGCCGGCGTTGACGGCCATCCAGGGTATGGAACGCCAATTCAAGGACACAGGCTTCCCCCTGTCCGACAAAATCCGCGCTATGGTGGATCTATGTGGCGGGTTGCATGAAGCCCTGGCCACCGCCTACAAGATCGCCGCCCACGATACGGCCCTGGGCCGGATTGGCGCGCCAGAACGTAAGGTGCTGGTGGTCTCCCTGACCCGGGCGGTGGCCCATTTCAACGACTGGATCTTTTACATCGTCATCACCTACCAGCGGTATCCAACCCAGCTTTGGCAGGAAATACATAACCTGTATCAGGCGGGGGCGTCCAATCAGGTTACGACCACCCAGGTCAAGATTTTCGGCGGCGGGACCAGCGAGGAAGGGGCGACCCTCAAGGAACTGTATACGCGGGCCTTGCTACTGGCCGCCGCTTCTCCGAACCGGCTGCGTCAGCGGGAGATTGCCTTTATGCGCACCCAGTTACCTGGCTGGGCAAGGCTGGTTCCGCTCACCGAGGTACAGAGCCCTTCCACCGTGCCGACCCGCTTCTATGTGCCGATTTTCCGGGACGTACCGCCGGTTCCCTCCGCTTTCGTCAAGGGGGGCACCACCCGGGCCGCGCTGGAATTGGACACCGCTCCCTTGCTGGGAGTGCTGCGGGAACTGTTTGAACAATTGCCTGCGGATTCCGATGCCATCCAGCCTGGTGGCAGCCAAGGGGAAATCTCACGGGCCGGTGTGCGGCGCCTGATCCAAGCCTGGGGATCGGTCCCCAAGCGGGAGTTCGCCCGCACCAAACTCAACTTCGAGATGCGCATTGTGGTGGGTCTCACCAAGATCCATACCCTGTTGAACGGCGATCGGGACACCGGGCTGGAACGGCCGTCCGTGTTTATCACCGAAGCGGACCCGGTGGGCTCCGAATCCACCCTGAGTCTGGCGCCGGTGCCCCGGGGGGGTAGCTTGGATGTGGAATCCAATCTGATGCTGATCCCCCTGGAGTATGAGCCCGCTTCCTACATGCGCAGTTTCATTAGCTTCGGTCCCAGTTCCCAACACGAGCGGCCCCGGGGCGAGCCGCCGTCGTCCTTTCCCCTGTCCCGGCCCACCCAGCCCGTGGAGCGAAGCGGTCCCAGCGTGTTCTATACCGCCAACGAGAGCGTAGGTGGCTATTGCGTCAACTGGCGGGGGCGGCGGGTGCCGTCGGTGAAAATCGGTGAACTGGTGGGCATCCAATCGCCGTCTGACGCGGAACAATATCGGCTGGCGGCGGTTCGGCGCATGACCAGTACCGGACCGGAGGAATTGCAGGTAGGTTTGCAGGTGCTGGCGCCCTCTGCGGTGGCGGCATCGGCGGTCAGTTTGGAGCGCGCCCATGAATTGGCGCAACCCATCCTGATGGTCCCGGAGGTCAAGAACGCCAACCAACCGGCTAGCTTGGTGGCCCCTATGGCGGCCTTTAAGGAAGGCCAGCGGATTTTGCTGAAAATCGACGAAAAGGAACGCCCGGTACGCTTGACCCGCCTGTTGGAGGCCACTGGCGCCTTTGCCCGTTTTCTATATGAGTACTATGAGTAGTATAGAGACCAGGCGGATGGTGCGCGGGGTCCAGATGTCCGGATTGGACCGGAGCAGCGATCATCCGCTGGGCAGTTTCCGGTGGGTGCTTATTGGACCCGGCTGGGGCGCCCCATGGGCCCGTCCGGTGGCAAGGAGTTACCGTGCGCGCTGAGGGCCGGTCGGTTTCAGCCATCGAGTTACTGATTCTGAGTGGCTCCCTGGATGATACTCAAGGCATCATCACCTCCCTGCGCAATGGCGGGTTGGCCGTGCATGGCACGCGCATCGGCGACTTGCGTGCCTTCGAGGAGCAACTGCCGGGCGGCAACTGGGATCTGATTCTCTGTTGCGCCTATGACGCCAGCATCGACCTCGACCAGGTGTTAGCCCTCTACCAGGACGTGGACCGGGACCTCCCCCTGTTGCTGATGGTGGAGGAGAACCGGGTGTCCGACGGCCTGCTGGCGGCCATGCGGGCCGGTGCTCGGGACCTGATTCACCGAGAGGACTTGCATCACCTGCAACTGGTGGTGGCTAGGGAGATTAGCGACCTGCGCAACCGCCGGGAACTGGCCCGCTTGCGGCAGCAATTGTTGGAGTCGGAGCAGCGCTCGGTAGGGCTGGTAGACAGTTCACGGGAGGCTATCGCCTTTGTGCAGGATGGCATGCACGTGCATGTCAACGGGGCCTATTTGCAAATGTTCGGGTTCTCGGACCAATCGGAAATCGAGGATCTGCCCCTGCTGGATCTGGTGGAAAAGGACCACCAAAAAGCCATCAAGACAGCGCTCAAACAACTGGAAGGAGATCGCAAGGCGGTGACGGTGGACCTGGGATGCCGCCGCCAGGATGGTCGACATCTAGATGTCAGCCTGTCCCTGATGAAGGCCTCCGTGGATGGCGAACCCGGCTATCAGATCATCGTGCGGGATCGCAGCCGCAGCCCGGTGGAGATGGAAAAAGAAATTCATCGACTCATCACCCTGGATCAGGACACGCAACTTCCGAATCGCTCCTATTTCATGGCTCAACTGACCCAGCGGATGGGCTCTGCCCGGTTCGAGGGGGTAGCGGGTCTAGTCCTCGTCAGCGTCCCTAATTTCCCAGGGTTACGGCGTTCCCAGGGGGTTACCTGGGCCGATGGCCTGATCCGCCGCCTGGGCGAGGCGCTGCGCCAATGCGTGGGCGCCGCCGATCTGCTGGCGCGCTTCAATGACAACTGCTTCGCCCTGCTCCTGGAGCGGGAGGACGAGCGGGACCTGCTCCAGTTCGCCGACACCCTCAAGTGGCACCTGGAAACCGAGATCGGCGACGCGGATCCCGCCTTGAATCCAGAATGCGGCATCGGCGTGGTCCTGTTGACGGATGCCGCCGGCAGTCCCGAGGAACTGGTCAAGCGGGGGCTGCAAGCCAGTGAAAGCGGGACCACCGCCAGCGGTGCCGGAACCCGGACCGGAGCCGATCCCGGCACTAGGACGGGCCAAGCTCAAATGGCTGCCACCGCCGAGCAAAAAAAGCTCCTGGTATCGACCATCGACGAAAAGCTGGTGGCGGATATCGAGCATGGACTGAGGAGTGGCCGCTTCCGTCTGCTGTACCAGCCCATCGTCAGTCTGCAAGGGGATACCCGGGAAAACTATGCGGTGTTGGTGCGCTTGCTGGATGCCGGCGACGAGGAAATCTTGCCGGAAGTCTTCCTAAGAGCCGCCGAGCAAATGGGCCGCATCGCGGAAATCGATCATTGGGTGATCCGCGCCGCCATCTCCGCCGTCAGTGAGATGCGTCGGCAGGGCAATAAAACCAATTTCTTTATCAATCTGTCCGAATCCTCGGTGCGGGATAAGAATTTACTGCTTTGGGTGTTCGATTGTTTGCGGGAGTTCGGCGCCCGGGGGAGTTGGTTGACCTTCCAGATTCGGGCCAAGCACGCCCAGGACAATGCCCAGGAAGCGGCCAAGTTGATTGAGGGCCTCAAGAAGATCAAATGCCAAGTGGCACTGGACCATTTCGGACACATATCCGATCCGGAAGGTTTGTTGGACCAGTTCCCGGTGGATTTTGTGAAGCTGGCCCCCAGTTTTTCCCGGGACCTAGCCACCGATCCGGATCGTCAACAGGCCCTCAGCGCCATCAACGAGATGATCGTGGGGCGCAACATCAAGAGCATTGCCACCGCTGTTGAAGATGGGAATTCCCTCACGGTGCTCTGGACCGTGGGCATCAGCTATATCCAGGGCTACTTCCTGCAAGAGCCCTCCCACACCATCGAATACAACACGGAACAGTTGATCTGACCCGATTCGGCCCGGTTCGTCCTGCCCTAGGGACTTCCATCCAGGCGGGGGCGCGGCCCAAGCCAGCGGATGGCGCGCCGCGACAGGGCGACCAAATCGTCCACCAAGGTAAAGACCACCGGGATTACTAGCAGCGACAGCAGGGTCGAGGTCAGCAGGCCGCCGATCACGGCGGTCGCCATGGGCGAGCGAAAACTGGGTTCGGCGCCCAAACCCAGGGCCACTGGCAGCATGCCGGCCACCATGGCGATGGTGGTCATCAGGATCGGCCGCGCCCGTTTCCGGCAGGCGTCGATGAGCGCATCCCGGCGCTCCAGGCCCCGTTCCCGGCGCGCCATGACCGCGTATTCCACCAGCAGGATCGAGTTCTTGGTGACGATGCCCATCAGCATCAGCACACCAATCACCGAGGGCAGGGAGAAGCTGTGCTGGGCCAGCAGCAGGGCCGCGAAGGCGCCGCCCACGGACAGGGGCAGGGCGGTCAGGATGGTGGCGGGTTGCAAGAAGTCATGAAACAGAAGCACCAGCACGATGTAAATGCAGAGAATGCCAGTGAGCATGGCAGAGCCAAAGCCGCCGAAGACCTCCGCCATGCGCTCCGCGTCGCCGGCGGCGGGGCGCCGGACACCGGAGGGCAGGTGTTGAATCGCCGGCAATCGCTCCACGTCCGCCAGCACCGCGCCCACCGCCCGGCCCGCCAATTCAATCTGAAAGGTGACGTTGCGGCTGCGGTCCAGCCGGTCGATCTGGGCAGGGCCGCTATTCAGCCCGACCTTAGCCAGGGTGCTCAAGGGCACCAGGCCCCCTTTGGCGGCCACCCGCAATTGGGCAATGGCGTCCAGGTCCTGGCGTAGTTCCGGGTCTAACCGCACCCGGATCGGCACCTGACGCTGGGGTAGATTCAGCTTGGGTAATTGCACCTCGAAATCCCCAGCGGTGGCGACCCGGATCGCGGCGGCCATGGCGGCGGTGGTGACGCCCAGGTCGGCGGCGGCGCTGAAGTCCACGTCCAGGTGGATCTCCGGCCGTTGCAGGCTGGCGTTGGAGGTGATGTTGCCGATGCGGGGCAGGGTGCGGAGGTCCCGTTCCAGGGCGCGACTGGCGGTGGTCAGGGTGTCCGGATCGTCGCCGGCCAGCACCAGTTGCAACTGCTCGCCGGGATTGCCCAAACCCACGGATACCCGGGCGCCGGCCAGGGTGCGCATCCGTTCCCGGAGTTCCCCTTCCACCTCTGCTTGCTTGCGGGGGCGGTCGTGACGGTGTTTGAGCATGACCATCAGGGTCGCCTTACGCACGTCGCTGCCGGCGCCCTCGCCGAATGGGCCAGCGCCCACCGTATTGCCCACCAGGGTGAAGACCCGGGTCACGTCGTCCACCGGGACGATCAACTGCCGGGCCCGTTCGGCGGCGGCCCGGGTTTCATCCAGGCTGCTGCCTGGCGGTAGCTCGATCTTGACCGCCGTCTGGGCCCGGTCTGCGGCCGGGATGAAGCCCTTGGGCAGCAGGGGTACCAGCGTCAGGGAGGCGGCGAAAAACAGCACAGACGCAGCCATGGTCGTCTTGCGATGGGCCAGGCACCAGGTCATGACCGCCAGATAGCGGCGCATCAGGGTGCTTTCCCCGGCGCTGGCCGGCTGGTGACGCAACGTATAGGCGGCCATCATGGGGGTCAGCATGCGCGCCACCGCCAGGGACGCGAATACCGCCACCGCCGCCGTGATGCCGAACTGGCGGAAGAATTTACCGGGTACGCCGCCCATGAAGGCGGTGGGCAGAAATACCGCCACCAGGGTTAGACTGGTGGCAATCACCGCCAGGCCGATTTCGTCCGCCGCTTCGGTAGCGGCCTGGACCGGCCCCTTGCCTTGACGCATGTGGCGCACGATGTTCTCGATTTCCACGATGGCGTCGTCCACCAGGATGCCGACCACCAGCGCCAGGGACAGCAGGGTCAACACATTGAGACTAAAGCCCAGCCAATACATGGCGGCAAAGGTGGGGATGACCGACAGGGGCAGGGCCGCCGCTGATACCAGGGTGGCGCGCCAGTCCCGCAGAAACCACCAGACCACCAGCACTGCCAGCAGGGCGCCCTCGTACAGCAGGTGCATGGAGCCGGTGTAGTTATCCAGCACCGGCGCCACGGTGTCGTAGGCTTCCCCGAACTGGATTTGGGGATGACGCTGTCCCAATTCCCGCACCGCCCGCCGCGCCGCTTCCGCCACCGCCACCTCGCTGGCGCCCTTGAGCCGGGTAACGCCAAACGCCACCACCGGCCGGCCGTCCAGCAGGGCGTGATTGGTGCGTTCGGCGATGCCATCCGTGACCCGGGCGATTTCGTCCAGGCGCACCGCCCGGCCATTGCCCAGGGGGATGTCCAGGGCAGCGATTTCGGCGCTGCTGCGCACCGCGCCCAGGGTGCGCACCGACTGGATGCCAGCGCCGATGTCGCCCCGCCCGCCGGAGGCGTCCTGCTGCACTTGGCGCAGGCGGCTGGAGATGTCCGCGGTGGTCACCCGCAGCCCAGCCATGCGGGTCGGGTCCAGGTCTACCGCCACTTCCCGGCTGACGCCCCCCACCCGGCTGACGGCGCCCACGCCCTTCACCGCCAGCAGGGCCTTGCTGACCTCATTGTCCACGAACCAGGACAGGGCCTCCTCGTCCAGGCGTTCGGACTGGACCGTGAAGGTGACGATGGCGCTGCCGCTGGTGGTGATCTTGGACACCACCGGATCGGTCAGGTCCTGGGGCAATTCAGCGCGCACGCTGTCCACCGAGTTGCGCACGTCGTTAAGAGCGGTTTCCGGGTCGATGTCGATGTCGAACTCCACCCGGATCACGGCGGAGCCGTCGGTCAAGGCGGTGCGAATATGCTGGACACCGCCCAGGCTGGCGATGCGGTCCTCGATCTTGCGCGCCACCTCGGTTTCCAACTGCTCCGGCGCCGCTCCTTCCAGCTTGGCGTTGACGACGATGGTGGGCAGTTCAATGTCCGGGAAGTTCTGAATCCCCATGCCCCGGAATCCGGAAATGCCGAGCAGGGTCAGCAGCGCGAACAGCAGGATGCCGGGCACCGGGTTGCGAATGGACCAGGCGGAAACATTCATAGGGACCCACCTAACAGGATCGAGGGACAGGGGCTGCGGGCTTGGTACCGGGTCTGGAACCGGGGCCGGAGCGCCGGGGGCGGATTGTAGCCGCGATGCCCGGACGGCCCCGCCGTCGCTCCCGGCTCAGCCGGCCCCCCAGCGGTCGGTGGCGATGCCTTGGCCCAGGTCCGCGTCCAGCAGGCGGCGCCGTACTTCCAGCAACTGCTCGATCAAGGCGGGTTCGGCCCGTGCGTAGGCGTCGGCGTCCGGAACCCGCCGCACCACCACCCCCAGCAATTCGGTGATGGCGTTGCCGATGGAATTCTGGCTGATGGTCACCACCAGCCGGCCGGTGGTATTGCGGTAGATGACCTGCTTGAACGCCGGTTCCCAGCGGATGGCGTTGGCGTAGGCGGGGTCCCGGATACACTGGTCCCGCACCTTCTTGGCGGCGGCGTGGAAGCCGTCATCGCACAGCAGCACCGCGTCCACCGCATCCGGAAAATACAGATCGGCCAGCAGCGGAGCGTTGCGCACCGAAACCTGGGAAAAGAACGACCGGTAGAAGTCGATGAAGCCTTGCAGGACCAGGTCATATTCCCGCCAGAAGCGCAGGTCGCCCAGGGCGTCGATGCCGCCCCGCGCTTCCCAGCAGGGGAGGCCCTGGGGAAAGCCGGTGAGGGCCAGGCGGGACTCATCCAGCGGCAGGTCGGCGAGAATCTCCAGATCCAGGGCGCGGTCGACGAAGCGCCGGTACACGTCCCCCATGTGGGCCTGGAACAGACTGTGCTGGCCCCCGTCGGTCAGATTGGGATTGGCCGGATCCGCCGGGGACGCGGCGCGTAATTCATCCATGGAAAAGGCCATGAAATGGTTGTGCAACATGCGGATGCTGGGTACCCCAGGGGACGTCAGGGGCCAGGTGGCGTCCAAGCTGGCCTCGCCGGCTAGGATCAGGGTCCGCTCCGGGTCCGGATAGCGTTCCGCCAGGTAGGCCAGGATGATCCGGTTCATGCGGTTCCAGACCCGCTTCACCGGGTCCGGCAGTTGGGTGCGCCGCACCGGCCGGCCCAGGGGGTTGAGGATGGACTCAGAGGTGTTGTAGAGAATTGAGGTGTCGAATAAGGTGCTGTGTCCCAGGGCCTTGCGGTAAAGGAGCAGATTTTCCGGGGTCACCAATAGCCCGTTGTTATGGGCCAGGTCCCGCAGGTTCTCCGGGCTATTGAAAAACTCGTTGGGCTTCAATCCTTCCGGCACCGTCAAGGGAATGGGGCGAAAGGGCGTCACAATCTCGCGGGGACCCAGGGCCATGGTGTTACAACTCCAATAGGTCAATGGACCAGTATCCCCTGGACGGCGCCTGCCGGCCAGTACCTCCGAGCCCGGTTAGGGCGCGCTGATGGAGCTATCCCTCTATACTAAGCAGATATATAGGATTCCTGGCCGGACCGGCGTTGGCGGCGTCACCGGGCTTCAGGGCGCGAGGGTTGGGCGAAACGGGCCAGGGAGTCTGGTTCGATATTCTGTTGGATCCTAGGCAGGGCGAATTGGCAAAATGATGGACGTGCGGCAGGTCGAGACAAGCCGGGCTTGGCACTGGGTGATGGATGGCTGGGCGCTGTTCCGTAAAAATCCCCGGAATTGGATATTCATGACCCTAGCCTATTTGGTGATCGCCCTAGGCTTGGATTTCATTCCCTGGATCGGCAGCCTGGTGTTCGTGCTACTGGCGCCAGCCTTGACCGGGGGCATGTTGTACGGGGCCGATCAACTGGCCAGGGGCGGCCAGTTGGACCTATCCCACCTGATTCAGGCGTTTCGCATCCGTTCCCTGACCCACCTGATGTTCATGTTGGGGGCTATTTCCCTGGTGGGCGGGCTGTTGCTCGGCTTGGTGGGCGGAGGTCTAGTCACCGGCAGCGTCCTGGGTGGCATCCTGCGGGGACCAGCGACTCATTTGGGTAGTCTGTTCGTGGGGACCGGCATGCTGTCCCTGGTGGCGCTGCTGCTGATGTCCGCGACCCTGGTCGGCCTGCTGTTTTACGCGGTGCCCTTGGTAATGCTGAGTCGCCTGTCGCCGGTGGACGCCATCGGCTTGAGCCTGACCGCCTGCCTGCGTAACTGGCGGCCCTTGGGGGTGCTGGGGCTGGTCAGCCTTGGCTTGGCGCTGGCGGCCCTATTGACCTTGGGGATCGGTTGGCTGGTGCTGACGCCGGTGCTGGTGGGTGCCCTCTATTCCAGCTACCGGGACCTGTTCGGCGCCAACCCGGTGCGTTTGGATAAGTTTTGATCGGCTGGGCGGCTACCCGGCCAGGGGGCCATCCAGGTTAGTCCGGGCGCAAAATCTGGCCCAGCAGCCCGCGTACGAAGCTGGGTTCAAAGGGCTTGTCGCAGACCGCAGATACTCCCGCCTGTTGGATGGCCGCCAGGCGTCCCGCGTCCCGCTCGCTGGTGACCATGAGGATGGGAACCGAAGCCTGCCCGCTGGCGGAACGAATCTGATCCACCAGTTCCTTGCCGTCCATGCGCGGCATGTTGTAGTCCGTCACCACCAGATCAAAATACTGTGCCCGGATCAGGCGCAGCGCTTCCAGGCCATCCACCGCCTCGGTGATGTTTTCGATGCCCAGGTTATCCAGCACCCGGCGGATCGACTTACGGGCCAGGGCGCTGTCATCCACCAGCAGCACCCGGAGGCTGTCCGGATCCACGTCCTCCCAGTCCGCCTGAACCGGATTCAGGTGTTCTAGGGTGGTTTGCAGGGCGGTCTTGAGTTCCCGGGTTCCGAACGGCTTGGGAATGATGGCCACGGCGCCGGCCTGGCGCACCGGGTCCAGCATATGAAACCGGGTTTCGCTGGAAATCAGGACAAAGGCCACCGACTCCAGCTTGGGGTCTTGCTTCATGGCCACCACTAGGTCGGTGCCCTGCATGTCCGGCAGGTACAGGGAACTGATGACCAGATCGGGCGGTTCCTTGGCCATTTGCGCCAGGGCATCCTGGCCGTTCGCCGCCCCCAGCAGGTGGTTTATGTTTAGCTCGCGCAGCAGATTGCCTATGATATGCCGCTGCGCCAGGGACGGCTCCACCAAGAGTACCACCAGGTCGTTAAACGTCAGTTGATTCATCAGCCGGATCCCGGACAGGTGTGAGGAACGATTGGTAGAAGTAGCGGCGCGCCCAACCCAGGCTTTAACCTGGATATGCGGGTGGCGCGCCGCCACCTGGACCTGGCGCGGATCGCCGTGGCGAGGGCCGGCATGACCGGTCCGGTGTCCTTTGCTCAGATCACCGCGGGTGTTTACCCGCCAGTTGGACCATGAACCATCCAGTCGTGCGATTGCTCCTGCTCGGAGCCAAGCTGTTGCCCTGGGTTGCTGGCTTGTCCTGGTTGCCCGCAGTGGCCCAGGCGGCGGACAGTTGCCAGGAACCCCTGACGGTATTTTTTGCATCCGGCCAGCACCCCCAGTTAGATCCACAGGATTTCTCCGCTTACCGGGACGCGGCGCAAAAGTTGTACGAAGGCCGGGACCATCAGTTGCTTTGGTTCCAGGACGGGCGTCCCCGCTTCCAGGCCCAAGCCGCCATGGAAGCCCTGAGTTCGGCGGACAACAAGGGTCTGCGCGCCTCCGATTATGCGGGCAAGCAATGGGCGGTGTGGGTCGAGCAACTGGAGAGCCAGCCGGGGCCGGAAGGCGAATGCCGCCATGCCTGGCTGGACCTGGCCTTGACCCTGTCCAGCATGCGCTATGTGTCGGACTTGCGGGTCGGGCGCGTGTTGCCCAAGAAGCTGTCCCTGGACCTGGACGTGGAGCCCAAGCGCCTGGATCTGGCCGCCTTTATCCAAGAACTGGCGGTGGCGGAACAGCCGGTTCAAAAACTGGAAGCCCTGGAGCCCGGCTTCCGCCGCTACCGGGCCCTGCTGGACGCCCTGGTGCGCTACCGGGAACTGGCCCGGGATCCGGAATTCGCCACGCCCCTGGCGGTGCCCAAGGGGTCGGTGCGGGTTGGTGCCCGCTACGAGGAACTGCCGCGCCTGATCCATCGCCTGGTGCACTGGGGGGATTTGCCGGCCCAGAAGCCGGCGGTGGGAGCCGGCAAAATCTACACGGCGGCCATCGCGGAAGCGATCAAGAAATTCCAGCAGCGCCATGGCCTCCAGGATGATGGCGTGTTGGGCAAGGAGGTGTTCGAGCAACTCAATGTGTCCATGGAACAGCGGGTGCGGCAAATCCTGCTGTCCCTGGAGCGCTGGCGCTGGATGCCGGATACCCTGGGCCATCGGCCTCTGGTGATCAATGTGCCCCAATTCGAGCTGGCGGCGTTCGAGAATGACGACCAGGATGCCTACCAGCAGGTGTTCGACATGCGGGTCATCGTCGGCGAGTCCTATCCGGCGCGCCAGACGCCGGTATTCCGGGGCAACCTCAAGCATGTGGTGTTCGCGCCCTATTGGCTGGTGCCGCCCAAGATTCAAAAGGAAGAAATGGTGCCCAAGATCCTCAAGGATCCGGGCTATCTGGACCGGGGCAATTACGAGATCGTGGCGGACTTCAATCCGGCCTCCAAGGCCCTGCCCGCCAACGGCACCAATCTGGCCCGGTTGCAGCGGGGCGAACTCAAGATTCGTCAGCGGCCCGGCGCCCGCAATGCCCTGGGCGAGATTCTGTTCCTGTTCCCCAACAACTATGCCGTCTATTTACACGGTACGCCGTCCAAGAGCCTGTTCGGCAAGCAGAAACGGGACCTGAGCCATGGCTGTATCCGGGTCGCGGATCCACCGGCCCTGGCGGCCCATGTGTTGAAGCAGGAAGGCTGGGATCGCAAGCGTATCGACGCCCTGGTGGCCAGCGGCGACCGCGCCCATGTCAACCTGAGTCAACCCCTGGACGTGTATGTGCTCTACACCACGGCGGTGGCGGAGCCGGACGGCCGGGTACGCTTCTTTCAAGACCTGTACGGCCACGACGCCCGCCTAGCCCAGGCCCTGAAACTAGGTAATTCCAAGGGCTAGGGGCATCAGCCGGCACCACCACCTTGGACTATCTGATCGAATCCCTCGCCGACGAGGAAGGCTACCGGGGCTTCTTGCGCCTCCATCGCCATCGTTTGCGGCACAGCCTGTTTGGCGGCGGCATGGGGGAACCCATCCTGCGGGAACGCCTGGAAGGACTGCGGGCGGTGGCGGTGCTGCCCTATGACCCGCTGGCAGACCAGGTGGTGTTGGTGGAGCAATTTCGCATCGCCGCCCTGGAACAGGGGCCCGGCGCCTGGCTGCTGGACATTCCGGGTGGGGTTTGGGAGCCGGGGCAAGACGCGGAGACCGCGGCGCGCCGGGAAGTGCTGGAGGAGACCGGGTGTGCCCTCTCGGGCCTGGTCCCCATCGGCGATTTTTGGGTAAGTCCCGGTACCTCCAGCGAACGGGCCCAGCTGTACTGCGGCCGGGTACGGGCGCCCCAAGACGGCACGGTGCATGGGCTGGCCCACGAAGGCGAGGATATCCGGGTGCGGGTGCTATCCCGAACCGGTGCCCTGGCGGCCCTGGCCGGGGGACACATCACGGCGGCGCCGGCGGTCATCGGCCTCCAGTGGCTGGCCCTGCATCTGGACGAACTGAAACGGCGCTGGTCAAGCGGCGGCCCGGCGGAGAACGACAACCCATGAGGATTTTAGTCACCGGCGGCGCCGGTTATATCGGTACCCACACCTGCCTGGAGTTGCTGGCGGCCGGCTACGAGCTGCTGGTGGTGGATAACCTCTGCAACAGCAAGGAAGAATCCCTCAACCGGGTGCGGGAACTGAGCGGCCGCTCCCTGGACTTCCTGCGTGCCGACCTGCGGGACCTGGAGGCGCTGCGCGGCCTGTTCCGGACCTGGAGCGTCGCGGGCGTCATCCATCTGGCGGGCCTCAAGGCGGTGGGGGAGTCGGTGGCCAAGCCCCTGGCGTATTACGACAACAACCTGGGCGGCACCCTAAATCTGTGCCGGGCCATGGCCGAGGCGGGGGTGCGGCAACTGGTGTTCAGTTCCACCGCCACTGTGTACGGCGAGCCCACCCGCTTCCCGCTCCAGGAAGATTTTCCGCTGGGTGCCACCAATCCGTACAGCCGCACCAAATGGATGATTGAAGAAGTGCTGCGGGACCTGTACCGGGCGGACCCCAGTCTCAATTTGACCCTGCTGCGCTATTTCAACCCGGTGGGCGCCCATCCCAGCGGCCGGGTCGGCGAGGACCCCCAGGGCTACCCCAACAACCTCATGCCCTTCATTACCCAGGTGGCGGTGGGCAAGCGTGCCGAACTCCAGGTATTCGGCGACGACTATCCCACGCCGGACGGCACCGGGGTGCGGGATTATCTACATGTGGTGGACCTGGCCCGGGGCCATGTGCAGGCGCTTAAGCGTCTGCAAGATCAGCCCGGTTGCCGGGCCTACAACCTGGGTACTGGCCGGGGTTACAGCGTGTTGGAAGTGGTGCGGGCGTTCACGGAAGTGAACCAGGTGCCGATCCCCTATCGGATCGTGGCGCGACGCCCCGGGGACGTGCCCTGCCTGTACGCCGACTCGTCCCTGGCGGCGGCGGAACTGGGCTGGCGCGCCGAGCTGGGTCTGGACGCCATGGTGCGGGACTCCTGGCGCTGGCAGTCCGCCAATCCGGACGGTTATTGAGCCGCCGGCCGGGCACGCCGGGCTGATAAAAACGTCCCGCTCGCCTATGGATAGGCTGAAAAATCCATCCTTGGATTTTTCAGCAGACGGAGAAGAAAAAACGTGGTTTTTCTTCTCCTCCGGATGCAACGGCTTGCGCCGTCGTATCCGCCGGCACCTCCCTGTGCCGGGGGAACCGCTCAATAAATCAGCGGTTCCCTGTGCGACAATAGCCGGCTTCATTTCTGGCAGCGAGAACACCATGGCCCAGTACATCTTTACCATGCAGCGGGTCGGCAAGATCGTCCCGCCTAAGCGGGTGATCCTCCGGGACATTTCCCTATCTTTCTTCCCTGGGGCCAAGATCGGCGTGCTGGGTCTAAACGGTTCCGGTAAATCCACCCTGTTGCGTATCATGGCCGGCGTGGACCAGGAAATCGAGGGCGAGGCCCGCGCCCAATCCGGAATCAAGGTCGGCTATCTACCCCAAGAACCCCAACTAGACCCCGGCAAGGACGTGCGGGGCAACGTCCAGGAGGCCCTGGCCCATGTGGCCGAGGCGCTGGCGGAACTGGATCAGGTCTATGCCGCCTACGCGGAGCCGGACGCGGATTTCGACGCCCTGGCGGCGCGCCAGGCCCAGTTGGAAAACCTGATCCAGGCGGCGGACGGCCATAACCTGGAGCGCCAATTGGAAGTGGCGGCCGATGCCCTGCGCCTGCCGCCCTGGGACGCGGACGTAACCACCCTGTCCGGCGGTGAGCGGCGCCGGGTGGCCCTGTGCCGGCTGTTGCTATCCCATCCGGACATGCTGCTGCTGGATGAGCCCACCAACCATTTGGACGCCGAATCGGTGGCCTGGCTGGAACATTTCCTCCAGGAATACAGCGGCACGGTGGTTGCGGTGACCCACGACCGTTACTTCCTGGATAACGTGGCGGGTTGGATCCTAGAACTGGATAGGGGTTATGGAATTCCCTGGAAGGGTAATTACTCCTCCTGGCTGGAGCAGAAGGAGCAACGCCTGGAGGTGGAGGAAAAGCAGGAACAGGGACGTATCCGCACCATGAAGCAAGAATTGGAATGGGTACGCTCCAATCCCAAGGGCCGTCACGCCAAGAGCAAGGCGCGCCTGCAACGGTTCGAGGAATTGCAGAGCCAGGAACTCCAGAAGCGCAACGAAACCAACGAAATCTACATTCCGCCCGGTCCCCGGCTCGGGGATCTGGTCATCGAGGCCCAGGGGTTAAGCAAAGCCTACGGCGACCGGCTGCTGTTCGAGGATATGTCCTTCCACCTGCCGCCGGGCGGTATCGTGGGCGTCATTGGCCCCAACGGCGCCGGCAAGACCACCCTGTTCCGCATCATCATGGGTCAGGAACAGCCGGACAGCGGCGAATTGCGCCTGGGGACCACGGTCAAGCCCGCCTACGTGGATCAATCCCGGGAAGCCCTGGACCCCAACAAGACGGTTTGGGAGGAAATCTCCGACGGCTTGGAAATCCTCACCGTGGATCGTTACGAGGTGAATTCCCGTTCCTACGTGAGTCGCTTCAACTTCCGGGGCTCGGACCAGCAAAAGCGGGTCGGCGACCTGTCCGGCGGCGAGCGCAACCGGGTGCACCTGGCCAAGCTGCTCAAGAGCGGCGGCAATCTGCTGCTGTTGGACGAACCCACCAACGACCTGGACGTGGAAACCCTGCGCGCCCTGGAAGAAGCCCTGCTCACCTTTCCCGGCTGTGTGCTGGTCATTTCCCACGACCGTTGGTTCCTGGACCGCATCGCCACCCACATCCTGGCGTTCGAGGGAGACAGCCGCGTCACCTGGTTCGAGGGTAATTTCTCGGACTATGAACAGGACCGTAAGCGCCGCCTCGGCGCCGAGGCGGCCCAGCCCCACCGCATCCGCTACCGGGGACTGGGGGGCTAGGTCACTGGGATCGGCAGGCGGGAATCGCTGCGCCGCTGGCAGCAGCGATTCCAACCCCCGCCTAGCCGGGGCAACGGCCCTCCACCAGCACCGGAATTCCCAGGTTGGGCGCCGCTGGCGGACCCCAACTATAGATTTCCACCGCGCTCGGATCGCATTGACCGCATTGGCTGCCGCAGGAAGGCGTGGCGTTCTGGCGGAACACCTGGCCCCGCTGGACCCAAAACTCCAACATACCCCGCAGGGCGTCCGGGTCCGTGTCGAAATGGCGGGCCAGGTCCTGGAGGCTGGCCCGTTGCCGGCCGCGTAGATAGTCTCTAACTTCGGAAAGAATCACGCCTTTACCTCTGCGGTGGTGTTCAACAGGGGAGGGGTACCCCGGTCATCCCGGCCGGCCCACAGGCGCAGGCCGACGATGACCACCGCCAAGGCTAGGGTGAGGCCCAGGATCCAGGCGCCACTACTGGCCGGATGGCGCTCGAAAGTGGCGATCTGGTAGAAAAGGGTGGCCGCGGCATAGGCGACGCCCGAGGTCCAGGCCGCCACGAACGTCGCCCATGCGCCCCCAGTTTCTCGCACGATGGCGCCGATGGTGGCGGCGCAGGGGAAGTAAAGCAGGATCAGCAATAGGTAGGCGAACGCCCCTACCTGGCCGTCGAAGCGTGCCGCCATGGCGCCGAACAGGCCCGGCGCGGCTTGGGTCACCGCGTCGGCGGCACCAGCAGTGGCGGTTTCCGTGTCGATGGACAGGCCCAGGGGGTCCAGTAACCGCTTGCCGATTTGGCCCAGGTTCTCGGGCACCGTGGCCAGGGCGGTGCCCAAGGCTTCCCACAGGTTGAACTCCGGCTTGGCATCCGCCGCCGCGCCGCCGCCAGCCAGGTTGCCGTACAGCGCATTCAGGGTACCGACCACCGTCTCCTTGGCCAGCACGCCGGTGAAGATGCCCACGGTGGCCGGCCAGTTGTCCTGCTGGATGCCAAGGGGTGCGAACGCGGGCGTCACGGCCTTACCGACCGTGCTCAACAAGGACGTCTCAGAATTCTCGTTGCCGAATGAGCCGTCGGTGCCGATGGAGTTGAGCAGGTTGAGTACCAGCACCATGGCCAGAATCACCCGGCCCGCCTCGGTGACGAACAGCTTCACCCGGTCCCAGGTACGCAGCGCCAAACCCTTGGGGGTCGGCAAATGGTAGGGGGGCAACTCCATGATGAAGCCGGAGCTTTCGCCCGGTAGCAGGGTGCGCTTCATGATGAGGCCGGTCAGAATCGCGACCGTGATACCGGTCAGGTACAGCCCGAATACCAGGTTTTGGCCATTGGTGGGGAAAAACGCAGCGGCGAATAGGGCATACACCGGCAACCGGGCGCCACAGGACATGAAGGGATTCATCAGGATGGTAAGCTTGCGTTCCCGCTCGTTCTCCAGGGTGCGGGTCGCCATCACGGCCGGCACGTTGCAGCCAAAGCCCACGATCAGGGGCACGAACGCCTTGCCGGGCAAGCCGATGGCGTGCATGAAGCGATCCATGACGAACGCCGCCCGGGCCATGTAGCCGCTGTCCTCCAGGATGGACAGAAATAAATAGAGGCAGGCGATGATGGGGATGAAGGTGCCCACCACCTGGAGACCTCCGCCGATGCCCTTGGCCAACACCAGTACCAGCCAGTCCGGGGTGCCCAGTGCGGTCAAGAGTTCCCCAAAGCCGTCCACGAACAGGGCCGCGCCCACGCCATCAAATAGATCAACGAAGGCGCCGCCCACATTGATGCTGAACATAAACATGAGGTACATGACCGCCAGGAAGATGGGAATTCCCCAGGTGCGGCTTAGCACCGCTTGGTCGATCCGGTCACTGAGGGTGCGGCCCAATTTCCCTTGGCGGCGCTCCACCGCCTGGGCCAGGGTATGGGCGTGGCCAAAACGATGGTCGGCCAGATGCAGGTCCACCTCGTCACCGCAGCGATCCTGGATTTGCCGGCGCCAGTGCTCCGCTTGGGCCTGGGTTTCCTCCCCCGCCAGGGCCTGGGCGTGGTCATCCCGCTCCAACAGCTTGAGGGCCAGCCAGCGCCGGTTGGCTGGATCGAGCAAGTCCGGGAACCGGCCGCGCAGGTCGCTGACCGCCTGTTCCACCAAGTCGCTCTGGGCCAGTTCGGTCCCTCCTGCCTCCCGGCCGAGACCCA
The DNA here is from genome assembly GCA_964538875.1 of uncultured Chromatiaceae bacterium. Taxonomy (GTDB): domain Bacteria; phylum Pseudomonadota; class Gammaproteobacteria; order Chromatiales; family Chromatiaceae; genus CAZIHO01. The sequence goes on from CAZIHO010000003.1 coordinate 52,390, forward strand.
CGCCCAGGATGCGCGCCTTGAGTTCCGTGAGCCCCTCGCCGGTCACCGCCACCACCGGTACCACGGGGCAACCCAGCAGGCGGCTCAGTTGCTCCGCGTCGATGCGGATGCCGCGCCGTCGCGCCACGTCCATCATGTTCAGGGCCAACACCAGGGGCACGCCCATTTCTAGCAGTTGCACCGTGAAGTAGAGGTTGCGTTCCAGATTGGACGCGTCCACCAAGTTGACGATCAGGTCTGCCTGGCGGGACAACAGATAATCCCGGGTCACCCGTTCGTCCAGGGACCGGGCGTCCAAGGAGTAAATGCCGGGCAGGTCGATGACATGCACGTCCAGACCGTCCAGTTCCATGCGCCCTTCCTTGCGTTCCACCGTCACCCCCGGCCAGTTGCCGGTTTTTTGGCGAATGCCGGTAAAGCTATTGAATAGGGCGGACTTGCCGCAGTTGGGGTTGCCGGCGATGGCGAGGGTGATTCCGTTGGTGCCAGGTGTCCGGGGGGGGGTCTGGTCCGCTTCGCAACAGCCCATAGGAGGCTCCTTGGAAAAACAACTAATGGATCTGGCCGGAATGGACCCTCTCGGGTGATTCAGGTCAGGCTTAAGGCCGGGCTGGGGGCCCGGCGCGGCTTGCTCATCAGGCAGGCTGGGGCAGGGGCTCCAGGACCAGCTTGTCCGCCACGCCGCCCCCAAGGGCGATGCGGGTGCCAGCGGTGGCGACCACCACGCCCCGGCCCCGGTGATGCAGGATTTCCACCTCGGACCCGACCCGCAGGCCGAGACCCAGTAGCCGCAGATGCAGGGCGGAGCCGCCCCCAATGGTGGCGATGCGGCCTTTAGCCCCGATCGGAACCCGGCTCAAGGGCATCTGGCTGGCAACTGGCTGATCCACGCTGTCCACTCCCCTAAATGGTAATGATTCGCAATTGAGTCTAGCAGCGGTTCCCCTGTTCGACAATCCCCTAATATTTTGAAATTGACCGGGGGCATTCTGGGTCCGGCGCGCCGTTGTATGATGGGCGCCCTCAATGAGCCGGAGGTGCTGGTCATGATGGGCGACGCCCTAGGTAAACAAGTGGGATTCCTAGGGTTTTGCCTGGGGTTCCTGGCCCTGTGCGCCACCAGCGCCCTGGCCGACGGCCCGGCGGGGGAGGGTGCGCCGGCCCTTACCGTCACCTCGGAACAGGCGCGCCTGGAGGACTGGCCCCTGTTGGTGAGTGCCAACGGCAGCCTGGCGCCCTGGCAGGAGGCGGTCATCGCCGCCGAAACCGGCGGTTTGCGGGTGGTGCGGATCGCCGTGGACGTGGGCAGCCAGGTCAAGCGGGGCGAGGTGCTGGCGGAATTGGCCCAGGATACGGTCTTGGCAGACGTGGCGCTGCAACAGGCGCGGGTCGCCCAGGCGGAGGCGGCCCTGTCCGAGGCGCGCGCCAACGGCGCCCGCGCCCGGGAACTGTCCGGCAAGGCCAGTATGTCGGAACAGCAAACCAAGCAATACCTGGTGGCGGAGGAATCGGCGCGAGCCAATCTGGCCGCCGCCCAGGCCCAACTCAAGTCCCAGCAAATCCGCCTGGAGCAGACCCAGGTCCGGGCGCCGGACGATGGCTCCATTGCCAGCCGGAGCGCGACCCTGGGTAGCGTGGTCCAGGCCGGTAGCGAGTTGTTTCGCCTGGTGCGGCAAAACCGGGTCGAATGGCGGGCAGAAGTCACCGCCGAGCAGTTGGCTCTGGTCCAGCCGGGGCAGCCGGTCCAGGTACGGTTGCCGGACGGCGGTGCCGTGGCGGGCCGGGTGCGGGTCGCCGCGCCCACCTTCGACCCCGTCACCCGGCTGGCCCTGGTGTACGTGGATCTGCCCGAGCCGGGCAACGCCCGCGCCGGTCTGTTCGCCCGGGGTGAGATCCAGGTGGGCAGCGCGCCAGCCCGCACCTTGCCGGAGGCGGCCCTGGTGGTGCGGGACGGCAACGTTTTTTTGTTTGAGATTGACTCAGATCAACACCTGATCCAGCATAAGGTGATCACCGGACGACGTCTGGGGGGGCGGGTGGAAATCCGCACCGGCCTGCCGGATGGGGCCGCCGTGGTGGCGTCTGGGGGCGCCTTCCTCAACGACGGGGACCGGGTGCGCGTGGCAGCCGGGCCG